>NC_010511.1:3440000-3740000 GCF_000019365.1 Methylobacterium sp. 4-46 | reverse complement strand
GCTGCCGCTCGTACCCGTCCTCGATCTCTACCAGAGCATCTTGATCAACAGCGCCTGGGTCATTGCCGCTGTCGATGAGGTGCGCGGCACCGGCATGCGCTGGAACGCCTAGGTGTATGGTCCCGGTATGAGGTGGTGCGGGTCGATTTTGAAGCGGTCTGGGTCTTTGGTCCAGGCATGACAGATGCTCTGGAACGGGGTCTTCCAGCGCAACGACTTGAGATGCTTGGCGAAGTTGTAGGCTGTGACGAAGGCCAGGACGTGTGCCTTCAAGCTCTCCAGATCTTCATAGTGGAAGACTCTGACGGTCGCATCCTTGATGGTCCGGTTCATGCGCTCGGCTTGACCGTTCGTCCAAGGATGGTAGGGCTTGGTCAATCGATGCTCGATGCCGTGCTCGAGACAGACGCGATCGAAGATATGTGGACCGAGAAAGCGCCGACTCGGCCCAGTCCTGTTCTTCGGCAGGTCGGCGAAAGCCATGCCATTGTCGGTCAGGACCGTGTGTATCTTGTAGGGAAAGACTGCCACGGCCTTCCTCAGGAAGGCTGATCCTTCCATCTTACCCGCGCTGTCGTGGAACTCGACGTAGGTGAACTTCGAGACGCGGTCGATGGCCAGGAACATGATCAGCTTGCCGTCGGCATGGCGCAGCTCGCAGCTGTCGATATGCACGTAGCCGATGTCGTAGGTCTTGAAGCGTTTGCGTGTCAGCGCCGTCTCGGCTGCCGGGAGGCGGGAGATGCCATGCCGTTGCAGGCATCGATGCAGGGCAGAGCGGCTCAGGCTGGGGATAGTCTCGCGCAGGCAGCCCAGGACATCATCGAGCGGCAGCAGCGTCCGCCGCCGGAACTCGACCACGATCGCCTCCTCGGCCGGCGTCATGACCGTGCTCCTGGGCTTCTTCGGCCCCATCGGCGCATCGGTCGTCACCGCCCGCCTGCGCCATTTGGCGACCGTCTTCGGGTTCAAGCCGTACTGGGCGGCAAGGGCGCGGCTACTTTCTTTCGACGCTTGGAGCTCGGCTCGAACACGCGGCGTCGTTCGGGCGCTGCCGTGAAGAACTCCTGCCATAGTGCATCCTCCACCAAACGCGTCAGCGCCGATGATGCACCATCACACTCCGGGACTGCACACCTAGGCGAGCGCGTCCGTCCGGTAGCCGCAGATCCTGCATGGCAGTGAGGAAGGCCTCAGCCTCCAACTCGACGGCTTGGGCGAGCAGGCGGCGGGCGCCGGCGCGCAGCACCTCCGTCAGGGGATCGTCGATTTCCTCAGGCTGACGAAGGCGGACGATATTGGTAGGGCTGTCCATGGCGTATCGCTCTCGATGAGAGGTCCTGGCAGGCTCGACACCCGCCTCGATACGCCGCCCTCACGCCGAGCGCGTCACCCATTCTCCCGCATAGCTCTTCCATCCCGCAGGAAGACGGTCCCGAGATCGAGGAGACCGAGGGGCAACCGACCAAGCTTGCCAACGCAGCCCCGCCCGGCTCGCACCCGCATTCCTAATCGGGGAGTTCCCGCTTGGAGATCGCTCTTTGTAAAATTGAGGCATCCACACGGGCAAAATTCATCGGAGCATTAGCCAGTCACACCTTACAAGCCTCCTAGTTCCCATTGCACGGCTACCGCAAGCTGGAACTGCGGCGTATCCCGGTTCAGGCCAAATCCAGCAGCTATGCCTAAGATCGCCCGCTGTTCGCGCAAACGATGGCGGACGCCGACCTGCACCAAACTGAAATCCGCGTCGCCGCGGTCCTGCTGTTCGCGTGCGTAGGTCGCCACCAGAGCCGTGTCGCGCGTAACCGCTTGTCCGACAGAGGCGTTCACCAAGTAGCGGTTTGGCCGTTCCCCTTGCTGTGGGTTGAGGCGGCCGGCCCAGCCTAGATTGAGGCTGATACCGAGCGGCAGTTCACCTGGCGCGAGGGTCTTGCCGAACAACACAACAGCCTCAGCGTCGTATGCCACGCGCCCTGGTCCATACAGGGCCCGCACACGGCCAACCAAGCCGATGGTGGGCAGAGCGCCGCTCTCCTTGCTCAACTGGTAGAGGGCGCCAAACCGTGTCGTTCCGCCAAGCGCCGCACGCTCGCTAGTACCTTCTGCGCTCTGCGGGTCCGTCGACACGGTGCCAAGCCTGCGGCGGATGTCGAGATTGCCGTAGGCACCTGTCTGCCCCACTCGGAAATCCAGATCCGGGACGATACCGATGCTGTATTCGCTCTCGGCTCCGAACGTGCTTCGCACCCGTCCTTGAGCCGCGCGCTCGTACGATCCGATGATGGAGAGGTTTGCCTCGCCCGGTGCATTCGCGCGCGGATCGGTGATCTCGAAGGGATCGTCGGCCAATGTGATCGATGCGTCCTGCGCAACAGCAACTCCTGACCAAGACAGCAGGGCGAGGAGCGCAATCACTGTTTTAAGCCACAGGATGTGCGGCATCGCGTACCCCGCTCGAGCGGAGCCGCTACGCTCAAACAAGTTGATCAGTGGGGCGGTCGAGTTCGGCAGGTTGTCTCCCCGATCACCGGTCGGATCATCAAATCGCAGCACCATCCTGCGCGGCGACCCACCATAGCTTAGCCGTTGAACGAGGGAATACCCTATCGAGACACGTCAACTCGGGTCTGCGCGGGGTCCGTGCCGGCCGTTCACCACGCTCGTCGGTGCATATTGACGGCGGCTGGATTGTGAGTGACTGAATGCCAGCGGGGATATTGCCGCTGCGGCATGGGCCAGCCCCTGCGTCTCCACTGGTGAGCGGCTAGCTTAGATACTTCAAATTTCATTCCCTAGAGGAGACCCACCAGTCGGAACTGAGCTCAACCGCCCGGCTTGAAACGTAGGATCCGCCCCTGGTCCTCGTCGGTCAGAAGGTAGAGAAGGCCATCTCGTCCTTGGGCAACGTGCCGGATGCGCGCGTCCATCGCGATGCGCTCCTCCCCGGTGACACGTGCCCCGGCGAGCGTCAGACGGATCAAGGCCTGTGAAGCCAGTCCGGCCAGGAGCAGGTTTCCATACCAGGCCGGAAACGCAGACCCCGTGTAGAACGTCATACCAGAGAACGAGACCGATGGTGTCCAGTGATAAATGGCGTCCGTTAGGTCAGGCCGTGTCGGCGGCCGCGGAATTGCGCGCCCGTCCTTGTGATCACCCCAGCTCACCAGGGGCCAACCGTAGTTGCAGCCCGGCTTGGGAACGTTGATCTCGTCACCGCCCGTCGGTCCGAACTCCCCCGCCCAGAGGACCCCGGTCCCTGGCTGGATGGCGAGGCCCTCGATGTTCCGGTGACCATAAGACCAGATCTCTGGCCGAACTCCTGCACGATGCACGAATGGGTTGTCGGCCGGCACGGTGCCGTCCGGATTAACGCGGATGAGCTTGCCCATGTCGGTCGAGAGATCCTGAGCCGAGTCAGGCTCGTCACGGTCCCCCGTCGAGATGAAGAGCTTGCCGTCTGGCGTGAACGCGAAGCGTGATCCAAAGTGATCCTCGATCGGCGAGGTCGGTTGCTGCCGAAAGATGAGTTCGAAGCCCTCCAAAGTCGTACCGGTCGTGCTGAGCCGCCCACGTCCAGCCACCGTGGCCAAGCCGCCCCCACGCGACTCGACATAGCTGAGGTAAACAAGCTGGTTCTCAGAGAAGTCGGGATCGAGTGCCACATCCAGGAACTGGACGTGCGGCTGGGGCGTCCCGGCAATCGGGGGTGAGACTTTGCCGTCAGCCGAGACGATACGCAGGCGCCCCGGCTTTTCGGTGACCAGCATGCGTCCATCCGGCAGGAAGGCGAGGCCCCAGGGATGCTCGAGACCGCCCGCGACGGTCTCGACGATGATCTCGGCCTTCTCTGTTCCGAGGCGCTGTGCCGGCTGACCCGCGACAGGGAGGGAAGCCACCACGAGCGCGGCAATGGCGAGAACGACAGGTCGGATCACAGCACTACTCCGGCCGGCACCTCACTCGGCAACGCGGCAACTCTGGTGAGGATCAACGAGGTTGGAGTCGGGCGAACTGGTGCCCCGTTCGGTGTTTTGATTGTCCGGTGAGGCTTGGGTTCAAGCGGTCGTCGCAACACCATCTTGCACGGCAGCCAGCACAGCGTCGAGCGCCTCTGCCGGCGTCTTCCAGTTCAGCGTCTTGCGCGGTCTGCTGTTGAGGGCTGCGGCCACAGCAGCAAGATCGTTCGCGCTGTGGGCGCTCAGATCCGTTCCTTTCGGGAAGTACTGTCGCAGTAACCCGTTCGTATTCTCGTTCGTCCCCCGCTGCCAGGGTGAGCGTGGATCGCAGAAGTAGACCTGCAGACCCGCGTCGATCCGCAAGCGCGCGTGCTCGGCCATCTCGGTACCCTGGTCCCAGGTCAACGAGCGCCGCAGCTGCTCGGGCAAGCGCGCGATCGTGCCGGCGATCGCCTCGCGCACCGCCTGGGCCCCGTGCCCCGCCAGCGCCGGGCCGTTCTTCGCACGCGGTGTCACCCCATGGCCGTCCATCGGCGGAAGATGCAGCAGCATCGTAAAGCGCGTCGTGCGCTCGACCAGGGTCCCGATCGCCGAACTCTTCAGACCCAGGATCAGATCTCCTTCCCAGTGCCCCGGCACCGCGCGGTCCTCCACCTCGGGCGGACGCTCGCTGATGAGCACCTCGGGGGTGACGAACGACCTGCCTCGGCCCAGGCTGCGGGCCCGCGGCACACGCAAAGCCCGTCCTGTGCGAAGACACGCGGTCAGCTCACGCTTCAGCGCGCCCCGGCCCTGGATGTAGAGCGCCTGATAGATCGCCTCGTGACTGATGCGCATCGTCGTATCGCCCGGAAAGTCGAGCCGTAGGCGCTCGGCGATCTGCTGCGGACTCCAGGATCGACCCCATCGCCGGCTCTGGCGTCGCCCGTGCCGCCGTCCCTTCCAGGCAACGCTAGGGCCAGGCAGAGCGCTCCCGCCCGGTGTCGCGACAGTTCCGGCGAGCCGCTCCTGCACGTACGTCCGCAGCGCTGCGTTCCCCGCCAGTTTTGCTGGCTTGGGCCGGCGTGCCGCGCGTTCAGCGTGCCACTGCGCGGTCGTGGCGCGATAGTCCAGGCCGCCACTGCGGGTCGCCGCATTGCGGCGCAATTCCCGCGAGATGGTCGACGCCGCCCGTCCCAGACGCCGAGCGACGTCCCGGACCCCGTGACCTTGCGCTTGTAGGATCGCGATCTCCTCCCGCTCAGCCAACGACAGGTAGCGCGCAGAAGGCGACTTGGATGATGGTGACAGGTGGGAAGGTGCCATTCCGCCTGCTGTCCGGAACCACCGCGAGCCGACCGGTGGCGAGATCCCGAGCTTCATCGCTGCGACCTCGCTGGAGAGACCCTGCGCGAGGAACGCCCAGAACCCCCGCCGCGTCTCGCGCAGACCGACCCCGGGACGACCCGGTGACCGCAGCTTCTCGCGAAGTGCCCGATCCGAACGCCGCCGACCTGCCATCACAACCGCCCTCCGCCAAGCCGTTGCGACGACCACTTGAATCCACCAGGTATACCCCACCGGACAACCGGAATGTCGAACTATGCTGACGCGCTCTGCTCCTCACCCGCATCTCCGCGCACCATGGTTTGTATGAACGGATCAGATCAAAGCCGCGCCGGTATGAGAGCACATGTCCTACAGCGCAAGTTCATCCATGCGGATCAGGGCGCGCCGAAGGATTTCGAAGATAACAGCCGTGGACCAACCGAAAAGAAGGATACCATTCATGGCAGCAATCGGACCGAGAAGGCGCCACCGCTGAAGTGGCGTGACGTCACCATACCCAAGTGTGGTATAGTTTACGAACGCAAAATAAACTACTTCGGAATCATTTGCAATGACTCCAAATACATTATAGATAATGGCCCAGATCAATACTTCCAATACATGTGCAATTATGAGCACAAACATACTAGGAACCATGATACAAGATAATGCAAAGGCGCCGTAATAGGTCGAATGGGCACGGTTGCGAGCAACTTTAATGAGGGCAGTCATCATAATAGAATGGCAGACTATGTTGCACATGCTACCGAATGTGCCAACTGCCAGTTGAATCAGCATAACCTAGCTCCTTTGAGCAATCATGCATGAGCGCTCATACCACCAATCCTGATTTCTGGCTCGCGACGCCTCGATATGAAGGCCAGCAGCAGCAGTGTGTTGCGGGCGCGCCGCCTCCACTGTTAAGATCTAGCCAAGTATCAGAGCGCCGTACGGAGGGGCTGCGCTGTCCGTATGAGTAGTATACCCCTGCGGACGCTCGGGAGAGGGGTAAAAAATCGTGTCCGTACAGGTTGCTTTCCGTCTACGGACATCTGTCTATACGGGTTCCATCCTTAAGGATGGAATCCGGCCATGTCGCAGACGATCCTCTACACCCGGGTCAGCACCAACGAGCAGACCACCGCGCATCAGGAGAAGCAGGCTGCCGCGGCAGGCTTCCACATCAACGACGTCGTGACTGACGAGGGCGTGTCAGGTGTCAGCACCCGCCTTGCTGACAGACCCGGTGGGCGCCGGCTGTTCGACAATTCGACAAGCCGCGCCGTGGCGACACCCTGGTGGTCCGGTGGGTGGACCGCCTCGGCCGTTACTACGCCGACGTGTGCGAGACCATCCGCGAGTTCATGGGCCGCGGCGTCGCGGTGCGGGCCTGTCGCTTCAGCGTGAGGGCGAGGGCGTGGAGGATCATGGGCCGGCTCCGGAGAGGAGGCGGCAAGCTGGGCGGCTATGGCTAACGACCCGTGAACGGCAGCGCGTTCGTGTTTGCGACAAGCCGGGGGATCGCGAGGACTGCTGGCACCTGGAGGCGAGCTGCGTGGTCGAGGCGCAGGCGCGCGCCTGCTGTGAGAACCTGAACGTCCTGGAGGGGCGCGAGCGGGTTCAAGGTGTGAAGGCGAGGAGCCTGCGGCCCCCTTCTGGAAGGCCGGAAGCGCCCGGTGCCGCGCGCGAAGAGAGCCGCGGGCCGCGCTTCAGGTTGGGGAGGAATGCCGCGGCCCGCGGGTGACGCCTCCCAGTGATGCTGAGGAGCAAGGAGGCGGTCACACCAGAAGCGTGCCCCTGGATGAGCCGGCCGTCTGTCACGCACGCTAAACGGGACTGGACGCGAGTGCGGGCCGGGCCCCGAAGCCCTCATTCAAGCCCGGCCCGCGGCTCGCCGCGAAGGGGATCATGTGTAGGGTCTGGGGAGATCATTTCACCGCGGCCAAGGCCTGATCGATGCGGTAGTCCGGATGACGGATGCGCGCTTTAGCGGGGTCGAAGAGGGCTTCCACCTCTTCTCGGAGCGGCGTCTGGTCCGAGCGTTCAGCCACCCGGTCGATGGGAGATGCGCCATCAAGCGCCGAATGGGGGCGGCTCCAGTTCCAGTGATGCTGCCACTCGGCCACGCGGTCGGCGATGTCCGCGGATTTCGGATCCACAGTGGTCCAGAACTCCTCAAGAGCGGCGCGATGGCTGCGCTCGACCTTGCCATTCAGATGGGGCGATCGTGGCGGGATCGGGCGGAACTTGATGCCCCAGTCGATCAGCCGCTGCTGCACAGCCTCGGCAAAGAATTCGCGTCCGCGGTCGGTCTGGATCCGCTGAATGGCAAACGGCATCTCCTCGATCACGCGGTCGAGAAAATCGAGAGTGTTCGCGGCGGTCCGGCGTGGATAGATCCCCAACACGGCGTAGCGCGAGCAGTCATCTATGGCGGTGTACTGGTACACACCCGGGCAGATTTTGCAGGCGTCCATCTGCACCCGATCGCCCGGCACGGGTCGACTATAGCGGAGCTTCCCTCTGACGCGCCGCCGCGGTCGCTTGAGCACTTGCTCGCCGTGACGGACGAGCACGCGATGGATGGTGTCGAGCGACAGCGTCAGATCGTGCTGACGGACGAGCTCATTGCGGAGCTGCTTGATCCCGAGCTTGCGGTCGCGTCGGAGGCTGAGGATCAGCGTCTCGTGCTCTGCAAACACCTTCTGAGCTGCCAAGCGTCGCGGACGGCGGCTGTGTTCCACCAGCCCAGCTGGACCAGCGGCCTGATACCTCCGCCACCACTTGCGCAACGTCGGGCGTGAGATGCCGCAGCGGCGGCAAACGAGGCCGGCGTCGCCGGTCTGGGCATAGAGTTCAATCCATCCCAGACGCGCCTTCGTCAGATCCATGGCCGTGTCTCGCGTTGGCTGGGGATCTGATGGACAGCGCGTGCCGCGCTGCCCACAGCTCCACAGCAGAAGCAGCAATCGGAATGCCAGATCGGCCGGGAGCGCGGACGGCGAGATTGAAACGATGTCGCCGAACCTCACAGATCATGGCGCGGCAAGCGCAGCGAGCAAAGCATAGTCTAGGCCAGTGCGCACGAGGCCCCGCCGGAGGCCGATCAACTGGTCCTCGACTGGCGGCCGGCTTGAGGCCCGGGCGAGACCTTCGGAAGACTGTCCGGAGGCCCCGAAACCGTTTCCATACACGCACTTACGCCCCCGCACCGCCTCGCGCGCGAGGCCGGACGACGGTGTCCGGCGCGGGGCCGGGGGTCAGGGCGGCCCTCACGGCGGCCCGGAGGACGATCTCGCTGTTGTGCTGGAACGCTTTGAACTCGGCACGGCTCAGGTCGAGCCGACGGGCAAGCTCGCGGGCCAGCGCCCTCTCGCGCTCTGCCTGCTCACAGAGGCAGCGGGCCTCTTCGATCGCGCGGACTGCCCGGGCAAGCTGGTCGTCGAGCATGGGCACCTCTGCACGGCAACGCGCAGCGTTCACCCATGTTAACGAAAAGCCGCCCTGATATCATACGGACCGTACAGGGGCTTACGCGCCGCTGGACGTCCTCACACGCGTGAAGGCTGGCCCAACCCTCACTCCGCCGCGCGCAGCTTTTGACTGGGCGTGGGATTCAGCCGCCCATTCATCTCACGCGAGGCCCTGAACGCCACGTCGCGCTTGGCCGGGACCTCGACCGCTTCGCCCGTGCGAGGGTTGCGACTTCGCCGCGCCTCTCTCGCCGTCGTCTTCAACGCCCCGAAGCCGCGCAGCTCGATCTGGTCACCCTCCATCAGGGCCTCGGTGATCCGGTCCAGGATCGCGCGCACGACTGCGTCAGCTTGGCTATAGGGAAGATGCGGGTTCAATTCCGCGACGCGCTGGATGAGCTGCGCTCTGAGCATGCGGGTACGATGGGACCTTCGGACACCTTCAACATAGCATAGGTTAGGGCGCGTTCTCCACGGCTGTGGTCGAGTGACGCCGATCCTTATCGATCCCACTCTCTTTCTGCCCACCCGGCACCCCCATCGCCGTGGCGGGCTTCTTTCGTTTCTATACTGACGCTTATGCAAACGGCTGGCTTCTCCGACACGACGGCGCTCAGCCTGCACAATGTGCAGACGGCCCTGGCCTGAGGAACGTGCAGCGGGCAATCCGTTAGCGTAGGTTGAAACGTGGGCTTTCGTGGCTATAACCGCACCGCTTAAAGTGTCTGAAACCAGACGATCTGGCACAGCCCAGCACGATTATAGTTTCGTTGCCGAGGATATCGTGCTCTGGTGTGAGCGTCTTGAGCTGTACTTCAACCCGCCCGGTCCTGCCGCGGCGGGCTTTTCTTGCGGCGTTGCCGAAGCTACAACACAGCTTAGCTTGGGTCCTAAGTGCTGTTGCGGCGAGCTTTTCTTGGTATGAGCTTGGCGGTGTGAGACCCGTGCGGCGCTCTGTGTCGGAGGACCGCGATGGCCGAGAGCGATGCACGGATCGAAGCGTTGCAGCTGGCGAGGGCAGCGGGCAAGCCTTGGCAAATCATCGATTGCAGCTTCCGCCCTGCGGTGGTCCGCCTGACTCTCTTTCAATGGTCGGTCGCCCGGTCGTTATGCGAGACCATGAACACGAAGGCCGGCTTTGAGCGGTACGCGGTCCGGTACCAGGATGGGGTTGGCCTGAGTTCAGGCTCGCTCATCTCGCGCGGCTCGCGCTTTCCGGAGTGTTGTGTGCGGCTTCGCACCAAAAGCCTGCACGTAACAGATGAAGCAATACGCCCGAAACGAATGGACAGCATTGGTTAACACCAAGCTCGAGCATCAAACGCTCTGGCAATCTTCGAGAGCTGCCCACCAGGGGTTAGCAAGCCCAAGGTTTCGCTCCATGCGCTCCATTGCTATCGCTCTTGCTGCCGGTGCTCTCGCGGCCGGCGCTGCCTACGCCCACAGCTCCCTGTCGAGCGCAGCTCTTCAGCAAGCCGGCACCCTGACCTGCACCACCCAGCCGAACGTGACGCTTGTCTTCGGCCGGACGCCCGTGGCCGAGTGCACGTTCGTGGCGGACCGGGGCGGCTTCAAGCAGACCTACATGGCAATGTTTTCTCCCGTGCGTCGCAAAGGGGACCTCTCGACGGCCGAGACGATGACGTGGCGAGTGATGACGAAGGATGGTTACAGCCGCCCGAGCATGCTCACCGGTGCATTCGCTGCCCAGGCGGACCGGCCTGAGATCATCTCATCGGGGGAGAGCACCAGCCTGAAGAGAGGCCCCATCAGCCTGAAGCTTGTCAGTCATTCTGGCCAGCGGGTGATCAACTTCGCGCTCAACAACCCGCAGGTGGCCTTCGCAGCTTCGACCGAGAGCCTGACGCGCTGAGCTCTCGCGGGATGGAGGACGGCCGAGCAGGTGTTCAGGGCGTGGTACCCTGATGGATCCATGAGGCGCCTCAGCCCGCGATCCTCTCGTTCGCGAACCGGGCTCGCGCGGCGCCATCGGCTTGCAATCCGTGCTCGTTGCACGAGGCGGCGAACTCATCGGGCTCAATGAGGATGCGGACCATGGTCACGCCGCTGCGCGTCACCTCGCCCTCCACCTGCTCCGCCGAGATCCGCCAAGCTTCGTAGCTGGTGGGTAGCCGGTCTGCGTCCTGCATGAAGGCTCGCATCCGGGCGTAATCCTCGGGCCGGTACCAAGCCATGCCGACGCGGCGTGGACGCTTCATCACAGAAACTCCGCCCCCGAGTGCCCCTTGAAGGCATTGGCTCGCCGGATGGAGCCCACCACCGTCCGCGGGTCCCGATGGCCGCTCTGATCCATGATCCGGGCCATGCCGGCCCCCGTGGCGTACCGCTTCACGATCGCGGCCACTGACTGCGTCGTCAGCCGTTCCTCGCCCCGCACCCGGCCCGAGCGCGAGACTGGTCGAAACACCGGCCCGGAGGTGATGCCGGCCGCCCCCAGCCAGTCGCGGACGAGGGCGACCGGCCGCACGAACCGGCCGTGCGGGATCGCCTTCTCGAACCCCGCGCCCTCCTGGTCCGTCTTCGACCGCCGCACCAGCACCCGCAGGCCCTCCGGGTGCTCCTGCAGGTCCTCGGCGTCGAGGGCGACCAGCTCGGACCGCCGGAACGCGCCCGCGAAGCCGAGCGCGAGCAGCGCGCGATCGCGCTTCCCAGCGAGCGTCTGCGGCACGTGCACGAGCATGGCCGAGACCACGTCGACGGTGGCGGCGGCCTTGCGGGCCGGGGCCGTCCCTATCTTGCGCCGGATCCCCTTCACGGCCGCGCGCACGGCCTCGTCCTCGGTCGGGTCGGGCGCCTTGGCGAGCTTGTGTGCGTACGAGATTGCGGCGCAGCGCCGGCCGATCGTGGAGGCGGCCTTGCCGGCCTCGGCCTCGGCGACCAGGAAGGCCGCGACCGCCCCCGGGTTCGCCGGGAGGGCGCAGAGGCCGTAGCGGGTGCACCACGCCTCGAAGGCGGCGGCGTCGGCCCGGTAGGCGCGCACGGTCGCGTCCGCCTTGCTGGCGCGCTGGTAGACCTGGACCAGGGCCACGGACTCGGCCGGCAGGGCGCCCTCATCCGGGATGTGCGCTACCGTGGCGCGCTGCGGCGCCGGCAGGGCGAGGCGGTCGGGGATGGTCGGCATCGCGCGTCGGCCTCCTACAGCAGCCCGTCGGCGATCAGGGTGAGGGTGTCGAGGCGGCGCACCGATCCGGCGTCGTCCGCGATGACCGCGAGCGCCTTCGGGTCGGACGGGATCATCAGCCGGAGTTGCGCGCGCACGGCGCCCAGGAACCGGTCGCTGCCGCCCTCACCCGCGAGCACGAGGGCCTGCGCCCGAATGCCCGCGAGGTAGCACGCGACGCCCTCGGCGACGTCGGGGTGCGGGTCCATTTGGTTCTGCACGGCGAGTTGGACCGCCCGCTCCACGGAGTGGTGCACGGGGCCGAGAGGCGAGGCGAAAGGGTCGGGAGGTATCACGGCGGAGCCCCCTTGGAGCGCGAGGTCAGCGGCCGGTGCGGCCGGCCTGCTCGGCGAGGTCCCGGTCCCAGCCGAAGGGTGGGGTGACGCCGCGCAGCCGCATCTTGTCGCGCACGCAGGCGAGCACCTTCTGCCAGTGCTCGGCGGGCGCCATGGCCAGCGACCCGAAGCCGAGGTTGCGCGCGACCTCCTGGGCGGCGGCGAGCCACTCGCCGGAGTGGTAAGGGTCGGGGGTCGGATCGGCCATGCTGAAACCATCGAGAAGAACGGTTATCGAAAATTATGAGGACTCAGATGAGCCAGCAAGCGGTTCTGATAGCAAGACGTCTCGTTATCTACATGGCGAGATGGTGAGCCGTCCAGCCGGCTTGCCGCTCCTCCGTCTTGAACGCGAAGCCGCACGACGGCTAGGCTTCAAGCCGTCCTGGTGGCGAGCCGCAGAGACCGCGTGTTACCCAGCCGTCTCTCATGCTCGACGTCCTGACCTCGACACCGCGAGACGGCTTCCGTGCAAACCATCACGATAGCGGCCCGCAAGGGCGGTGTCGGCAAGGCGACCCTGGCGACGCACCTCAGCGTGATCGCGGCCGAGGGCGAGAAGCCGGTGCTGCTGTTCGACGCCGACCCCCAGCAATCCCTGGCTTGGTGGTGGCAGCTCCGGCCGGGCGACACACCCGCCCTCGTGGAGTGCGACGCGCGGGAGTTGCCGCGGATCCTGCCGGCCGCCCGGGACGAGGGCGTGGCGTTCGCGATAGTCGACACGCCGCCCCACGCGGAGAATTCAATCGCCGACGCGATGCGCGTCGCTGACCTCGTGCTGGTCCCAACCCGACCAGGGCGGTTCGACCTCGCGGCCGTGGCGACCACCTTGGAATTCGCACAACGGGTCGGGAAGCAGCCGCTCGCCGTCATCAATCACGCGCCACCGCGCACCGGGGCGGCCGAACCTGCGATCGTGGCGGAGGCGCGGGAGACGCTGACCAAGATGGGGGCGACCGTCGCCGAGGCCGTGGTCTCCCAGCGGGTCGCGATGAGCCGCGCCGTGATCGGCGGGCAGACCGTGAACGAGTACGAGCCGGAGGGCAGGGCCGCGGCCGAGATGCTTGCCCTCTGGCGCGAAGTGAAGAGCCGGTTGGAGGGGTAGGACATGGCGAACGAACGACCGAAGCTCACCAGCCTGTCGGACCGGCTGTCCCGCAAGGTCGGTCCTGCGGAGGCGCCCGCACCGGCAGAGGAGACCAAGGCCGAGACCGGGGGAGCCCCGATGGGCAGGAAGGTGTCAGATGGACGGGTGCAGATCATCGTCCGCATGACCACGGCCGAGCGGAAAGCGCTCCGGCAGATCGCCCTTGACCAGGATACGACCGCCCAGGCGCTCGCGGAGGAGGCGATCCGTGACGTTCTGCGCCGTCACGGACACTGATAAGCGGACGGGGAGACGGCTTGATGGCAGGCCGCCTTTCCGTCTCGGTGCCTTGGTGTCAAACTAGCTTGAGGGCTGGAAATCTCGCTCTGACGCCGTCTCAATGATAAGCCGCCAAGCTTTCAGGACTGCTCGCTAGGCTGGAGTACGGCGCTTGCGATTTCGCCTTTGAAAGGATGGTGCTCGCGACGAGCATTCATAGTGGAGCTCTGACCCAGGGAGCAAAGCGAGGAGAGCGCACCATGCGCCAGCTCGGCGCCATCATTCTCCACGTGGAGCCGTCCACATCCTCGGCGCCGGCTCGCCTGTCCGTTGCCGTCGCGGACACATCGGAACCGGACGGAAAGGTCGTCTACCTAACCGCGAAATGCGTGACGCTCGACGAACTGGAGGGGCAGATCAACGGGCTGCAGGATGAGCTGGCCGTGTTGCGGGCTGAGGCTCGGCGCATCTTCTCGGAGCAGAGCGGCCACGCATGAGGGACGCTGCTGAACAGTGACACGGTGATTGGAGGGCGGAACGAATGAAAGCCTCTTTGAAGGCGCTGGTCGCAGTAAGCGCCCTCATTGCGCCTGAGATGGCACACGCTCAGCAGACCCTGCGTGTGATAGACACCGCACCCAACGACGTCCTGAACGTGCGCGAGTACCCGACGGCAGAAGCCAGGATCGTTGGCGTGATACCGCCCAACGGCCGCGGCATCGTCCCCACGGGCGAGGTGAACGGGAACTGGATCTTCGTGCGCTACAGGAAGGTCGAAGGTTGGGTGTCGCGCCGCTTCGTCTACCCTGAAGCCCCACCAGTCCGGCGCGGCCGAGCGTTAGACGAGGATGAGTAACCATCCGGCCTGTAGTTCATCTCCGAGAATGGCGGCGGCGCCGGGATCCGGTTCCGCAATCGTGAGGATGACACTCGCAACGAGCACTGAGGCGCTGATGAGCGGCCGCCGCGATAAGACTCAGGGCACCCCAGGCGAGCCGATGGAGCCCGAAACTCTTGAAGAATTCGTCCTCTTAGGGCGTGGGCTCGCGGCACAGGTGGCGGAGGATACCTTTCACAGGATCACGGCTGCCCCTGATTGGTCGATCGCCGGTGTCGAGGCGAAAGCCGATGCTGCGCTGAGCCGGATAGATCTTTCCGCGCGGGATATGATCAGGGCACGAGGTGCTGACCCCGACGGTGAGCACTGGAGCGAACTCTGGAGCGCGATGGAGCGCGGGTATCGAGAAAAGATGATCGAGCTGACGCGAGCCGCAGGACCGAGAAGCGGAGGCAGCCTGCAATGACGGACGGACAGCCCCCGCCAGAGCGCCTCGCCGAGGTCTCCCGGCTCGCGAACCAGCTCGCCGAGCGCGTGCTGAGCGACCACATGGCCGAACGGCCCATTCCGGATGGGCACATTCACGCTTTGGCCAAAGCCAGCCAGCTCCTGGCTGAGTACGGCCAAGAGGTGCCTTCGCTGCTGGCTCCCATCATGGATCAGATCCGAGCCAGAACGGCCGGCGAGGGTGAAGCGCGCGAGCGTGCAGACGGCACTCAGGACGAGCAATGAACGGAGACTGCACCATGCGCCAGCTCGGGACTGTCACTCTCTACGTTGAGCCTGCCACGACGACGATGCCAGCTCGTGTGTCCGTTGCCGTCGCCGGCACTTCAGGACCGAACGAAGAGGTTGTCTGCCTGACCGCAGAGTGCGTAACGCTCGACTAGCTGGAGGGGCAGATCAACGGGCTGCAGGATGAGCTGGACGTGTTGCGGGCTGAGGCCCGGCGCATCTTCTCGGAGCAGAGCGGCCACGCATGAACCACGCTGACCGTCTTAGATCCGAGAGCCGCCCCAAGTGAAACCTGCACATTCGCTTCAGGCCGCCCTGCTCGCGGTCGCGCTGATAACGGCGGGAGTAGGCGCGGCGGCCGGTGCTCCGCGTGACGTTCTCTGGGTTGCCCTGCAGGGCTGCATCCTTGCCAAGAAGACCACGGGCGGAGCGTTCCCCTGCCTCTCTGTCGATCTCGGCGATGGAGCCCGGCCCGGGACGGCGGTTCTGCGTGCGCCCGGCCAGCGCACTCACCTCGTCGTTATGCCGACTGCGAGTGTCGTTGGCCTCGAGGCACCTGAGCTGCAAACCTCTACGGGCAACGCCTACTGGCGAGCTGCGCTGACGGCTCGCAGTACCGTGACTGAGGTCCTCAAGGGTGAGCTGCCGATCGACGACGTTGGTCTGGCCGTGAACTCGACAAGCGGACGCAGTCAGGATCAGCTCCACATCCACGTGGATTGCCTCAAGCCGAGCATACAGGTAGCGCTTCAACGGTATGCTCAGGGCATTCGAAGAGCCTGGACGCGCCTTCCGATGATAGTTCAAGGAAGCCCTTTGTATGCCATGAGGGTTGAGGCCCCGGATGTGCAAATCTTCAACCCTTTTGCAGAGCTTACAAAGCTGCCAGGGAGTTCAGGTTCTCTCAGTGATGTGACCTTCGCTGCTGTGAGTGCAACGAATGGCGTACGAGGTGATTTATACCTCCTAGCTTACCGCCAGAAATATAGCGCCGCGGAAAAGGTACTAGATCACAGCTGTTCATTGACGAAGAGAACGGCAATGCAATGAGACCGAAATCACATTGTCGAAGGCGAGGCAGGTACTGGCTGAGTACAGGCAGGAGGTGCCGCCGCTCCTCGCTTCCATGATGGATCAGACACGCCCTAGCACTGCGGGCACATCGCGCGGCGGGCGGGATGCGACAGGGCCGTCAGGAACGGCTGGAGCCAGCGGGACAGGTCTCCATGCCAGTCGCCTGCTGCCATCGCGACCATCCGCGCTGGACCATCCTACCAGGCAAACCCTCCGCTCCGGCCGCTCGTTCCTTCAACCTGCCAAAGTAGTGCTAGAGCGACCGTCCAGGCTGACGGTGAGCTAAAAGGCGGCGAAGGCGGGGCTTCAGCGGTTCTCGCCTCTCAGGAACCAACGCTCACCCAAATATGTGAGACCATGGCCTTGCGCGTACATTCTGCACTTTATCAAGAGCGATGCGACCGCCGGCTGTTTTCATCGCCTGCGGCGCCGAGCCGAGCAGCTTTACGGCCACGGTTGCCGCTTCAGTTCGGTTGCGCGCCCCGAGTGCCCGCAGGAGTGCAGTCGTATGAATTTTCGCCGTCCCTTCGGCAATCTGGAGAATTCTAGAAATTTCCTTGTTTGACATTCCTTGAGCTAGCAAATACAAGATCTCACGTTGACGAGCTGTGATCTTTAGGCGCTCCATTGGTGAGATTTCAAGAGCTAAAATTTCATTATTGCCGCCGTCATCATCAGCAACCCACCGAGGGACATAAATACGACCTGAAAGCAGGTCCTTAATGGCTGCGAATAAATCTGCTTCGGGATCCATCTTGCAAATGAAGCCGTGAAATCCTGTTGAGATAGCCTCAATCACATCGGAACGGGCGCGTGACTGCGACATCAAAGCGAAGCGGGTATTGGGACTTGCTGTTCGCACCTCCTTCATGAACAGGGCGCATTCGCGATCGAATATTCCGGCGTCTAATAGAACAAGATCAAATCCCGCTCGATCGTCAACATTCTTGATCGACGGAACATCAAATATGGTGGCCGCCTCAATCTTGATTGGAATAAGGGTGCGAAGTCCGGACCTATAAACGCTGTGCTCGTCGATCATCAATATCTTTGGCACGGCTTGTTTTCCTTAACTTTGATGCCAAGCCGAGGCGCAGCGGTTGGATGGGCAGGAGTGTGCTTCCGGCCAATCACACGTGCGATCGCGCAACGGGCCATCAACTTCCAACAATCTTGACCGTTCCTAGGCCTACGTAGTCTCTGCCGAACGTGAACCGCCCCGCAGTCGCCACGGCCTGTCATCCCGACTGAGCGCCTCTCGGCCGACCTGCCGTTTCCTGAGATCGCCGTGCATCCCCGCCGCGCCGCCCGCGGCCTGAGGAGCATTGGCATCGTGCGGCCCCTCCCTCGTGGTTGGGCGGAAGGTGCCGCCGACGCCTCTCCGCCCGGCTTGCGACCGTGCTCCCGAGGAGGAAACAGGGCCTCAAGCTCTGCCCCTTTCTGCCGCCCCACATCAGCACTGTACTTAGTGGGCACGGCGCCGATGCAGGCGAGAATTTTGCGCTGACCTGTCAGGCAAGTTGACAGGCAGACGATTAAGTATCACTCTGTCCGAGTTTTCTCGCATAGGAACACTTGATGAGTGAAGAAGCCGCCCCTGGCCATATCGAGCTGGTCAGCGACATCGTCTCGTCCTTCGTGTCGCACAACAACGTCCGACCTGCTGACCTGCCGGACCTGATCAAGAGCATCCATGGGACACTGAGCAGCTTTGGGAAGCCGGCGGAGCCGGAGCCGGTGAAGCTCACGCCATTGATGCCAATCAAGAAGACCATCACCCCGGACGCGATCATCAGCTTGGAGGACGGGCGGCCTTACAAGTCGCTCAAGCGGCACCTGACGGGGCGGGGACTCACGCCTCAGCAGTACCGGGAGAAGTGGGGCCTGCCGCCGAACTACCCGATGGTGGCGGCGAGCTACGCGGCCTCACGTTCCGAGTTGGCCAAGCAGATCGGCCTTGGGCAGAGCCGCAAGCCCGCGGCCGAGAAGCGGGCGGCCTCCGATGCCAAGGTGAGCGCCCGCGCCGAGCCGAAGAAGGGGCGTGGGCGGCCGAGGAAGGCTGATAGCTGAGGGAGCGAGGCGGCCGGACAACGTCCCGGATCGACAGCGACATCGAGAGGGCCTCGCTCTGCAGCGGAGCCCCTCGTGTCAGAGCATCGCGAACAGGTCGAGCTGCGCCGTGCCCTGGGACCGCCGCGACCGCGCACGCCTCTTCGGCAGAACGTATCCCGGGAGCGCCTGGCCCGGCCGACCATGCAGCACGGCGCCGACCACGTGGGGGCCGTCGCTTTGGCGCAGCACATACAGGACGTGCGGACCTGCCCGCAGAACCTCCTGCTGCAGCCGCTCGCCAGTAGGCAGGCGCGCCAGGGCCACCAGCAGGCAGGGTAGGCCGAGCGAGGCGATCTGGAGGGCAGGGAACTCGATCGCGCGCGTGCTCCAGAGCTGGTGCGCAGCGCCGGCCGTCGTGGTGGCGAAGGGATTGCTGCCGAAGCCGGTGGCCTCGTCGAGGATAAAGGCCGCGAGCTGGTCGCGGTCGGCGATGTGGTGCGCGGACAGCAGCGCTGTGGCGAGCTCTATCTGTCTGGCTCGACGCGCCCACCTTCAACTCATTTAAGGCGATGGTCGCACTCAAAGGCACGACGGTGCAGGAATACGTCGAGACCATGATCGGCCGGGAGTTCGAGAAGCACAATTGGCCGAACCCCACGAAGTAAATTTGTGGACCGGTCCCCCGGTCCGCTCAACGGTGAGGTGGGCTCCGCTGGAGAGTGGACTTTGCAACGAAGTGGATCAGTATGCGTGCCCTGATCTCCATCCTAGTGCACAGACACTGACGAACGCACCACGCGCTCATTTGCTAAACGTCTGCAAACGCCCGAGAAATCGCGCTGAGCTTTGTACGTTTTGAAGGCGTCAGTGCACTAGCCGGTGTCATCATCACTCCGGCGGTCGGGGCTGAACTCCACGTCGGCGTTTGGGCGTCGAGTCCGAAGACGTGCAAGGCCGACCCCAGGAAAACTGAGGACGCGGCCTTCGTCATCGCTCGTGATGCGAGCTTTGGGAGCTCGTGGCAGTGCGAAATTCGGCGCACCGCCCGAACGGGGGAGGGGGCAGTTCGCGCGACCCTGGCGTGCGCGAACGAGGGGAGGGAGGCAACGCGGCGGGTCGTCTGGCGTGTCCTCGGCACTCATCTGCACCAGTTGGAGCGCGGCAAGGCCAAAATTTCCATCAGGTGCGGGCCTTATGACTACCGCGGAAATCCGCGTGGCTGACGACCATTGTCGGAGCTCGCCAAGGTACCCGTCCGAGGACGAGGCGGTGCGTGCGGCCGTGAAGGGGATCCGGTGCAGGATCGGCACCGCCCCGACCCGAAAGGCGGTGGCCACGGTGGACGTGGTCTCGGCCATGCTCGTGCACGTGCCGCAGACGCTCACCGGCAAGCGCGATCGCGCGCTGCTGGCGCTCGGCTTCGCGGGCGCGTTCCGGCGGTCCGAGCTGGTCGCCCTCGACGTCGAGGATTTGCAGGAGCACCCGGAGGGCCTGCGGGTGCTGGTGCGGCGAAGACGGACCAGGAGGGCGCGGGGTTCGAGAAGGCGATCCCGCACGGCCGGTTCGTGCGGTCGGTCGCCCTCGTCCGCGAGTGGCTGGAGGCGGCCCGTATCACCTCCGGGCCGGTGTTCCGGCCGGTGTCGCGCTCGGGCCGGGTGCGGGGTGAAGAGCGCCTGACCACGCAGTCGGTAGTGGCAATCCTCCGGCAGTACTTTAGCACCATGTTGCTCCGCTCTGTTCAGCTGCCGGGCCGCCGTGACTCATTCCACGGGCGTCCCTCAAACGGGTGATGCTCCCGCGGCTCCTCCCTGAAACAATAAGATTGTGTGCAATCGGCCCGGGAAAATATGATCACTCAAACGCCACCGGTCATTTCGGCCCTTAGTTTTCTGCTCGGGTGCGCGCTGCTCAGAGCTTTCAGACGGCATGCGCAAGGCATCACGCCGTTGCTCACATTCGTGGCGGTCCTGCTAGCAGCCACGCTGCTGGTGGTCGCGATCGTCCGCGCCGAGCTTCTTCTACACGACCGCACAGACGTGGTTGAGCCTGAAATCTCAATCGAGAGCGCATTGTAATCTGATCCGGCCAGCAACTCTCAAGATGCGCTTCCGCAACGCCCTGCTCATCGCTGTACTGGTTGGCGAGGCGTGGTGGTCGCTTAGGGTTTAAGGGTGGCCGACAGTCAACAAGAGGCGGATATTTATATAATTGTCCTTGTTCTCACGGCATTGGCAGTCCTGCTTCTCCTTCTCGCGCGGCATGTCGCACGAGGAATGCAGCGCTAGCTCAGCCGTGAGGACTGTGGGCACCGTCAACGCACCCGATTGAGCAGTGGCGGTCTGTGCTCTTCTAAAGAGAATCTTATGTTGCTCCGGAGTTTGCTGCCGACCTACTACACTGCTCCCTAGGTGGTGTGAGAGCGTCCCGGCTGGTGTCTCGCCGCTCGGAGTGGCGCGCCGAAAATTCGAAAGCAGGGGCTTGGGAGCCAATGTGATGATCATTGTTCGTCTATCCAAAGCATTGACAGTTGCGGCCATCGCACTGCTTTTTAGCCTTGTCGCGTTTGGTAATATCACAGATTACAGCACGAACTTGCCTTTCGTACAGCATGTACTGATGATGGACACAACATTCCCGGCCGCGAGCATCCGCTATCGCGCTATCAATGTTGAAGCCCTGCACCATGCAGCTTATTTGATGATTATCTCAACTGAGGTGATCTCTGCTGCACTGTGCTGGGTTGGGGCTGTTCAACTTTTTAAACATCTTAAAAGTGATGCGATCACATTCGGTCGAGCCAAAAACAGCGCCGTTGCTGGATTAACAATTGGTTACTTACTCTGGCAGGTTGGGCTGATCATTGTTGGAGGTGAGTGGTTCGGCATGTGGATGTCACATGAATGGAATGGTATCGACAGCGCATTCCGGTTCCTTGTCATGACCTTAGGCGCGCTGATCTACATCAGCTTACCAGATGCAGACAGGCTAGAATGAAGTCAGCACCTTCGACGTGTGCCCTGGCGCACGTCGGGCCGTTTACGGATTTCTACCTCGATCGGCACACCCTGGTTGTTCCTCCCGAGGGGGCGTGCATGGCGCAGATCCGCATCCTCGACCCGCTGACTGGCCGTGTCGTCTTGGTCCACCTACCGTTGCCTGCGGTTACGCATCCGGCTCCACGCCCTGCCGCAGCCGTTCGATAGCCGCATCGAGGGCTGGTGCAGGGCGCGACGGCGCCGGAGAAGACGCAGGTGATGCCGCCGAGCGCCGTCCCGGCAGCTTGACGACCGTTCCGCTTGCCGCCGCACCTCATGCACCAGTCCCTCGGCATAGCCCTCCAGAGTTGGATTAAGGGACGACAGCGGTTCGGCCGATCTGGAGGGCCGTGGATGGACGCGGCGGTGCAGGTGGGAGCCTGTGTGTGGCCGGCGATCGGCAGAACGGGCGCCACGGGCCGCCTGAGCCGCCCTGCTGGGCTCGCGAACGCGATGCCATGGCGCCTCATCGTTCGGAGCGCACGCGCTGCGGGCCGGCTACATCACCACGGCCGCGGAGCGCGGGGCCGACATGGCCCGGATCATGGACCAGAGCGGCTATCGAGATCCGCGGACAGTGGTGGGCTCCATCCGGCGAGCCAATGCCTTCAAGGGGCACTCGGGGCAGGGTTTCTGTAATGGAGCGTCCACGTCGCGTCGGCATGGCTTGGTACCGGTCCGAGGACTACGCCCGGATGCGAGCCTTCATGCAGGACGCAGACCGGCTACCCACCAGCTACGAAGCTTGGCGGATCTCGGCGGAGCAGGTGGAGGGCGAGGTGACGCGCAGCGGCGTGACCATGGTCCGCGTCCTCGTCGAGCCCGATGAGTTCGCCGCCGGGTGCAACGAGCACGGATTGCAAGCCGATGGCGCCGCGCGAGCCCGGTTCGCGAACGAGAGGATCGCGGGCTGAGGCGCCTCATGGATCCATCAGGGTACCACGCCCTGAACACCTGCTCGGCCGTCGTCCATCCCGAAGGCGAGATCCGATATGCCTCTCCCGACCGAGCATCAAGTCCGCGCCCTGCCCGCCGGAGCCCGGCCGGCGCGCGAGGTCCGATGAGATCAAGGCGTCATCGCGCGGGGCCGCGGTAGGTTCCGGCAGCGCGGCGGCCATCAGGCTTTCCGTTTCTCCTCCCGGCCTTCGCAGAGCACCGTCATCGGCCTTCTGCCACAAGGTTTGTGTGATCCGCCTCACGGAAGCCGATCTCAGCCGACGCCATCCTGCTCTCACCTGACATGAAGAGGAGCAGGACATGATCAAGACCATTCTGAGCGCTGCCATCATCTCCGGCGTGGCCGCTGTCGCCCTGGCCGGATCTGCCGAAGCACGTGGCTTCGGTGGGCGCGGGTTCAGCGGACACGGCTTCCATCACGGCTTCCACGGTGGTGGCTTCCATCGGTTCGGCGGCTTTTACAGCGGTTCTTACGACCGTTGTGGCTACGGCTGGGGCTACTCGCGTGTCTGCTATTCCCGCTAAGGCACTCTGAAGCCGGGCGGCTCTCATTGAGAGATGCAGGGCCGCCCTAACCCGCGTCAGATCCCTGGAAGTGGTATTCCGGCAAAATGCATGTCGGGAAGTGTCAGCAGAGGTCTAACGGAGTCTGTCGTCGCGCCGTGTTCGAGCGGCCGCGGGGCCGGCGCTTGTACCGCCCGCTAGGCGGGCTCCAGGTGATCTGCCGTGTCAGACACCACCTCCAGGGCGCGCGCGCGCACTGCCGCTTTGGCGTCTTCGGAAACGCGCCTTGCAGCACGGATCACGCTCCGGGCCGCCGCACGGGCATTGGCGGCCCGCAGATCGGATTTTGGCATGCCATCGCGCAGAGCGATGAAGGCTAGCGCCCGCAGTTGATGAGCATGCCTGATTGCTTGCGCACGGACGGCTGCGACCTCCTCGGGTGTGCGTACAACCGCCGGAGCCGCGTCTGAGGACGATTGCATCTGATCCACTTTGGCACCGCCGGCAGGAGGCCAACTCGGAATGGGACAGCTTCACGCCATCTTGCATGGAGACTTGCAACAAGCGTGCATGGCGGAGGAGGCCAAAGTGGATACGCTTTGCTTTGGCTTAAGTTCCACGAGCATACTTGCTTAATCCGGCAGATCATGGTGCGGCGGCTGCCGCAGATTGGGGGCGCCTGCCGACGCCGCACATCGGCGTATGCTGCTCTCGTAGTTCGAGTCAGTGATCAGCGGCTCCTTGCCTGACCTGACCGGCTGGCTTTGGGCCGGGCTGATTGAGAGGATCGGCCAGGACCAGAGGAGTTGGGGATGAAGCGAGGTCAGAAGACGAGCGCGGAGCAGGTGGTGCTGAATCTGCGCCAGATCGAGGTGCTGACGGCGCACGGCAAGAGCCTCGCGCTCGCCTGCAAGGAGGCGGAGATCTCCGAGCAGAGCTATTATCGGTGGCGCAAGGAGTACGGCGGCCTGCAGGTCAATCAGGCACGTCGGATGAAGGATCTTGAGCGCGAAAACGTCCGCCTGCGCCGACTGGTCGCCGATCTGTCCCTAGAGAAGCAGGTGCTCAAGGACGTCGCCTCGGGAAACTTGTAGCCCCCGAGCGACGCCGGCAGGCGGTCGACGGCATCCGAGAGAAATACGGCCTCTCGGAGCGTCACGCCTGCCGGATCGTCGGCCAGCACCGGGGCACGCAACGCTACATGCCCACCGTGCCGGCTGACGAGGATGGGCTGACCCGCGCCGTCATCGCCTTGGCCTCCGAGTACGGGCGCTACGGCTACCGCCGTGTCACCGCGCTGCTGCAGACCGCCGGCCGGCAGGTGGGCAAGGATCGGGTTCAGCGCATCTGGCGTCGCGAGGGGCTGAAGGTCTCGCAAAAGCCCCGACCGCGCAGACGGCTCTGGCGGAACCATGGATCGTGCGTGCGGTTGCGACCGCTCCACCGTAATCATGTCTGGAGCTTCGACTTCGTGCAGGCGCAGACCCACGACGGGCGGAGCTTGCGTGTCCTGGCGCTGATCGACGAGCACAGCCGGGCTTGCCTGGCTCTCAAGGTCGCTCGCCGCATCAACAGCTTGGGCGTGATCGAGGCGCTGGCCGACGCGATGTGCCTGCACGGCATCCCGGAGCATATCCGTTGCGACACCAGCCCCGAGATGATCTCGAAGGCGCTGCGCAAGTGGGTCGCCAGGACCGGTCCGCAGATCCAGTACATCGCGCCAGGCTCGCCGTGGGAGAATGGTTACTGTGAGAGCTTCAACGGCAAGCTGAAAGACGAATGCTTGAAGCAGGAGATTTTCTACTCGCTCAAGGAGGCGCAGGTCGTGATCGGCCGCTGGCAGACCACCTACAACCGCATCCGGCCACACTCATCCTTGGGCTATCGGTCGCCTGCGCCGGTCACCGTCCCGGATCTGGCCTTCCGCCCATCCATGGCTGCCGCCATGCAGTAGCCTCTCAATCGGCCCGGTCCAAAATACCGGTCAGGTCACTGCAACGTCCGTGCATGCTCCGGACAGCTTGACCGTTAGCATTCCGAGGCACTTACGGCCGCTATTTGCAGCGTGCACAACTTAATTACCGGCCTCAGATGGATGCGGTCTGAGCAAGCCCTAAGCCGCCTATCCGAGTTGCCAAATCACCCAACACTCGATATGGCCAGCCTCAATAAATAAGAGAGGGCGGCGATGATTGCGGAAACAATGGCAAGTGTCGGCCTTATTGGCGCGGCGAGCGCAAGCTTCGCTATAATAATGCTGCTTCTGCACTAAGCACGGCAGCAGCTTGTCTCAGTTTTAACCAAATTTTAAGGCGCCCGGTCGGCGCGCTTACCGCCGCGTTCGTCTTCCCTCCTGACCCGGTGTCGCCGCAGCGTGGCTTCAGCAAGCTCAGCCAGCCGGAGCGAACTCGGCGAGCCGTTGCCGGCCGATATCGCTCCACCGGGGCTGCTGCTCGACGACGTGCCCCAGCAGCTGCTGCTGCGGTTTGCTGGCCTGAGCGCCCGGGCCCGGCAGCAGCGTGAGGACGAGCTGGCGCATCGCCTCGACCGTGCCGCACTCCTGGCGGTTGCGGCATGGCTACGGGCACAGCACGGACCGATCCCGCTTTGCTCAATCCCGGTTCGCCCATCCCCGCCGGAACCGCTCCAGGGCACGCTACAGGCCTCGATCGGCCGTGCCGAATGACGTGGTCGCAGATCCAGGCGGCGACGGGGTGCAGCCGGGCGCACCTCGCCAAGATCGCCAAGCAAGCGGCTTCATAAACGCGCTTACGCGTCCGGCATGCCCTCGCGCGCGTGAGAAGGCCTGACAGGGCTCGTTGATCCGGCCGCAGATTTGCGCCATCACGCGACCGGTGCCGTTTCGCCGTAGCGGACGCTTCTCGCCCCATACTTGCGCTCATGCGAACGGACCGTGCTCACGGGTGTCTTGTTCGTGTTGCGCTCGGGCACGCCATGGGAACTGCTGCTATTGCAACTGTTTTGCTCAGTATTGATCTTTGGTTAGTTGCTTTAATATTTGTTCAAACATCTGCGCAGGGTCATTCTGTCCTGCCGTAGCACCGCCCGCAATCCCATCAAGTTCCTCATCGGTCAAGAGCCCGATCTCCTCTGACGTTCTGATTTCCTTTGATGTTAAAGCGCGGTCCTGGTGGTACGTGTTCATGGGGCGTCTCCCTCACGGGTTGGATGCCTCTCTGGCGGGGCTCCGCCGTGGTGTTGAGGACAGCCTAAAGCCGTGCGAACCAGAAATCTGTGCACTGCCGCACAGAGCCGGTTCAGCGGCACGCGGTTCCACCACCGCCCAGAGCGCGTCAGTGACGGGGGGCTTGCTCATGCCCCTCGAGACGCCAACGCTTCCCCCGCGCAGCCCGCATCAAGGCTTCCATACTGGCCTTTATGCGAACGAGACGGCTTCCTGAGCGGGGGGAGGTGTCACGCAGCGCGGGCCAAGAGAGGTGCAAGATGCACTCAGGCGGCGCTCTCCACTCCGGCAGTTTCTCCGCGCAGAATAGACGTCTTTCTAGAATCTGGTAACAAGTTGTTTAGCCTACCATGCGCCTAACTATCCTGCAGGTATTTGCAGTGCATCTCATTAACGTAGATCCGCTCAAATGACCGGGTCAACCGATGGACCATGCCATGTGGGTCTCCCTCTCTGCTTTTCGGACCAACGTGTCCGGCAACGTCGCAGCGATCTTTGGCCTGACGCTCCTGCCCCTCATGTTCCTCCTCGGATCCTCGGTCGACCTCAGCCGCACTCTCCGGGAGCGGGCCCGCTTGCAGGCACTCACTGACCAAGCTGCCCTCTCGGCCGTGACCTCGAGCTCGGCCTCGCAGGACCCCGCCGACACGGTACAGACGTTCTTCCCCCAGCCCAGCGATCCGGATCAGAGAAGGCTCGCTCCGACCGCGACCGTCACCGTGGAAGGGAGCACGGTCACGGTCACCAGCACCCAGAACGTCGCGACCGCCTTCACCGGCATTCTCGGCGTCGCCCAGATCCCGATCACCGCCCGGTCAACGGCTGCCCCCGGCAACGACGGTCCGCCGGTCTGCGTGCTGGCCCTCAACCCGACCGCGACCGACGCCATTCTGTTCAGCGGCAATGCCACGGTCGTCGCGAGCAACTGCGTGATCTACAGCAACTCGTCGGCCGCCAACGCCTTGACGCGGCAAGGCTCCGCCAGCGTGCAGGCGACGGGCTACTGCGCCGTGGGCGGAACCAACCTGCCCACGAGCACGACCCCCCGTCCGCAGAGCGGCTGTCCCCGGCTGGACGACCCGTTCCGCAACCTGCCACTCGCCTCCGGCTCGGGCTGCAAGGATGCCGGCGAGGCGGACAAACCCAACCGCACGCAGACGCTCGACCCCGGGGTCTACTGCGGCCTGACCTTGAAGGGCACGGTGACGCTCAACCCGGGCCTGTACCTCATCAAGGGACCGCTCGACATCGGCGCGCAGGCGAGTGTCTCGGGCCAAGGCGTGACGCTGTACCTGACGGGCGGCGATGCGAACTTCACGATCAACGGCGGAGCGAGTCTCGACCTGAGCGCCATGTCAACCGGCAGCTACGCCGGCATCCTGTTGATGCAGGACCGGCAGGTCAGCGGGAGCACCGGCAACCTGATCAATGGCGGGGCCAGCCTGAAGCTCACGGGTGCGATCTACACCCCCACCCAGTCGGTCGAGATCCGCGGCAACGGCAGCTTCGGGCAGCAGAGTGCTTTCATGCCGATCATTGCCGACACGATCACGTTCTCGGGCAACGCGATGGCGTCAGCTGATCTGAGAGCCATGCAGCCGGCCGCCCCGCTGCCGCGCGGACGCAGCAGCGCGAGGCTCGCGAACTAGGCACCTCAGCGTCCTGGTCCTCTCGTTACTGTGGTCGGTCGTTGCAGCCAGCGGCCAGGCTCCACCCCCACGACGTGCCCGGCCGCCGCTTTTCCCAGGCGACAGCCCGCCATGGGGGCTCGCGGCGAGCTTCTGTTGTGCGCGAAGAGAGCCGCGGGCCGCGCTTCAGGTAGGGCGGGAAGATGCCGCGGCCCGCGGGTGGCGCCTCCAAGGCGACGTCGAGGGGCAGGAGGCAGTCACACCCGAAGCGTGCCCCTGGATGAGCCGGCCGTCTGTCACCCACGCTAAACGCGACTGGACGCGAGTGCGGGCCGGGCCCCGCAGTGGACGAGGACCCAGCCCGCGGCCCTGCCCCGGGCGTGCGGGCCTGGAGCGGACGGCCGAAGACTAGCACAGTCGAAGCAGTGGTCCGCAAGACCTAGCCGAAGGCCGATAGCCTGCCTCTCGACCAACGGTGAGTTCTAGGCCCGCGCGAGATCTCCGGAACACCGCCCAGAGGCCCCATCGGGCCACTATGCGAAGGTGCCCCTCCGCGTGCATCAACCAGCTCGTGCGCAACATACTATGGTCCAAAATAAATCATGTATTATCCATTTATACAGACCGCATCTTGCAAAAACTCCGCAGTAAGTGTCTCTTCGGACTACGCTCTCCTGCCTAATCAGGTGGCATACAGTTCAAGGTTGTGAGCTATGATCAAGAGCTTTTTTTACGACGAGTCGGGTGCGACGGCGATCGAGTATGGACTGCTTGCTGCCTTGATTGCTATTGCTCTTATTGCTGCTGCTTCTTCAGTTGGAACAAACTTAGGCACTGCCTTCCAGAACGTCGCCGGTAATCTAAGGTAATCAAACGGCAGTGCTGGACGATGGCTCCGGAGAAATTGTTCTAGGCATCACTGCCTTGAAGCGCTCTAGCAGCGCCCGCCCGCGCGCCGGAAACGGATCACGGCCGAGAGTTGGGGCCAGTCGATCGGGTAGAAGCCGCGGTGCTGAGAACCGATCGGCATCCCCTCAGCCCTCCCGCGCCACCTGGCTGCGCGCCCGCGCTTGCGGGAAGTACTGGTAGAAGGTCATCCGGCTCACCCCCAGCCGCTGGGCGATCGCCGTCACCGAGACGGTGCCCGACGCCAGCAGCGCCCGCCCGACCTCGAGGTCCGCCGCGGACAGGGCCTTGGGCCGCCCGCCCTTGCGGCCCCGTGCCAGGGCGGCCCTGAGCCCCTCCACGGTCCGCGCGCGGTTGAGGTCGAGGAAGTACTCGGCCATGGCCTCGTGCAACTGCAGGGCGAAGCGGCCGTGGGCGGTGTCGCTGTCGAACTGCTCGGTGAGGGAGCGGAAGTGCACTGGTCATGACCCGGCCGACGGTCCACTAACGTTCCACTCGGGCCACCCTGTGGGGGCTGATCATCCTTTGTTCGTGCGAGCCGCTCGGGATGCAGAGCCCCAAGCGCGCATCGCTGTTGTCGTGAAGCAGTTCGCCGCCGTCGAGCGCTATGAGGGGCGAGCGATCGCTCGTGCGGCGGCAGCGCCGGCGAGGCTCGCCGCGCATTGCTCGGCCGCCGTGGGGGAGAACTGAAGCGCCAGCTGGGTGCCGCCCGTCACCTGAATGAGCAGAATCGGCAACCCGTTGCTCTGAGACTGGCCGGCGGCCCAGGCCTCGACCGGGAAGTGGCAGTTGTCGACCCGGGTGCCCTCGGGATGCGGGGCGGTGCTGCTGCACACTGCACTCACCGCGAGAAGAGCCCGGCCCAGCTCGCCGGCCTGCGCCGCGGTGAGGGCGATCGGGATCACGCGGCCACCCGCATGCACCTTCATGAGCGGGCTGACGTGAGGGCCCACCTCGACCGTGAAGCTGACCTGGGGTGTGTCTGCGTCGGACATGGCTCAATCGCCGCTTCACTTCCGGCTCAAGGAGGAACAAGCCCAAACCGGCGCGTTGTGCCCCCGCGGCCCTCGCCCCCTCGGCGCGACCACTTCGCTTTGTCGGTCCCGCATCCACCGGCAGCGCCAGAGACGGAATCCTTTAGCGGGGCCCTCGCCGACTCTCAACTGGGCAGGGTCCGGCGAACTCGGAAACCGTGCCGGTGCTCCTCCTGCAGCCCGCGCTTCGTCGAGGGACGGCCCGTCTGCCCTCGGTGGCGTCCGTCGGGCCCGGGGCGGATTGCAAAAGCGAAGGGGCCCGGCGAACCGGGCCCCTTCTTCAGACGATCATGAAATCAGGAGTGGCGGAGACCCTCAGGCCAGCCCGTGATGCAGCGGGTCATAGGAGACCAGAGCATGACCGTCGCTGTCCTTGGTGAGCGAGAAGGCCGCGGCGTCATAGGTGCCCTGCAGAGCCAGAGCCGCCGTGTGCACCCCATCGCTCACGTTCAGGAGACCGCCCGTGCCCTGCGCGTTGGCCGCGTAGGAGACCGAGGTGCTCGATCCGAACAGCAGGTCGGCGAGGTCGACGTGATCGCCAGCGCCGAAGCCGGTGATGCTGCCATTGAAGTGGAGGCTGTCGTCCAGTTTCAGCGTGCCGTCGCCGTGGCCGAGATCGACGTGGGCCGAGGAGGCCGCGCCGAACTCCATGGTCGCGTTCCCGTCGATGAGTGCGGTGCCGGAGCCGGTCACCGCGCCCTCGACCGTCACGTTGCCGCCGTGGGCCCACACTGTGCCGGTGTTGTCGAGCGCACCCTTCACCACGAGGCCGCCGCTTCCGGTCGCCGCGAGGGTGCCGGCATTCTCGACCACGGTCGTGCCGGTGTCGATCACGAGGGCGTGGCTGCCGTCGGCGGTGATCTTGCCGGACGCCTGGTTGGTCAGCGTGAGGGCGCCGCCCCCGAGTTGGCCCGCGCCCGAGATCGTGTTGTCGAGGTTCGTGAGCGTGACCGAACCCTTGGTGCCCGCGATGGTGTTGCCATCGTCGTCCGACATCTTGACCGTGCCGCCCCCCGTGAGGGTGATGCCCTGGTCGATGACCTGCAGGAGGGTGCCGCCGCCGGTCGAGTTGAGCGCGATGGTGCCGGTGTTGGTCACCGCCCCGCTGAGCGGCAGCATCGCGCCGTCGCTGAGGACCATGGCCGCGCTGTTGGTCACCGCCGGAGTCTGGTCGAACACGAAGTTCGCCGCGCTCAGGTCCGAGGCGTGGACGTGATCGAGCGTGATCGTCTGGCCGTCGGCGAGCGTGACCACGGCGCTCCCGGTCGCGTCGTCGGCCAAGTGGGCCTGGACGTCCGTGAAGCTCTTGAACCCGCCGTAGCCGATCAGGTCGATCTTATCCGCCGCGGCGTCGAAGCTGTAGATCTTGTCCTCTCCGATCGGGTTGCCGAACACGAACAGGTCCGCAGCGGTGCTGCCCGTGAGCGTGTCGTGTCCGGACCAGGCGAAGATCGGCGAGCCCTTGGCGTAGGCCTCGACGTTGTCCGCGATGGTCGTCGTGCCGGTGGTCCCGTCCGTGTTGGTCCAGGCCAGGGCCACGTTCAGGACGGCGGCCCCAACGTAGGTTGCAGGGGTGGTGACGCTCAGGGACGCGACATCGGTCGTCGTCACGGTCCAAGAGCCGTCGGCGTTCTTGATGCCGCTGCTCAGGGTCCAGTCGGACGGTATCCCCTTGATCGTAACTGTAACCTCACCCTGCGCACTTGAGGGGACCATTAAAGCCAGATTTAATGGCTCCCCCGTCGCTCCGGCGGGCTGAATTGTGGTTGCCTGGCTCGCGGTCGCACCGGCAGACCCATCCTTAAATTTATATGTCGACGCGATCGAGAGTGTTCCTGCCGCATCGTTTGCGTTTTCTGGAACGTCGAAGGTTCCAGTCCACGTTTTGCCGTCCGATGAAAGCGATCCAGTTACGTTGAAATTGCCTGGCAGAGCTTGGCCATTCCATCTGAAATCGTTAATGTCGAAGACAGAATTTGCATCTGTGCTTTCGCCCGGCGCGAAGACTGACTTTGAAAACTGAACAGTTACCGTTGTTTTATTGCTTGGAGTTCCAGGAGTTGCGTTGATCGTGGCTGTCCCTGCCACGACCGCTTCATCTGCACCGTTGATGGTGAAGCTGACGTCCTTGGTGGTGCCGTCCAGCGCCTTGACGGTGAACGTCTCGACCCGGCTCTCACCGCTGTTCAGGAACTGCACGGCGCTGTTGGCGACCGAGTAGGTGTAGGAGCCATTGGCCGCCAGGCTCAGGCTGCCGAGGGTGCCCTGGGCCGCGGTCACCGTGGTGCTTAACGAGGCCTGGTTCTGATCCGCGTCGCTGATCGAGATCGTACCCGTGGCGGTCAGGTTGCCCGAGCCGTTGACGGCAACATCCTCGGTCACCGTCGACACCGAAGGCGTGCCGATCACGGCGGCGTCGTTGGCGCCTTGGACCGTGAAGCTGACCTGCTTGGTAGTCCCGTCCAGGGCCGTGACCGTGAAGGTGTCGACCTTGGTGTCGCTGGCGCCCAGGAACTGCACGGCGCTGTTGGCCACCGTGTAGGTGTAGGTGCCGTTGGCCGCCAGGCTCAGGGTGCCGAGGTTTCCCTGGGCCGCAGCCACCGTGGTGCTGAACGAGGCCTGGTTCTGGTCCGCATCGCTGATCGAGATCGAGCCGGTGGCGGTCAGGTTGCCCGAGCCGTTGACGCCAACATCCTCGGTCACCGTCGACACCGACGGCGTGCCGATCACGGCCGCGTCGTTGGCGCCTTGGACCGTGAAGCTCACGTCCTTGGTTGTGCCGTCAGCTGACTTGATCGTGAATGTCTCGACCCTGGTCTGACCGGCTCCTAGGTATTGCACGGCGCTGTTGGCGACCGAGTAGGTGTAGGAGCCATTGGCCGCCAGGCTCAGGCTGCCGAGGGTGCCCTGGGCCGCGGTCACCGTGGTGCTTAACGAGGCCTGGTTCTGATCCGCGTCGCTGATCGAGATCGTACCCGTGGCGGTCAGGTTGCCCGAGCCGTTGACGGCAACATCCTCGGTCACCGTCGACACCGAAGGCGTGCCGATCACGGCGGCGTCGTTGGCGCCTTGGACCGTGAAGCTGACCTGCTTGGTAGTCCCGTCCAGGGCCGTGACCGTGAAGGTGTCGACCTTGGTGTCGCTGGCGCCCAGGAACTGCACGGCGCTGTTGGCCACCGTGTAGGTGTAGGTGCCGTTGGCCGCCAGGCTCAGGGTGCCGAGGTTTCCCTGGGCCGCAGCCACCGTGGTGCTGAACGAGGCCTGGTTCTGGTCCGCATCGCTGATCGAGATCGAGCCGGTGGCGGTCAGGTTGCCCGAGCCGTTGACGCCAACATCCTCGGTCACCGTCGACACCGACGGCGTGCCGATCACGGCCGCGTCGTTGGCGCCTTGGACCGTGAAGCTCACGTCCTTGGTTGTGCCGTCAGCTGACTTGATCGTGAATGTCTCGACCCTGGTCTGACCGGCTCCTAGGTATTGCACGGCGCTGTTGGCGACCGAGTAGGTGTAGGAGCCATTGGCCGCCAGGCTCAGGCTGCCGAGGGTGCCCTGGGCCGCGGTCACCGTGGTGCTTAACGAGGCCTGGTTCTGATCCGCGTCGCTGATCGAGATCGTACCCGTGGCGGTCAGGTTGCCCGAGCCGTTGACGGCAACATCCTCGGTCACCGTCGACACCGAAGGCGTGCCGATCACGGCGGCGTCGTTGGCGCCTTGGACCGTGAAGCTGACCTGCTTGGTAGTCCCGTCCAGGGCCGTGACCGTGAAGGTGTCGACCTTGGTGTCGCTGGCGCCCAGGAACTGCACGGCGCTGTTAGCGACCGAGTAGGTGTAAGTGCCATTGGCCGCCAGGGTCAGGCTGCCGAGGGTGCCGTCCGCCTTGGTGACGGTGGTCTGGAACGAGGCCTGGTTCTGATCCGCATCGGTGATCGAGATCGAGCCGCTGGCGGTGAGATTACCCGAGCCGTTGACGGCAACATCCTCGGTGACGTCCGCCACGGTGGGCGTGCCGATCACGGCGGCGTCGTTGGCACCGTGGATCGTGAAGCTCACGTCCTTGGTGGTGCCATCCGCCGACTTGATCGTGAAGGTCTCGACCTTGCTGTCGCTGGCGCCCAGGAACTGCACAGCGCTGTTAGCGACCGAGTAGGTGTAGGTGCCGTCGGCTGCCAGGGTCAGGCTGCCGAGGGTGCCGTCCGCCTTGGTGACCGAGGTCAGGAACGTGGCCTGGTTCTGATCCGCATCGGTGATCGAGATCGAGCCCGTGGCGGTCAGATTGCCCGAACCGTTGACGTTGGCGTCTTCCGTGACATCCGCCACGGTGGGCGTGCCGATCACGGCGGCGTCGTTGGCACCGTGGATCGTGAAGCTCACGTCCTTGGTGGTGCCATCCGCCGACTTGATCGTGAAGGTCTCGACCTTGCTGTCGCTGGCGCCCAGGAACTGCACGGCGCTGTTGGCCACGGAGTAGGTGTAGGTGCCGTCCGTGTTCAGGACGAGATCGCCCAGCGTGCCGTCCGCCTTGGTGACCGAGGTCAGGAACGTGGCCTGGTTCTGATCCGCATCGGTGATCGAGATCGAGCCCGTGGCGGTCAGGTTGCCGTTGCTGACGTTCGTGTCTTCCGTGACGTCCGCCACGGTCGGGTCGCCGATCACCGCGGCATCGTTGGCACCGTGGATCGTGAAGCTGACCTGCTTGGTCGTCCCGTCCTGAGCCGTGACCGTGAAGGTCTCAACCTTGCTGTCGCTGGCGCCCAGGAACTGCACGGCGCTGTTAGCGACCGAGTAGGTGTAGCTGCCGTCCGTGTTCAGGACGAGATCGCCCAGCGTGCCGTCCGCCTTGGTGACGGTGGTCTGGAACGAGGCCTGGTTCTGATCCGCATCGCTGATCGAGATCGAGCCAGCGGCAGTCAGGTTGCCCGAGCCGTTGACGTTGGCGTCTTCCGTGACGTCCGCCACGGTCGGGTCGCCGATCACCGCGGCATCGTTGGCACCGTGGATCGTGAAGCTGACCTGCTTGGTCGTCCCGTCCTGAGCCGTGACCGTGAAGGTCTCAACCTTGCTGTCGCTGGCGCCCAGGAACTGCACGGCGCTGTTAGCGACCGAGTAGGTGTAGCTGCCGTCCGTGTTCAGGACGAGATCGCCCAGCGTGCCGTCCGCCTTGGTGACGGTGGTCTGGAACGAGGCCTGGTTCTGATCCGCATCGCTGATCGAGATCGAGCCAGCGGCAGTCAGGTTGCCCGAGCCGTTGACGTTGGCGTCTTCCGTGACGTCCGCCACGGTCGGGTCGCCGATCACCGCGGCATCGTTGGCACCGTGGATCGTGAAGCTGACCTGCTTGGTCGTCCCGTCCTGAGCCGTGACCGTGAAGGTCTCAACCTTGCTGTCGCTGGCGCCCAGGAACTGCACGGCGCTGTTAGCGACCGAGTAGGTGTAGCTGCCGTCCGTGTTCAGGACGAGATCGCCCAGCGTGCCGTCCGCCTTGGTGACGGTGGTCTGGAACGAGGCCTGGTTCTGATCCGCATCGCTGATCGAGATCGTGCCGCTGGCGGTCAGGTTACCCGAGCCGTTGATGGCAACATCCTCGGTGACGTCCGCCACGGTGGGCGTGCCGATCACGGCGGCGTCGTTGGCACCATGGATCGTGAAGCTCACGTCCTTGGTGGTGCCATCCGCCGACTTGATCGTGAAGGTCTCGACCTTGCTGTCGCTGGCGCCCAGGTACTGCACGGCGCTGTTGGCCACGGAGTAGGTGTAGGTGCCGTCCGTGTTCAGGACGAGATCGCCCAGCGTGCCGTCCGCCTTGGTGACGGTGGTCTGGAACGAGGCCTGGTTCTGATCCGCATCGCTGATCGAGATCGTGCCGCTGGCGGTCAGGTTACCCGAGCCGTTGATGGCAACATCCTCGGTGACGTCCGCCACGGTGGGCGTGCCGATCACGGCGGCGTCGTTGGCACCATGGATCGTGAAGCTCACGTCCTTGGTGGTGCCATCCGCCGACTTGATCGTGAAGGTCTCAACCTTGCTGTCGCTGGCGCCCAGGAACTGCACGGCGCTGTTAGCGACCGAGTAGGTGTAGCTGCCGTCCGTGTTCAGGACGAGATCGCCCAGCGTGCCGTCCGCCTTGGTGACGGTGGTCTGGAACGAGGCCTGGTTCTGATCCGCATCGCTGATCGAGATCGTGCCGCTGGCGGTCAGGTTACCCGAGCCGTTGATGGCAACATCCTCGGTGACGTCCGCCACGGTGGGCGTGCCGATCACGGCGGCGTCGTTGGCACCATGGATCGTGAAGCTCACGTCCTTGGTGGTGCCATCCGCCGACTTGATCGTGAAGGTCTCAACCTTGCTGTCGCTGGCGCCCAGGAACTGCACGGCGCTGTTAGCGACCGAGTAGGTGTAGCTGCCGTCCGTGTTCAGGACGAGATCGCCCAGCGTGCCGTCCGCCTTGGTGACGGTGGTCTGGAACGAGGCCTGGTTCTGATCCGCATCGCTGATCGAGATCGAGCCAGCGGCAGTCAGGTTGCCCGAGCCGTTGACGTTGGCGTCTTCCGTGACGTCCGCCACGGTCGGGTCGCCGATCACCGCGGCATCGTTGGCACCGTGGATCGTGAAGCTGACCTGCTTGGTCGTCCCGTCCTGAGCCGTGACCGTGAAGGTCTCAACCTTGCTGTCGCTGGCGCCCAGGAACTGCACGGCGCTGTTAGCGACCGAGTAGGTGTAGCTGCCGTCCGTGTTCAGGACGAGATCGCCCAGCGTGCCGTCCGCCTTGGTGACGGTGGTCTGGAACGAGGCCTGGTTCTGATCCGCATCGCTGATCGAGATCGTGCCGCTGGCGGTCAGGTTACCCGAGCCGTTGATGGCAACATCCTCGGTGACGTCCGCCACGGTCGGGTCGCCGATCACCGCGGCATCGTTGGCACCGTGGATCGTGAAGCTGACCTGCTTGGTCGTCCCGTCCTGAGCCGTGACCGTGAAGGTCTCAACCTTGCTGTCGCTGGCGCCCAGGAACTGCACGGCGCTGTTAGCGACCGAGTAGGTGTAGCTGCCGTCCGTGTTCAGGACGAGATCGCCCAGCGTGCCGTCCGCCTTGGTGACGGTGGTCTGGAACGAGGCCTGGTTCTGATCCGCATCGCTGATCGAGATCGAGCCAGCGGCAGTCAGGTTGCCCGAGCCGTTGACGTTGGCGTCTTCCGTGACGTCCGCCACGGTCGGGTCGCCGATCACCGCGGCATCGTTGGCACCGTGGATCGTGAAGCTGACCTGCTTGGTCGTCCCGTCCTGAGCCGTGACCGTGAAGGTCTCAACCTTGCTGTCGCTGGCGCCCAGGAACTGCACGGCGCTGTTAGCGACCGAGTAGGTGTAGCTGCCGTCCGTGTTCAGGACGAGATCGCCCAGCGTGCCGTCCGCCTTGGTGACGGTGGTCTGGAACGAGGCCTGGTTCTGATCCGCATCGCTGATCGAGATCGTGCCGCTGGCGGTCAGGTTACCCGAGCCGTTGATGGCAACATCCTCGGTGACGTCCGCCACGGTGGGCGTGCCGATCACGGCGGCGTCGTTGGCACCATGGATCGTGAAGCTCACGTCCTTGGTGGTGCCATCCGCCGACTTGATCGTGAAGGTCTCAACCTTGCTGTCGCTGGCGCCCAGGAACTGCACGGCGCTGTTAGCGACCGAGTAGGTGTAGCTGCCGTCCGTGTTCAGGACGAGATCGCCCAGCGTGCCGTCCGCCTTGGTGACCGAGGTCAGGAACGTGGCCTGGTTCTGATCCGCATCGCTGATCGAGATCGTGCCGCTGGCGGTCAGGTTACCCGAGCCGTTGATGGCAACATCCTCGGTGACGTCCGCCACGGTGGGCGTGCCGATCACGGCGGCGTCGTTGGCACCATGGATCGTGAAGCTCACGTCCTTGGTGGTGCCATCCGCCGACTTGATCGTGAAGGTCTCAACCTTGCTGTCGCTGGCGCCCAGGAACTGCACGGCGCTGTTAGCGACCGAGTAGGTGTAGCTGCCGTCCGTGTTCAGGACGAGATCGCCCAGCGTGCCGTCCGCCTTGGTGACGGTGGTCTGGAACGAGGCCTGGTTCTGATCCGCATCGCTGATCGAGATCGAGCCAGCGGCAGTCAGGTTGCCCGAGCCGTTGACGTTGGCGTCTTCCGTGACGTCCGCCACGGTCGGGTCGCCGATCACCGCGGCATCGTTGGCACCGTGGATCGTGAAGCTGACCTGCTTGGTCGTCCCGTCCTGAGCCGTGACCGTGAAGGTCTCAACCTTGCTGTCGCTGGCGCCCAGGAACTGCACGGCGCTGTTAGCGACCGAGTAGGTGTAGCTGCCGTCCGTGTTCAGGACGAGATCGCCCAGCGTGCCGTCCGCCTTGGTGACGGTGGTCTGGAACGAGGCCTGGTTCTGATCCGCATCGCTGATCGAGATCGTGCCGCTGGCGGTCAGGTTACCCGAGCCGTTGATGGCAACATCCTCGGTGACGTCCGCCACGGTGGGCGTGCCGATCACGGCGGCGTCGTTGGCACCATGGATCGTGAAGCTCACGTCCTTGGTGGTGCCATCCGCCGACTTGATCGTGAAGGTCTCAACCTTGCTGTCGCTGGCGCCCAGGTACTGCACGGCGCTGTTAGCGACCGAGTAGGTGTAGCTGCCGTCCGTGTTCAGGACGAGATCGCCCAGCGTGCCGTCCGCCTTGGTGACCGAGGTCAGGAACGTGGCCTGGTTCTGATCCGCATCGCTGATCGAGATCGTGCCGCTGGCGGTCAGGTTACCCGAGCCGTTGATGGCAACATCCTCGGTGACGTCCGCCACGGTCGGGTCGCCGATCACCGCGGCATCGTTGGCACCGTGGATCGTGAAGCTGACCTGCTTGGTCGTCCCGTCCTGAGCCGTGACCGTGAAGGTCTCAACCTTGCTGTCGCTGGCGCCCAGGAACTGCACGGCGCTGTTAGCGACCGAGTAGGTGTAGCTGCCGTCCGTGTTCAGGACGAGATCGCCCAGCGTGCCGTCCGCCTTGGTGACGGTGGTCTGGAACGAGGCCTGGTTCTGATCCGCATCGCTGATCGAGATCGAGCCAGCGGCAGTCAGGTTGCCCGAGCCGTTGACGTTGGCGTCTTCCGTGACGTCCGCCACGGTCGGGTCGCCGATCACCGCGGCATCGTTGGCACCGTGGATCGTGAAGCTGACCTGCTTGGTCGTCCCGTCCTGAGCCGTGACCGTGAAGGTCTCAACCTTGCTGTCGCTGGCGCCCAGGAACTGCACGGCGCTGTTAGCGACCGAGTAGGTGTAGCTGCCGTCCGTGTTCAGGACGAGATCGCCCAGCGTGCCGTCCGCCTTGGTGACGGTGGTCTGGAACGAGGCCTGGTTCTGATCCGCATCGCTGATCGAGATCGAGCCAGCGGCAGTCAGGTTGCCCGAGCCGTTGACGTTGGCGTCTTCCGTGACGTCCGCCACGGTCGGGTCGCCGATCACCGCGGCATCGTTGGCACCGTGGATCGTGAAGCTCACGTCCTTGGTGGTGCCATCCGCCGACTTGATCGTGAAGGTCTCGACCTTGCTGTCGCTGGCGCCCAGGTACTGCACGGCGCTGTTGGCCACGGAGTAGGTGTAGGTGCCGTCCGTGTTCAGGACGAGATCGCCCAGCGTGCCGTCCGCCTTGGTGACGGTCATCTGGAACGAGGCCTGATCGTGATCAGCGTCGGACACCGAGATGGTGCCACTCGCGACCAACTTGCCGGCCGTGACACCTGCATCCTCGGTCACGCTCGTGTTGGACGCGTTTCCGATCACCGCCACGTCGTTCGCGCCGTTGACGGTGAAGCTCACCACCTTGGATGTGCCGTCGGCCGACTTGATCGTGAAGCTCTCAATCCGGCTTTCACCGCTGCGCAGGTATTGCACCGCGCTGTTGTCCACTGAGTAGGAGTAGTTCCCGTTCGCGCTGATGATGAGCGTGCCCAGCGGAGCCGTGTCAGCCGCTCCATTCGTGGTACCGGTCACTGCGCCAGGCGTGACGGTGGTCTGGAAATAAGACTGATCGTGATCAGCGTCGGACACCGAGATGGTGCCACTCGCGACCAACTTGCCGGCGGTGACACCCACGTCCTCAATCACGCTCGTGTTGGTCGCGTTCCCAATCACCGCCGCATCGTTCTGACCAACGATCGTATACGTGAGCGTTCCAACGCTCAGCGTGCCGTTCGCCATCTTTATTGTATATTGGATCGAGTCGCTGAAAATGTCGCCTGCCGCCATAGCATCGACTGCAGAAGCCATGCTGCGTGCATCAACGACAATCTTGTTGTCGGATCCGATTCTGAATGCAATTGTGTACTTATTGCCGTTCCAATTTACGTCTTTATATTCCCAGGCGCCACCCACCTGATCAGCTATGAGAAGATCTTTGTTGTAATTCGCGAACGCCGTGTTGGTGACAGTGATGGCTGCCCCACCATCATCGTTCTTAATACCGTCATCAACGGAATACACGGTCGTGTTAGTGCCGCCGCCGCTCGCTTTTAGAACATCAAATGAGAATATAAGCGCATTATCCTCCACAATAGACTGCGCCATGTTCGCGGCAGCCGTGGAGTTAGAAAAAGTCACCGAAGCGGTCGAGGTGTTCGCGATGGTAGCCATCTTGCTGTTCCGATCAAATTCTTCAAGCCAGATCAGTGCTCACACCAAGATTTGGCGGCATGATTGGCGAGGATTGGGTGAGGTAGCTCAGGACGGATCGCTCCTGAGCTGCGCGACATTCACAAAGGACAGGCCGAGGACGCGGGCACGTTGCGTAGTCGGGCTCTCTGCGCGCCTGACACGCTGACGCGGAACGTCATAGCCGGCGGCGACATCAGCCGAGACTCGCGTTGCCTAGCCGCCGATGTCGGGCGTCGTGCGCTGGAGAAAGCGGAGAAGCGCGGCGCCGCCTGCTGGTCGGAAAGCATGTCACAGCTGTCGTCAGGTTGAGATATCAAATGACCAACAAGCTGGACGCCAGGGGAGCGCTCCTGCCGAACAGGGCGCTCGATGCAGCCGGCATCAGATGTCATTCAATCCCCCTACCAGCCTTCTGTGCAAGCAGACTCCAGTCTGCCCCCCGCTTTCCGGTGTCATACACGACTGACTACCGATCACGCATCGTCCAGATGGACTATGCTACGTAGTTTGCCCCGGCCCTGAACCCATCTCCTTTGATGCTTTGGCACTAGAAAAGTCATACCGCACATCCCGCAGCACAAAGAAGCACGGACATTTCAGCGTCCGCACGGCGCGAAATTGCGTCGTCTCATCGCGTGCTCGACGCTTTTGCGACTTGCTCAGCGAGCGGCTTTGCCAGATGACCTAGCACTAAGCGATGCTCGAGCTGCATGAAGCTCTCGACCATCATGCGGGCACAAGCCGAAAGCTCCCGCGCCGCGCCTTCCGGTCCTCAGGCACGCTGATCCGCCCGGTGTGGTCGTTCGCGCCCAAAATACGAGAGCATCCCAGGACCCGGTGCCACACCATGGTTGCTGCTGATCTCCTGCAGCTCGTCGCGGCCATTCGGGCCCGCCTGCGTCACGTTGGGGGTGTTGCCCGAACCGGCCCGCTTGCCTCGCCCGGCGACGCCGAGCTGATCTCCTGTGCCGGTCTGAATGACGGTCACGTTGCCAGCGTCTTCACCCTGCAGGAATGGGGTCCCGTCGTCGCCGACTGGGTTACCGCCGCCCGCACCCGCGGTCACTCTGCAGGCTCCGTTACCGTCGTCACTCCTGTTAGTCGTCAGACTATCGCCGCCGTTAGAGCTGCTCTGGCCCGTGTAGGCGCATTTCTTGTCCGCATAGGCCGCCGCCGCGTGCGCGAAGCTAGGGACGTGACTCGACAGGGCGAACAAATGCTTTCTCACATTGTTCTCCATTGTGGAACCGGATCGGTATCACCCGATTGATCCGACCGCGGCGGGGTCTCAAAGCGGGCCTGCCGTCCTGCTGCGACCTTAGCGACTTCATAACCCAATCTGTCAGCCTGTCGAGGACGATAATTCGGTCTGCGCAATCTGCTGTGCATTGTAGCTAATGCGCATAATGCATTTGAATTAGTTGCCTGTCTGCGCCTGTATTCGTTCATAAGATCGGGGGTCGGTCAAATGACATGGAAGATCCCGAGATCGCCAGGCAAGCGATTTCGGCATCCTGGGGCAAGCCTTCGCCGCTGGGAAACGGCCACGGTTGCTATCTTGAAGCTGAGCAGCAGGTCCGCGCCGGCCCCGTTATGTCTGGCCGAGCATCGCAGTTTTTGCAGCAGGAACTGGCAGGTGACGTCTGGCAGATCTTAAAATGCAGCCTGTCGGAACCGCGGCGCTCTCCCGCTCAATGGTGGTGTTGGGGCGCAAGGAGCGGCCGTTTTCGACCACATGTGTGTATTTGATGACAGGGCCGGCGGGGGCGTTGATCACCCTCTGTAGCAACATATGGGCTAGCAAATTTAGGATTATGCGGTTTTTTACCGAGGAATAATGGGCGCACGAGCGGTGCGTTGACGATTGTCATGCTGGTATCAACGCTCTGTAACTCGTTTTACGGTTCAGATAACCATAATGCAATGTTGCTGGTTGGTGCGTTTGTCGTGCCAAATGCGGACTTTTTGCTTTAAATGGCCAGCGTAATTCGCGCACTGATGCGGCCACGTTAGATATGACGCAACGTCAAATACCGGCCGGAACCGATCTGCACTGAAACCACGCGATTGCCAACGCCGCTCTGCTGGGCGGTGACCGTGTCACGCGTGCCACGCTGTTGCAGATCTGCCGCGTTCCGCGATCCTGTTCGGAAGGCGATAACCAGCAGGTGTTTGCCCTCCTGCATTACAACTGACCGGTTGCTTTCAGGAGTGCGCAGCCGGGCGCCCGACGACGACTCTCCTCTGTCGTGTTGAGGCGATTGGGAGACCGTCGCCGGGACCCCGCAGTCTCGTCCCGGACGAGATCACGTGAGCCTTGCCTCTGGATCCGGTGGCGAAAAGGACCGTTGCGCTGGCGCTACCGCTTGTTGAGGAAGGGGGGCCGGATCAGCAATCCGGCACCGGACCGGGCGGATCCCGGCTCGCTCAAGCTGGTCGCCGCGACGTCATGGAGCCAGATCTCGCCCGCCAGCGGAGAGGAGGCGCACCAGAGGGCAGCCGCGACGGCGAGGGCGGTCCGATCTGCGTATCCCCCGTCGGATCGCCCGTCCGCCCGGATGCTGGCGCAGTTGGTCGCGGCCTGCGCGCCCTGGAGGAGCGGGCGCGTCGCCACCTCGGCCGCCACGTAGGTGTCGCCGTTCGGCAGGGCCGCCGCGCGCCGGAACCACTCCTCGTGGGCGACGCTCGCGCCGCGAATCGCGGGAAAGCGGTCGGGCCGGCCATTCGCCACGACCCGACCGGCCGCGTCGCAGACCCAGAGGTCGAGATAGACCGTGTAGGCCGAGAGGATCACGCCCAGCCGCTCCGTCGCGTAGGCGACCCGCTCCGGCGTCGGCTCCTCCGCGCAGGCCACGATCGCCGGATCGGTCGCCCACCAGCGCATGTCGCAGGTGCGCTACGGGCAGCGCTTTCTTGAGCATCTCGACCCCAGCGTCTTGCGTCTGACCACACGTTCGAGGTCCCGTGCAAAGGCGTCCAACTCGCACGGTCAGATAGCAGCTTCGGCCATGCGACGCCTCCACCTTAACAGATTTCACCGGTCGATCGCTTCGGCAAGAGATGTTGACCAGTGTCATTCTAACCTTCTAACTAGCTTGACGCCTGGCTCTCCGCCGTTGGTGAATACCACGCCTTGCGCCTCAAGCGCACGCCGCAGCTTCTCGAGCGTCTCCAGACGGGTCTGCAATAAGCCCTCTCCCGGTTCTAATCTCTTGATGGTGGCGACTGACACGCCAGACGCTTCTGACAGCGCGTCTTGGGACCAGCCAATGAGCGCTCGAGCGGCACGAAGCTGCGATCGATACATGATGCTTTTCGGCTCGAAAATGATGCGTAATGGGTTGACGGCTCGTCGAGACGAGCTATGATCCGAATAGTAGCAGAAGCGATGCTAGAGGTTCGTTAATGTCCGCCCGGCGCTCCTTCTCGTGGTCACAAGTGATGCACGACCTCGACGCGCCGCGCCGCGCGTTTAGGCCGGGCGAGAGAAAGGCCATCGCGCGGGCTACTGTCTTCGTCAAGCTGGCCGCTGATCGGGCTCGCACCACCGCCCCCCTTGTCGTCGCCGGCTCTTACAATCGCCGTGCCCTCATGACCGCTGCCATTGCTGCGGCACGCAGCCACCGCGCCTGCACGGGAGAGGCGTGGAGCGTCTGTCTTTCTGCTGCCCTCAAGGGCGTCTGGCAGGTCGCCAAGGCTGCTCGCTTCGCTTGGGCGCACTGACATGGTCGGCATCGCCGCCCAGACCGACCACGCCGCCTCCTGCTCTGTTCTTGCCACCGAGGCCGCCCGTCTGCTGCGCGACCGCTTCGCCCTGAAGCTCGCCCGCTGTGGTGAGGGCGCGCTGCCGCCGTAACCATCCCCGGCCCGGACCTAAAGGCTCTCAGCCGTTCACCCCTCGCTCTCACGAGACAGGCGACGCTTCCGATGACCAAGAAAGCACCGCGCTCACGTGCGGCCGATCCCGCACGCCCAACTGTCGCCTCCCTCGGACTCGCGGCGACCCTCGTCGCCCGCGAGGACGACGCAGAGCTCCGCGCCCTCATCGAGCGCTACGAGCGCCTCCTCTGCGAGTGGGAGAGTCTCTCCCACCGCGCGCTTAGAGCTCTCTCCCGCCGCTCTCCCGCCGCCACCGAGTCCCGCCATGCCGTACGTCGCCCCTGAGGACGTCGGCACCATGCCCCGCCGCTCCCTCTCCGCCCACCGCCGCCTGCAGGCTTGGGAGAGAACCGGAGGCGTCTGCGTCATCTGCGAAGCGCCGATCGACGGCGTCCGCGAGCGCTGGATCGTCGAGCACATCCGGGCCCTCGAGCTCGGCGGGGCCGATGATCTCGCCAACATGGGGCCAGCCCACGAGGCCTGCGGGCGCACCAAGACCCGCGACGACCACGCCCGCACGGCGCAGGCCAAGCGGCAGAAGATCCAGCACCTCGGGGCCGCAGAGCCGAGCCGCCCCGTCCCCGGCTCGCGCGGCACACGCTTCAAGCGCAAGATCAACGGCCGCGTGGTCATGCGAAATGGCGAGGAGCCCGAGACGGACAGCCCGGACGCCGTCGCCTGCCGGGCCCCGATCTCCGGGACGCGCTCACGCGTGCACAACAAACCATCTGATCCACATCCTCCTTGCACGGGCAACAACCCACCTGGCATGGTGAACGAACATCGAACAGATCAGATCATGCCCGCCCCGCACGACCAGCCGTCCACCCCATCCTCACAGGCACAGGCGTCCGAGACGGCCCCCACGACCGACATCCTGCCCGCCGTCCCGCACCAGCTCGGTTTCATGTTCGACGACCGGCCGGTTCTCCCGGGTGAGAGCCCGCATCAGTACGACGCGCTCCTGCGCGAGATCGTGCGGAAGGTCAGACCGGCGGACGCAATCGAGGCGATCTGGGTTAAAGACGTCGTCGACCTGATCTGGGAAGCCAAGCGCCTGCGGCGCATGCGACTCGAGATCCTCAAGCAGGGTCACTTTGCGGCCCTAACGAACTTGCTGCACCCGACGTTTCTGGGGAGCCAATATGGGGGAACGTTCGAAATCAAGTCTGCGGAAGCCCGAGCCAGGAAGCTCGCGCTCGGCTGGCTCGGAGGCGAAGCAGAGAGCCGAGCCGAGGTCGACAACAGACTTGCATCACGCGGCTCGACGACTGCTGACGTGACCGCGGCGGCGTTCCACCTCCGGCTCTCCGACATGGAGCGCATCGACCGCATGGCAGCCGCAGCCGACCACCGGCGCGATGCCCTGCTTCGCGAGATCGAGCGCAGCCGCACCAGCGTTGGCCAACAGCTGCGCGCCGCCTCGACGGACGTGCTCAATGTCGAGCCCGTGGCGGGGGAGGGGGCTTCGCTCCCTCAAGGCTGAGATGACCTCGTGCCGGACAGGGCAGTCGACGCCGGGGACCCCGAGGGGCGGCGGCCCGCGCACGGCGGAGGGCAAGGCGCGCGCGAGCCAGAACGCCCGCAAGCACGGACTGCGGGCCAGCCGGCGGCCACTTGGCGATCGAGGCAGTCCGCGCCGCGTCAAGGAACCTGTGGAGGCTCGCCGCGTGTTGACCCCGATTAGGGCGGGACACAGAAGCCCGCCTCCTGAGAGGAGCGCTCAATGCTGAAGGCCTCATGCTCGTGTTGCATTCCGCTTGCCAGGCGCGCTTTCCTCGGCGGTGCTATTGCCGCGGCTGCCACATTCTCGGGAGGCGGTAAGCCGGCGTTCGCTGCGGATCCCGTTTCGAAGACCACGCTCACCCCTGACCAAGCGTTGCAGATCCTCAAGGAGGGCAACGACAGCTTCCGCACCGAGGCGCCCTACCGTGCTCAGCAGGGCCGCGAGCGGCGCGTCGAACTCGCGCGCGGCCAGGCGCCGTTTTGTGTGCTCGTCGGCTGCTCTGACAGTCGCGTTCCCCCCGAGCTGCTCTTCGGCCGCGGCCTGGGTGAACTGTTCATCGTTCGCAACGCGGGCAACACCGTCGACACGGCCGCGCTCGGCAGCATTGAGTACGGCGTGGGCGTGCTCGGCTGCCCGCTGATCGTCGTCCTCGGTCACCAGTCATGCGGGGCTGTCGCTGCGGCGGTCGATGTCGTGGAGAAGAACGCAACCTTTCCGGGCGTGATCGGCGAGATGGTCCAGCCGATCATTCCAGCGGTGCTCGCGGCCCGGGGCCAGTCAAGTGACCTCCTGGATGCGGCCGTGCGCTCGAACGCACGGCGTGTTGCCGCTCGCCTCAAGACGCAGAGCACGGTCATACAGGATCGTCTCCGCCAGGAGAACAAGCTGAAGATCGTTGCCGCGCGCTATAGCTTGGCGGATGGTGATGTTGATTGGATGGAAGACATCTAGATCGGGAGTAAATGACGTAGCGTCACTGGCGAGAATGACAGCTTGTCAGACTTCAGGGGTGAGGAGGAAGCGCCGGCCGAGCTCTGAGGCTGTGCGGCCGGCTTCAGACCGAAGCCAGCCGATCACAGGCGGCGGGCTCTCGCGGCCCCGCTCGTCAGAGGCGCGGCGGGGCTGCGGCAGGCCTCTTAGGACGACCGCGTTAGGAGAATGGCCCCTCCTGGCGAAGCCGGAGTTCAGTTTCCGCCACCTGGGGCGGGCAGCAGATGGGACAGTACAACCGCGAAACTCAACCGCTTGGTGTGCTGTCTCCGCGTGTAAATGACCTTTTTACGCCCTCGATCCTCAGCCTGGCACAAGCTTAGGCGCCTATGCACCAACCGCTCGCAAGAGCGCCCCAAAAGGACTTACCCTGCCGACACTGTCGAGCAGGGTCTTTTGGCGAAGGCCTTGTCCAACGCCATGGGCATGCCACGGACCGCCTCGTCACCGGCAGCGATAGAAGAACATCTTCTGCCCGTCCTCGGTCTGAACGAGCATCGTGCCGCTTGCGCCGACTTGCCAGCGGGCAGTGCGGTTCCAGCGATCCGCACCGGAGGCGCACTGCATCGTGACCGCGACCTCGTCGCCCTGAGGGCGCTTGCTCGCGACCCTGCAGCGCATGTCGTGCCCCTGCACCTCGGTCGACGTGATCCTGATCGCCGCGATGTCTGGGGTGGCGACGCCCGCCTTGGCCGTGGCGCAGTGGTCCTGCTGCGCGGTCCACAGCCCCTCCCACGGTGCGAGTGAGGCCCCGCAACCAGTGCTCGCCGAGGTGTGGGTCATCGAATCGGGCATGATCTACGCGAACGAGAGCTATGATTCGTCGATGGCGCTCAGCAACGTGCACGAGCTGACCGAGGCTCGAAAAGTCAGCGAGCAGCGCATGCAGGCGGCGAAAGAGCGCGCCCGGCGCGCTGAGGCGAGAAGAGCCGGAGCCACAGCGGGGCGGCGTATGGAACCAGCCATGTCCGCCGCTTCGCGAGACTAGCCCTCAAGCGAGGCTGCACCCTGCGACGAGATTTGTTCCGTGCCCAAGCGAGGGAAAAACTTATAGATAATACATCGATCCGTCCATCCAGAATTAATTTAGAAATCGCTTGTCTGGATGTGCACATGGGCACTATTATTCTCTGTGCACCTGAGATTTCGGCTCTTTATCTACAAAATTGAGAGTCTGACCCTACGAAATACGCTGGACAATGGGAGATTTTTGCTGAGCGAAGTGCCAATCTGATCGGCTGCGCGCCCGCTGCAAGTGGAGCGGCCGAGAGAGCCATGCGGGATGTAAGCTGGGTAGGACCGCACTCTGGCCTCAGCTTGGGAGAGCACTGTTGGCTATGCTCGCGGTCGTACGTGGATCGTCCAGCGTCCCTCGAGACACCCCATGCAGTTCGTGCCCCTCCGTCCTCGTTCTGCCTATCCCCTGCGCGGTGCGGTCGGCATCACCTTGCTCACTGCCTTGCTCCTGGTGACCCTCGGCGCGTGGCAGATCATGCGCTCACGCGACGCTGCTCTCGCGGACGCGCGCAAGGACGCCCGCAATCTCAGCCGTTCACTGGCCCAGCACGCCGAGCGCACCATCGAGGCCGTGGACCTCATCCTCTCGGGCACGACCGAGTGGGTCGAGGGCAACCCTGATCGAGCAACCCTGGGGAGTTTTCTCGTCCGCCGCACCGGGACCATTGCGCAGGTGCGCAATATCGCCATCACCGATGCGAGCGGCTCGTGGATTGCCGACTCCCTCTCGCCGCATCCCCCCCTCAGCAGCGCCGATCGGCCTTACTTCGCTTGGCTCCGAGATCACCCGGAAGATCGGGCCATGTTCATCGGTGCGCTGATCCGCAGCCATTACGATCAGAAGCCGATCCTCCCTCTCGCGCGGCGGCTGAACAATTTCGATGGCTCGTTCGCCGGCGTCGTTGTGGCCGAACTGGAGCCGGACTACTTCGCACAGTTCTACGCGACCTTCGGCCTAGGCGAGCGAGGGACGATCGGGTTGTGGAGCTCGAACGGCAGGCTCCTCTCGCGAGACCCAGCGGCACCGACCGAGAGCCAGGACAAGGACTTCTCGTCCACGCCTCTCTTCCACAACCTGAGACGCATCTCGACCGGCGTCTACGACGCGCCACCGGCACCCATCGATGGCGTCAAGCGCATCGTCGCCTACGAGCGGCTGGTGAAGTACCCCGCCTTGGTGGTCACGGCCGGGATCGCGACCGATGACGCCCTCGCGGCTTGGCGGCGGGAGGCGCTCGTCCAGGCCAGCGCGATCAGCACGGCGGTGCTCGCTCTCGTCGGGCTCGGTGTCGGCCTCGGGCGGCGCGACCGGCGCGTGCGGGCCGCCGAAGCCGAGGCGCGCGCGAGCGCGGACCTGCTCGCTGTGACGCTCGAGAACATGGACCAAGGTCTGATGATGATCGATGCCGACGATCGGGTCCAGGTCTGCAACCGGCGCGCCCTGGAACTCCTCGATCTACCCCCTGCCTTCATGGCGCGAAAGCCAACTTTCACGGCGGTGCGCAATCACCAGCTCGCGCACAACGAGTTCGCCCATTCCGACGAGGCCTTCCGCACCTGGGTGGCCACGGCGGGACTCGAGCCCAGGGAGCACACCTACGAGCGCGAGCGTCCGAACGGCACCGTTCTGGAGATCCGCACCGTGCCCCTGGCGGGCGGTGGTGCGGTGCGAACCTACACCGACATCACCGCCCGGCATGGCGCGGAGCGGGCCCGGCGTGAGAGCGAGGCCCGCTACAAGGTTCTCGCCGACAACGTCTCCGACCTGATCGTCCTCGGCCACGCCGACGGGCGCCGCTCCTACATCTCGCCCTCGGTGCACGCCATGCTCGGCTACGCGGTCGAGGAGGCGCACCGGATCAGGGTGCGCGACTGCCTTCACCCGGATGATCTGAACCGGGTGTCGGCGGCTGCAGCGAGCCTCTCCCGGGAGAGGCCGACCGCCTCGGTCGTGTTCCGCCTCAAGCACAAGGCGGGGCACTACGTCTGGGTCGAGGCCGCGTACAAGCGGATCGAGGACGCCGACGAGGTCACCATCGTCACCGCCATCCGGGACGTCACCCAGCGGGTCCGTCAGGAACGCCATCTGGAGCGGGCCAGGGTCGAGGCGGAGGCTGGCGCCCGGGCCAAGGCCGAGTTCCTGGCCAACATGAGCCACGAGCTCAGGACGCCGCTCACCGGCATGCTCGGCGTGCATGATCTCTTGGCCGGCGACGCCTCGCTGTCGGACGCCCAGCGGCACCTGGTCGGGCTGGCGCAGGAGGCCGGGCGCTCGCTCCTGGCCATCGTCAACGACATCCTGGACTTCTCCAAGATCGAAGCCGGCCAGATGGCGATCGAGAGCGTGCCTTTCTCTCTGCGGGCGCTCGTCGAGAGCTGTCGGGCCCTGGTCGCGGAGAGCGCCAAGGACAAGCCGCTCCGGCTGGTCACGGACATCGAGGGTGACGCGCCTGACCGGTTCGTCGGCGATCCGACCCGCTTGCGCCAGATCCTGCTCAACCTCGCCAGCAACGCCGTGAAGTTCACGCCGAGAGGTGAGATCACGATGCGGGTTGGCTTCGCGGCGAGCACCGGGCGAGTGCGGGTCGCGGTCACGGACACTGGCATCGGCATCCCGGCCGACAAGCTGCCCCTGCTGTTCGAGCGGTTCAGTCAAGCCGACGCTTCGACCACCCGTCGCTACGGCGGCACGGGCCTGGGTCTGGTGATCTGCAAGCGTCTCGTGGAACTCATGGGGGGCACGATCGGCGTGGAGAGCGTTCCTGGGCGAGGCTCGACCTTCTGGTTCGAACTGCCGCTGCCCTTGGCCGAGTCGGATCGACAGGGTCAGGCCGCGCCGCAAGTCCTCGCGGGTCCTGTTGCCCGCGGCCACCGGATCCTGGTTGCCGAGGACAACGAGATAAACCAGGAGGTGATCCGCGCCGTGCTGAGCCGCCGGGGCTACGAGGTCGTGCTTGTTGAGGACGGGGCTCAAGCCGTGGAGGCGATCAAGACAGGACCGGCCTTCGACATCGTGCTCATGGACGTGCAGATGCCGGTGCTCGACGGGCTTGGTGCAACGGCTGCGGTGCGGGCGTGGGAGCGTGCGCAGGGTCGGCCTCCGATGCCGATCGTGGCGCTCACGGCGAATGCCATGAACGAGGATGCAGAGCGGTGCCGGGCCGGTGGCATGGACGCCCACGTCGGCAAGCCGATCAAGTGGACGGAACTGTTCGATGTCATTGAGCAGCTGTGTTCCGCGCCCAATCGAGACACGCCACCTGCACCTCACTTGCAAATCGGAATGTAATGAAAACGACCGGACACTTCTGGCGAATTCGGCGGCTACGCCGCGAGGGCCTTGAAGCGTGAGGTGCGCGTAGCGGCCGCAGCGAGAATCAAGCGGCGAGGCGATCGTGCTCTTGAGCCATGTCGATGAACTTTACGCAAGAGTGAGCGTCGCTGGCGGGTCGATCGTGGAGGTGATCCGGTCAGTGAACCCGCTGACCAGAAAACTTGCGAATGGCAGCCGCTTCTCGGCGCAGGACGGGCCCGTCCTCGGTCATCTCGCGTCCCTCCGTCAGAGGGACTATGCCCCAGGCGTAGACATCGTCCGGGATGGCGAGCCACCGAATGTGCTGCGTCTGGAGCTGTCCGGCTGGGCGTGCCGCTACATGATGCTGGAGGACGGTCGACGCGCGACCGTCGCGTTCGTCCTTCCCGGGACCTCTGCGATCTGAACGTGCCAGTCCTGCGTCCGATGGACACTCCCTCGCGACGCTTGCCGCTGTGACCCTGGCAGAGATCCCTACCGACATCGACGGCGCAGCAACACGGGATCGCCCGCAAGTGCTCGAGGCGCTCTGGCGCGAGACGTTGGCGAGGGGGGGATATTCGGCGCGAATGGCTGCTATGCCTGGGGCAGCGGGTCGCCTCGGAGCGCATGGCCCACCTCTTCTGCGAGCTATTCGTGCGCTTACGCTCCGTTGGTCTCACGGACGGCTCAAGCTGCTCAATGCCACTGACCCAATTCGATCTCGGCGACGCGCTCGGGCTCACCAACATCCACGTGAACCGCACCCTGCGGAAAATGCGCGCACGAGGGCTGATTGTGCTGAGGAGTCGGACCCGCACAATCCCAAACTTCAAGGCGATTCAGCGCATCGCGCTATTCGGCCCTGACTACCTACACCTGAGCGGCGAGGACGCGATCGCCAGGACGAGACCGAGTACGGGTATTGCCGGGGCGCGGTAGGCTGATCATCGGGTCTCCTACTCTGCCCTCACGACTTCGGGGCTGGGAGGCAGAACCCGGGGCGGCCGGGCAACGTCCCGGACCTACAGAGACAGCGACGTCGAGAAGGCCTCGCCCGCGGCGGGGCCTTCTTCGCGTCAGAGCATGGCGAACAGGTCGAGCTGCACCGGGCCTTGATGCCGCCGCGGCCGGCCGCGCTTCCTCGACGGAGCCCACTCCGGGGGCGCCTGCCCCGGCCTGCCGTGCGGCACCGCTCCAACTGCTCGGCAACCGTTTGGTGGCGGGCGGCGTGCCGAGCTTTGGCGGGGGCGGGAAGCCCCGGCGCATCATGCTCGGCTCGCGCCGGTCCTCCGCCCCAAGCGCGACCGGCGCCATTTGGCCCGGGAAGCTTGCTGTTGCTGCGCGCTTCGTCATGTCTAAACTAAGAGGAAAAGCACAGCCGGAGAAGCGCCATGCAGACGCTGGTATACGGTATACAAAAGGACCGTGAAGGTTGGAGCGTTTGTGCTTCTCGGACGGGGAAACCAGTCCTGCTCGATGGGCAGCCTCAAACAGGACTCTCGCTTGAGGTTGCCTCGCAGCTCGCCGCATCGCTGGAGATCATGGATTTCCTGCGTGCCGAGCGCGCCACTTGGATGATCACCAACTGTGCGACGGTTCACTAGAGCATTTTCCGACGAAGTGGATGCCGGTTCGTCGCAGAAAATGCGGCAAGATCAAAGATCGAGAGCGGCACCCGGTTGCAACGTGATCGGGTGCCGCTCTACCCGCGACATCGACGGCGTCTGCAATCCCCGCCGGCGCCATTCCGCGCTCGGCTTCCTCAGCCCCGTCCAGTTCGAGAGGCGGCTCCTCAACCGCTCTCCACTTTCCCGAAGCAGGACCGTCTCTCTTGAGCCACCCTGATGTTTGATCCCAGAGTTTGATGCGGCCGCCGGCTTCGTGCGCTGGATCCACGGTGGTGAGATCATCGGCCCCGCCGCGTTCGAGGGCGTGGATGGGCTCGACGCTCCGGCGCTCGCGGACGCCGTCGAGAAGCGCCCTGCAACTCAAGTGCATGCAAGGTCATCAGGGACGTAGACCTTGTCAGAAAGAAGCATTCATTCGCAAGGTGGTCGCGGGGGAGCCGCGATTGCAGTTCCCCCGCAGGTCTTCAGACGAGGTGCCAGCCGCTATGAGCGGGATCAAGCGCAACGTGCGTGCTTCCACCCAGCGCCACATCGCCATCTACGTCTGTGGCTTTTACTTCAAAGTTAAAGCTGTCCTTCTCCGGCGTTTGGATGATCTCGGTGAAGAACGTGCCCACTCGGACACCGATGTTATCAGGGATGGACCCGTTCTTCGCTGCAGCGGGCGAGAAATCGAACTGGACGACAGCGTAATCAAAGTAGTCGTTCGCCCCCTGCAGGCCTGCGGTGCCAGTTGCTGTGCCATCATCGAACAGGTCGATGTTGTGCGCTTTGTTGTCCGTCAGCGTGAGCCCAGTCTTGTCGACCGCGCCGTTGGTGATGTGCTCCGAGGTCTTCCGCCAGCCTTCGTCCACAAGGCTGCCGTCGGTGCGATACAGCCAGTAGTGAATATTGACGTTAGGGATATTCCCGATGCCATAGACATCGAAGCTGAGATGCTTCAGGTGGTCGAGACCGCCTGTCTGATCCGGGTGCGTCGGCGCCAGGTAATCCACCCGGAACCCCTCATTGGGGTTGATCTGGGACGCTTGCCCTCCCTTGATACCGAAGCCGATGTTGTTGGTGTTGACGTCATCCGCGTCGGAGGCCGCGCCATTCTGCTTGGGGTCCAGGGCGGCGGTGTAATCAGCTTTCCAGACCGTCACGCCACCGACGACCGAACTCGTTGCCTTGATCGCCTTGCTCGGGTCGAAGATCAGACCGTCGATCTTGACCGAGCCGCCGTAGTCGCCGGTCAAGGTAGCCGTCACGGTCTCCGTGGGGGAGCCTGAAGGCAGCTTCTCGAAGGCAATCTTCTGCGGCAGGCCGTCCGGTGCATTCACAACACTGACGGTGTATCCCGTGTCCGTTACATCAAGTGAGTAAATCGGCTTGGTAAGGGGGTCGAGGCTCTTGACGTAGTCAACGTGAGTTGCACTCGTTTGATTTGCAAGGAGGCCCTCGTGCGACGATGCATCGAAGCTCGAGATCGTTACGCTCGTGCCAGGGACGTCGTTGTGGAAGTCAACTTTGAATGTGTCGTTGCCTTGGATGCCATTTCTATACTGCAAGATCATGTCATCGACGGCTTTGGTGCCGCCAGCCACCGTTGTCTCAATGAATTCTGGGGCCGCATCCTTGAAACCGATGTTGCCGCTCACGTCGATTTCTTGAGTCTTGGTGTCGCCGTCGCCATCCGTCGCCGTCGCAATGAGGTGCAGCGCATTGGCTGACAGCGTGGCGAGGGACGTGTTAACGGCGTGCTTGATCGCGATGCTCTGCGTCAGCGAGGCGTTTCCGGAGCTATCCAGCGCGAGGGTGAACACCGTGGTGCCGGCGGCGTCCGTCTCCTTGCCGGTGATGGTCTTTCCATCCGCCGACAGGGTCAGGAACACTTGCTTTCCGTTCACATCGGTGAGGCCGCTGTTCGTGCTCTTGATCGCGAATTTGTAGTCCAGAGAGCCCGCGCCGTCCGCACCGAAGGTCGGGGTGGCGAAGTAGTCGGCAAAGCTGCCTGTGAACGCTTGCTTCAGCTGAGCGTCATCGGCGGTCACCGAGCCTGTACCCGACTTCGTGGCGAGCGAGGGGCCGTCGTCGTTGAAGGTCATGAGGTCGGAGATTGAGATCGTCCGTGAGGCTGAGTCGTGATCTCCGTCCGTGATCGTCGCGGAGAGGCTGATGAGGCCCGCCGCCAGCGTCGCCCCATCGTTCGGGTCAAGCTTGTTGTTCTGGACCACCGATCGCGCATGCGTCAGCGTGACCTTGCCGCTCGCCAGGGTGACGGTGAAGACGACGTCGTTGTTGGCGTTGACGCCGTCGACTTCCGTGGCGCTGATGGTCCTCAGCGCCACACCCGACTGCGTGAGCGTATCGACCAGGCCGGTCGGGGTCCCGTCTGACGCTGCCGCTAGGCTGTAGGTGGTCGTGGCCCCGATCGAGTCGGCACCCGGCTTGCCGATGAACAGGCCGGTGATGTCCTGTTGCGAGGTGACCAGAGCCGAGTTCGGCGTTGAGCCCGTGCCGAGGCCGCTCTCATCCACGATGAACGACACCTTGGTGCCACTAAGCGCAATCGTCGGCTTGTCATCGGCGAAGGTCAGATTGACCGCCTCCGATGCCGCGGCTTTGTCGCCGTCCCCGTCCGTCGCCGCCGCGGTGACCTGGATCTTGCCAGTCAGCGATGCCGTATCCGAGTTCGCGTCGTGGTCGATCGCGGCCGCCTGGGTCAGGCTGACCTTGCCGGTCACGTCGACCGACACGGTGAACACGCTGCCCTTCGACGTGTAGCCGACGACGCTGCCGTTCTCCGTCTTGAGCTGGACGGCCTCACCGCCCGACATCAAGCCGCTGTCACCGGCCGAGCAGGTCAGGCTGTACGTGGTCGTGCCGTTGGAATCGGCCCCGTACTGGGCCGCGGCGAAGTCGCTCGCCGACACGGAAGGCGTGTTGAGCGCCGCGTCGCTGCTGGCCAGGGCCACCGCCGTCGCGCCTTGCTTCAGCGCGATGGACGGACCGTCGTCGCTGAAGGTCATGCTCGCCGACAGATCCGCGCCCGCCGCCTTCGCGTCGCCGTCCGCGTCAGTGATCGTGGCCGTGACCGTGATCAGCTGCGGGGTCAGCGTGACGGTGTCATTCGGGTTTGACGTGTCCCCATGCTTGACGGCGCGCAGCTGAGTGAGGGTGGCATCGCTGCCCGAGAGCGTGACCGTGAACACGACGTCGCCGTGCCCGTTCACGCCATCGACCTCCGTGCCGCTGACGGCTTTCAGCGTGACCTGCTCCCCGGTGAGCGTGTCCAGGAGGTTGGTCGCCGTGCCGGTGGTGGCCGTCAGAGCGTAGGTCGTAGTGCCCGCGCCGTCGGCTCCGTACTTGCCGTCGAACAGGGCCAGGATCGAGTGCTTGTCGCCGACGTTCAAGCTCGACTCATCCACCGCGAACGCAACCGTGCTGCCGGTCGCGGTGATCGAGGGCTTGCTGTCGGTGAATGACAGGTTCACGCCTTCCGAGGCGCTGGCCTTATCGCCGTCGGAATCGGTGACGGTGCATGTCACGGTGAGGGCACCGGTCAGATCAACCGCGTCGGCGGCCTGATCAACGGCCTTGAGTTGCGTCAGGGTGACCTTGCCACCAGCATCCACCGAGACGGTGAACACGTCCCCATCCGCGGTCGCGCCGTGGACGACCCCTGACCCGTCGATCGACAGCTTGATCGGCTTCGTGCCGCTGGTCAGGGCGGTGCTGCTGCCGCCGGTCAGCGCCAGCGCGAACGCCGTGCTGCCCGCACCATCGTTGCCGTAGGCGGTGATGAAGGCCGTCGCCTGGCTTGCCGCCCCGGCGCCGCCCAGGCTGTCATCGCTGGTGGTCAGGGTCACCGAGGGTGCGGCGGCCGTCGCGGTGGGCGTTGCGTCGCCGAATGCCAGGTTCAGGGCCGTCGTGGCTGCCGACGAGACGTCGCCGTCCGAGTCGGTCGCTGAGGACGAGAGCGAAATCGCACCGGTCAGCGATGCGGTGTCGGAGCCCACCTGGTGGTCGATGGTGGCTGACTGCTTGAGCGTAACCTGCCCTCCGCTGAACGAGACGCGGAAGACTTCGGTCGTGTCGGCCTTGCCGACCACGTCGGCGCCATCCGCCACGAGCGTGATCGCGGAGCCGTGGGACGTCAGACCCGTGGTGGCGGCATTGATGACGAGCGCCGAGTGGGTCGCACCCGCACCGTCGGCACCGTAAGCCGGCGTGATGGTCACCGCCTTCGTGTCCGTCCCGAGCGTCGCGTCACTGGTGCTCAGCGAGGCCGACGCATCGGCCGTGATCGTCGGCTTGTCATCGGCGAAGGTCAGATTGACCCCCTGCGACGCAGGAGCTGAGGTCGAGCCGTCACCGTCCGTCGCGACGGCGCTGATGCTGATCGCGCCGTTCAGGCTGGCCGTGTCGGAGCCCGCGGCATGGTCGATGGCCTTGAACTGCGTGAGCGTGACCTGACCTGACGGATCGACCGACACGGTGAACACGTTACCGTCCGAAGTCGCGCCATGGATCACGCCCCCGGCATCTTTCGACAGGCTGATCGCCTTGCCGGCCGACGTGAGACTCGTGCTGCCCGTGCCGATTAGGCTGTAGCTGACCGAGCCGGCTCCATCCGGTCCGTAGTCCGGCGTGAACGTGGCCGCCTTCACGTCGTGGCCCGAGGGCCCGAGATTCGCATCGCTGGTGGCGAGCGAGACTGGCCCTGAGCCGGTGATGGTCGGAGCACCGTCCGCGAATGACAGATTGATCTTGTCGCTGGCCGACGCCGCGTCGCCATCCCCGTCCTTCACGGTGGCCGTCAGGGAGATCGCCCCATTCAGGGTGCGCGCCGTCCCGCCGCTGTGGTCGAGCGCGGCCGACTGGACGAGTGTCAAGGCACCGCTGCCCGTCGAAGACACCGTGAACACCAGGACGCCGTCGCTGGTCTTGCCGACCACGTCGGCGCCGCTCATGGACAGGGTGATCGCTTTGCCGCCGGACGTCAGGCCGGTAGCAGCCGTGTTGATCGTAAGGGCATAGGTCGTAGTGCCGGCGCCGTCCGCGCCGTATCCGATGGTAAACGACGCGGTCCCCTGGCCGGCGATGCTGCTGCCGTCCGTGCTGGAGAGGCTCACGTCGGAGCCCGCGACCGCGGTCGGACCGTCGTCCTTGAAACTTATCTTGTCGGAGATCGAGACGGAGCCGGTCGCGTGGTCGCCGTCCTTGTCCGTAACCGTTTGGCTCACCTGAATCAGGCTGGCGGCCATCGCCACGGCGTCGTCGGGATCGCTGGTGCCCGGATGGTCGAGATGACCGCTCTCCGTGACCGTCACATCGCCGGTGCTGGAATTCACGCTGACGGAGAAGATGACCTTATTGTTGCTCGCCGTATAGCCTTCCACGACGCCGTTGGACAGGCGCAGCAGAACGTCCTCACCGCCGCTCTTCAAGCCGCTCTTGCCGGCCGTGGCACTTAGCGCGTAAGCGATCGTATCGGTCCCGTCGGGGCCGCCGCTCGCGGTGAACGCCGCCGCAACGCTGTGGTGATCACTGGAATTCGGGGTGCTTTCGTCCACGATCCAGGCGCCGACCTGCGTTGCGTCGGTCGTGACAGACGGCCCCCCGTCGAGAAAGTGAACATGCGAGCCGAGTTCGACGACCGTATTCTGGACCGTCGGCGGTGCTGTATAGATCAGGTGGCCAACATCGAACCCCTTGGAGCCGACATTTTCGACCGTAAGGCGGTCGAAGGTCCCGATCTTGTTCACGACTTCGACCGTCCAGTTCAGCTGAACGCCCTTCACGGTCACGGCCGAGGCCGAGCCGACGCCGGAGATCGTCAGGCCGTTCGCATTGGCGACATTGCCGCCCAGGTAGACGACATTGCCGCTCGCGTCCTTGACGCGAACCGCCTCGATCGTAACCACCGTGTCGTTCTTGCCAAGATCAGCGAAGAAATTGGTTGCATCATCATCCGGCGCATTCGCCTGGATCGCCGTCACCTTGACATCGGCCGTGGTGCCTCCGCCCTGGATCTGAGTGATCCCAAATCCAGCGTTGGTGATGTTGTGATTGTGGCTAGAGAAGGAACCCGTCGGGTCCGATCCTGCGCCGGCGACGCCGTTTCGCACGTAGTCGAGTCGGATGCCGGCCCCGTTGGGTGGTGCCGTGACCGATTGGCTGCCGACGCCAAAGCCGGTCGTGCTGATGTTCAACCGCTGGGACAGGTAGTCCTCATGGATGGTTGTGCTCGGGTCGTCGCTGTTGAACGCGGTCACCAGGACGCTAAGGTCCTGTGAGTTGGATGGCGGCGTGACGATGGCGTAAACGGGCGCGCCGGATGACGCTGTGCTGAAGGTCGTGTTCTCGTTAGTGACCGACTCGCTGGAGGCGACGAACAGCTTCTGTGTCAGCGCCTGGAAATCATTGGCGTCAATTTTGTCAACGCCCACGTTCGTGATCGCTGCGTATTGTGTGATCCAGAGTTGAGCTTTCGTGACGTAGCCGGTCGTCTGGTCAACCTGCTCGTCGAGCGCGATCGAGAAGGCAATGCCGCCATCTTTCGCCGAGGTCGCATCGGCACCGACGCGACCGACCACGATGTCGTCGTCGCCCGACACGGCGAACAAGAAAATCTTCTTTCCGTCGACGGTCGTGAGGCCGCTGTCGACACCGATGCTTGTGCTGAACTGTTGGACCGCGCCGCTCGACAGCGTGCCCGCCGACGAGAGCAGCAGATCCTTGGTGTTCGTCGCGATGTTGAACATGCCCTGGTCCACCGCCTTCTGGGGGGTGGACAGGGCTGCTGCGCCGGTCACCGCTTGAGCCGCCAAGTTGGCGTAAAGCGAGCCTAAGCCGGTATCATAGAACGTCACGGTGTTGCCCGCGTAGAGAAGCTCGTCCGCCGTCGAGAAGGAGCCCTCATCGACTTCCAGAATGCCGGACGTGAGCGAGATAGCCATGACTCGTACTCCCTTTTGGATTTATTTCTGAAGTCGGAAACAGCGCTGAGGCCGTTCAGCGCTCCCGCCACGCTTTGGTGATCTGATCAGTGAGCGGCTTGGTTAGGTACGACAGTACGGTGCGCTCGCCGGTCTGGATGAAGCTCTCCACCGGCATGCCGGGCACGAGGCGAACGGCGCCCAAGCGTGCCCTTTGGTCGTCGGGCACGCTGATGCGGGCTGTGTAGAAACTCGCCCCCGTCTTGGGATCGGTGGTCACGTCGGCCGAGACGCGCGTCACCTGGCCGTCGATTTCGGGCGTGGTGCGCTGGTTGAAGGCGGAGAAGCGCAGCACCGCTTTCTGGTCGAAACGCACGTTGTCGATGTCGTGGGGCTGGATCTTCACCTCGAGCGCCAGCCGGTCGGAGGAGGGGACGATCAGCATCGCGGGCTCGTTCGGGGTGACGAGGCCGCCGATCGTGTGCACCGTCATCTGGTGCACGATTCCGTCCTGCGGGGCGCGCAGCTCGACCCGCTTGAGCTGGTCCTCGGCCGCGACCCGCTTCTCAACGAGTTCCGACCACTTGCTGCGGATCTCGGCGAGCTCCTTGCCGACCTCGGTGCGCATGTCCTGGTCGATCTGCAGGATCTGCAGCTCGATCTCCGACATCTTGCCTCGTTGGGCCGCGGTCGAGGCGAGGAGCTGGCCGCGCTCGCCTTCGAGCCGGGTTGCGTCGCGCTCGAGCGCGTTGAGCCGCGGCAGCTGCACGAGGTTCTTGGCGTAGAGCTCGCGCACGCCCTTGAGCTCGCTCCCGATGAAGGCGATCTCGCGCTCCTTCGCGCTCGCCTGCTGGGTGAGCCCGCCGATCTCCTGCTGGAGTTGCGCGAGGCGCTCGCGCAGCTGCGCCTTCTGACCCTCCCGGGCGTTCACCCGCGAGGTGAACAGCTTCGTCTCGCCGTCGATCAGGCGGGCGGCCGTGGCGTCAGCCTTGGCGCGCTGCAGCAGGTCAGCCGGAAAGGTGATGCCTCCCGCTCCGTCGCGCTCCGCCTCGTTGCGGGCGCGCCGGGCGCTGAGCTCGTCGAGGGCCTTGAGCAGGATGTCGAGGCCCGCCCGGGTCTGCGTCTCATCGAGACGGATGAGGACGTCGCCCGCTTTGACAGGGTCGCCGTCTTGCACCAGGAGCTCGCCGACGACGCCGCCCGTCGGGTGCTGCACCTTCTTGACGTCCGATTCGACCACGAGCTGGCCCGGGGCGATCACCGCGCCCGAGATCTGCGTGAAGGTTGCCCAGCCGCCGACCCCGCCGACCAGGACGGTGCCGAGGAGGAGAGAGGCTCGGAGGTGCCGCCGGATCGAGGCGTCGGCGGTCGCCGGCGGGCGCACCAGAGGGATCCTGACGGGATCGAGGCTCGCGGCCATCACGCAGTCTCCCGCATTGTCTCGGGGAGTGGCACCGCCCGGGGCAGGTGAGGCTGGGCCGGGGCCTGCACTGGCGCGGCGACCGGCTGCAGCACGCGCTTCAACACCTCGTCCTTCGGGCCGAAGGCCTGGGCGCGGCCGTCGGTCATCATCAGGACCATGTCGACGGCGGCGAGCGCGCTGGGCCGGTGGGCCACCACCACGCAGATCCCGCCCCGCCGGCGCACGCCCAGAATCGCTTGCGTCAGCGCGTTCTCGCCCTCGGTGTCGAGGTTCGCGTTCGGCTCGTCGAGGACGACGAGGAAGGGATCGCGGTAGAGGGCGCGCGCGAGCCCTACCCGCTGGCGCTGTCCAGCCGAGAGACCAGCCCCGCCCTCGCCGATCGGGGTGTCGTAGCCCTCCGGCAGGCGCAGGATCAACTCGTGGACGCCCGCCGCCCGCGCCGCCGCGATGACGTGCTCGGGGGCGGCCTGCGGCTCGAAGCGGGCGATGTTCTCCGCGATCGTGCCGGCGAATAGCTCGACCTCCTGCGGCAGGAAGCCGATATGCCGGCCGAGCGCGGCGCTCGTCCATTGGTCAAGCGCGGCCCCATCGAGGCGCACCTTGCCCCGCAGCGGCGACCACACGCCCACGATCGCCCTCACCAGCGAGGACTTTCCCGAGGCCGAGGGGCCGATCACGCCGAGCCCATGGCCCGCCTCGAGGGCGAGCGAAACGTCCTGCACCACGACCCGCGGCGTGCCGGGCGGCGCGACGCTGACGCTCTCGACACTCAGCGCCTGCTGCGGCGCGGGGAGCCCGTGGGGCTCGCGCACCGCAGGGATCCGCTCGAACGCCGTGCCGAGGCGCTGCCAGGCCTGGCGCGCCTGCACGAAGCCCTTCCAGTTGGCGATGCCGAGCTCGACCGGCGCGAGGGCGCGCGAGACCAGGATCGAGCTCGCGATGATGATGCCGCCCGTGGCCAGGTTGTTCACGACGAGCCAGGCGCCGAGCGCCAACACGCCCGATTGCAGCGCGGCCCGGAACACCTTGGAGCCCGCGCCGAACCCGCCGGTGACGTCCGCCAAACGCCGCTGCTCGACGAGGTAGCCGTGGTTCGCCACGGCCCAGCGCGTCGCGAAGCGCTCCTGCATGCCCATGGCGGCGAGCACCTCGGCGTTGCGGCGACCGGCCTCGGCGAGCGCGTAGCGCTGCGAGGCGTGCGCCATCGCTTTCTTCGTGGAGCGGCGCGTCAGGCAATCCGTCGCCAGGGTCACACAGGCCAGGACGGCGCCCCCCGCAACGGCGGCAACGCCGACGAGCGGGTGGAACAGGAAGCAGATCGCCAGGTAGATCGGCATCCAGGGCAGGTCGAAGAACGCCCCTGGGCCCGAACCGGCGAGGAAACCCCGCAGCTGGTCGAGGTCGCGCATCGGCAGCAGGCCGTCGCTCGGGGCTGCCCCCTTGAGCGGCGCACGCACCATCAGGTCGAACACCCGATCCGAGAGCGACTCGTCCAGGCTCATCGCGATCCGGGTCAGGACGCGTGAGCGCAGGGTCTCGAGCATTCCTTGAAACACGTAGAGGACCAGGGCGAGCGTCATCAGCCCGACGAGCGTCGGCACGCTGCGGCTCGGAATGACGCGGTCGTAAATTTCGAGCATGAAGAACGAGCCGGTCAGGTAAAGGATGTTGACCAAACCGCTCATCAGAGCGACCCCTAACAGCGCGTACTTGCAGCGTGACAGCGCAGATGCCGGATCCATCTGGATGCTGCGTGCGGCTCCTGATGGTGAGCAGGCATTGTTAGCATCTGAACTCATGGATGCCTCTTTGTGGAATGAGCGCTCGACTGCTGTCCAATGTGCAGATCTTTAGCCAAAGTCTTGGGTTTGAAAACACCAAGTGGTACAGCTCGATTTCAGTATAAGTACGTTCTGCCCGAAGCGCTTTTGGTACACATGACCATCGTATATCTCAGCCAAACATGAGCGCACATCATCGGTTTTGATTATGCGGCAACGATTTTTTAACCGTGAAGAACTAGATCGAATGGATTAGGCTCGGCCGGGGAGCCGCTCGCGTCCGGCAATCCTGCTCGCGGGTGCGATGACGAACTCGGTGCGGCAGCTGCCGGGCAGGGGCCCGGATGCCTTCTCGTCGGGGACCGCAGCGGCCGTATTGGCCGGACGGCGCGTCCGCGACGGGGTCGCGCGGGTCTCGTCCCGTGGTCGGCGCGGGCGCGGGTGTGGCGGCCCTCCCGGCCAGATCATCGAAACGGTGGACATAGCCTCTGGCGCCGCTCTCGGCGTGTCGCCAAGCCTCCGGGTCGGGGTCGAAATGCCTCTGGGGCCGACGCCACGGCGGCGAGCTTCCGACAGGATCCGGCGTCGCCTCCGCTCGGGTCGAGCGGATGTCGAGCCCGGCCTCAGGCCGCCCTGTCCGACGGGCCCGCCCTCACGGGTCAGCCGAGCATGGCGACGCGGTTGAGGAAGGCCACGAGATCCGATTGCCGCGCCGTGCCGGTCTTGGCAAAGATCGACCGGAGCTGAACGCGAGCGGTGTTCACGCTCGTGCCGTTCTCCTCCGCGCAGGCCTCGAGCGTTCCGCCCTTCGCGAGTTGCAGCGCGAGCTTCGCCTCGGCGTTGGTTAAGGCGAACAGTTCCTGCAGCGTGGTCCCTTTCGGCCGCTGACGCTCCTCAAGGTCAATGATGACGAGAACGTGCGGCGAGGAGCTCTCTGCGCCCGCGGGCTGCTCGAAGGAGCAGAGCAGGCGACGTGTCCCGTCCTGGACGATCCAGGGGCGCCTGGGCATCGCGGCGGGTCTCGTCGGCTGACCGAGAAGCTGCCGCAACGCCCCGTTGCCTTCGTGGGGCGGCCGAAAGATCTCCTCATTCCCCACGGCCTCGTGTTTCAGGAGGACTGCTCCCAGAGCATTGCCCGCCGTCACATGACCAGATTCGTCGAGAAGGAATGCGCAGTAGCCGAGTCGTTGTAGGACGAGGAGGAGGGTCTCTCCCGACAACATTATGCAACCAAGAGATGAAAGCTTCACTAGTGATGAGCTTTGCATCAAATTTGCCGACATACAAGTGCGTATAAACTGCCTATCCCGGATGCGGTTTTAACTATAAGGCAATGCAGCAGGAGGCCGACCGATCCATCGCGGACCGTGCCCGACCATACATACATATGTATTCACCCGCCGAGCAGCTTCTCGGCCCAGGATTGGGACTCCTCAACACAGCTAAAAATGACACCTTCGTGATCGCACGGTCCGAATCCGACCTTCAGGAACCATCCCTCGTCGATGCCGAGATCCGGGTCGGCATGCACGCGCACCACGATCGCTGCCAGCACATCCCTGACCATGATCAGGCGTGCCTCCTCGTGGCCCTGTGGGCGCGCGACCTCGATCGGGACCGACATCAGTGGTTTGCTCACCTGAAGCCTGGGAGACGGCACGCGAATGCCGCGTCCGCTTCCGCAGCATAGAAACGCCAGGAGAAGGCCAGCATCATCCAAACGGATTATTCGGGCAAGAGTGCGGGTTTCCGCTGAGGATTTCCGGGCCGCGTCGGCGTTGAGGGTGATCATCGACCACCATGATGAGACGCGCGGCGGGTGCCTGGGCAGGAAGCGCCCTGCCGGCCTGGACATGTCGGGTGTTCGGCCCCTCGGCGCCCAATCGGAGTGCGCGCCCGGCGGGTCTCTCCCCAGGACAACCTTCGCGTGCGGGCGCCCCGGTTCTGGCGCCGGCCCCGGCACAGGTTTCAGCGCTTCATCTCCGTCCTCAACGGCCGCTTCGCCGAGGTCGCCCGGCCGCCTCGCCCGGTCCGGGTCCGGGCCCGGCTCAGCGGGCCGCCCGCCGGGCCGGATGCTGCGTGATCACGCCGTACCAGCCGAGCCCCGCATAGGTCTCGTAGCCCGGCGTGCGGTGGAAGGCGGTCACCGCGCCCCCGGCATCCTGGTCGAAACCGCCCGTGCGCTCGCGGGCGTCGAGGCGGAGCGTCTCCGTCAGCAGGCCGCGCCCGTCCGAGGCGGCCAGAACCCGCCCGCCGGCATCGACCAGCAGGACGCGCGTCCGCTCCCGGTCCTCGGGCGCGACGCGCACGCCCGCGACGATCGCCCGGGCCTGCGGCTCCCAGTCGAAGTGGATCGCCAGCACGCCGCGCGGCCGCCCGTCGGAGCGCCCGTCCGTCCGGATGCTGGCGCAGTAGGTCGCGGCCTGCGCGCCCTGGAGGAGCGGGCGCGTCGCCACCTCGGCCGCCACGTAGGTGTCGCCGTTCGGCAGGGCCGCCGCGCGCCGGAACCACTCCTCGTGGGCGACGCTCGCGCCGCGAATCGCGGGAAAGCGGTCGGGCCGGCCATTCGCCACGACCCGACCGGCCGCGTCGCAGACCCAGAGGTCGAGATAGACCGTGTAGGCCGAGAGGATCACGCCCAGCCGCTCCGTCGCGTAGGCGACCCGCTCCGGCGTCGGCTCCTCCGCGCAGGCCACGATCGCCGGATCGGTCGCCCACCAGCGCACGTCGCAGGTGCGCTCGTAGAGGTTGCGGTCGATCAGCTCGATGGCGTTCAGCGCCAGATCGACCAGGCGCTCGCCCTGGGCCGCGTCGGCGAGGTCCTTCATCATGCCCTGCAGGCCGGTGATGCGTCCGGCGAGCTCCGCGTCGAGCGCTCCGGCGATCGCCTCGATCTGCGCGCCGATCGCCCGCACCTCCTGCGCGACGACCGAGAAGCCCCGCCCCTGCTCGCCGGCCCGGGCCGCCTCGATCAGCGCGTTGAGGGCGAGGATCTTGACCTGCGCGGTGACCGCCTGGATGGCGCGCGTCTTGTCGGTCACGATCTGGCGGACGGACTCCGTCTCGCCCGCGACCTGCGTCAGGCTAACCCGGGCGGACTCGCCGGGTCGGATTTCCGTCGTCCTGGCCTTCATCGCGCCGCGCGCCCCTTGCTCGCATGTCGGGCAATATGATTGGGGCGGATTGCGAAAGCATTAAATCCTACAAAGATGCCGTAAGGACAGATGCTGCCTAAATATTGTGCTGAGACAGTTGGGGCGAGGCTCTTGGCTCTCGCCGGTACGACGGAAACCTTGCTGGATTTTGCGCGTCGAAGTTGAGTGCGCCAGATCGAGTTTCGTGCCGCGGGGCGGATGGTCGCTGGGCCGCGCGGATCGGATCGCACCGCGCGGCGTCGGGAGCGACTGCGCATGCAGCAGGACGGCGTGCGAGGAGCGACCGTCTCCCCCGGCGGCGTTGTCGGGGGCCGTCGGGCCCGTGAACAAGGGCCGTCGCGCGCCGCTCTCGGGCCCTCGGGCCCGACTGAGACCCGCAGGCCGTCAACAGGTTCGAGAGCCGGTCCTCGGGGCGGACCGCGCGCAACGCAGGCTGACCCCGATCAAGTGAACCCAAGCCGAGCCGGCAACCATCCGGCCGGCCGGTCCGTATGCGCTCGAGGGCGTCACCAGGGATTTAAGTCGTGACCGACGAACCGGCTGGCACGAGGTTCCAAGCGTCGCAAGGCATGCACGAAATGAACTAGAACTTAACCATAAAACCGGCTCAAGGTCGGATATGAAATCGCTTGTCAGGAGCGAAGACAGAAACTTTTTCTCATTATCAATTCGAATATAGATGGTTAACGGGGGCCTTGGATCCGAGTAACTGCTCTTATTCACTATAAATCAGACGACGTACGTACTCATACCGATACCCTTCGAATTTACAAAGCACGCCAGTTAAGACATTTTTCACCGATCAGCGACGCGCGGAGCGCAGCGCTTATCGTGAGCGTATTGAGTGTGGTGCTATGAGTGAAGTCATTCCAATAGCTATGTTTGCCGTTAGTTCATTGATCAATATCTCCTCACTCGACGATGCGTTCATCGATTTGATGGCATTCGGGATTTCGAGAAGGGGTCTCCCGAGCCTGTCCGGGAAGTCCGCTATCCCCCGCATCGCCGTGTTTGTTGCAAACTGGCATGAGGAGGACGTCCTCGGGCGGATGGTCGAAGGCAATCTCGCGCGGATTACCTGCCCCGACGTGAGCTTGTACCTTGGCGTTTACCCGAACGACACGGGTACTTTGCGCGTCGCCAGGGAACTCGAGTGCAAATACCCGAGTCGCGTCACCGTCATCGTCAATACGCTCAGCGGTCCGACCTCGAAGGGCCAGATGCTGAATGAAATGTTCCGACAGGTCTTCGAGCGCGAGGACTGCCCGGACATCGCCGTCCTGCATGACAGCGAGGATGTCATTGATCCGCGCACCTTTTCTATCTATGCCGAATATAGCAAAGATCACGACTTTATTCAGGTCCCCGTGTTCTCGCTCGATCGGGGCGAGGGGCTTCCCGTCGCGTCGACCTACATGGACGAATTCGCTGAAAGGCACACTCGCGAGATGATCGTGAGGAACGCGGTGGGTGCGGCCATCCCGTCGGCCGGGGTGGGCACCGCGATGACCAGGAAGCTGCTGCAGCACTTCCTAGCAACGCGGGGTCAGGTCCTCATGTCCGGGACGGTCACGGAAGACTACATCCTCGGCGTAGAAGCCAAGCGCGCAGGCTTCAGATCGGCTTTCGCGGCGGTTTCTGCCGACGATGAGCGCGGTCTGAACTACGTCGCAACACGGGAGTTTTTCCCAAAAAGCTTGTCGGCAAGTATAAAGCAGAAGACGCGCTGGGTATACGGCATAAACTTCGAAGCCACGCACAAGCTGGGCTGGAAGGGTGATGCTTGGGATAAGTACTTTTTTGTGCGTGACAGGAAGGGCGTTGTCACGAATTTGCTTCCACCTGTCTCGCTGATGATCTTACTCCTGATCGCAGGCGGCATCATCGATCTTTCTGGTGTACCTGAGTCTTTGGAGCCGTTTTTGTCGGCGTCTGTCACCGTGAACCTCGTTGCGCTGTTCACCCGTTATGTGGTCAGGGTCGCAGCTTGCCGCGAAGTTTACGGTACGTATGATCTGCTCGGCATCGCGTATCGTTGGCCGGTTGGACTCTATATCAACGCGGCAGCCGTCTTCCGCGCGTGGAAGACTTACATCGGTGAGTCGGAATTCGCGACCAAGCCGATCGGCTGGTCGAAAACGGCGCACGATCTTCCTGAGGATTTCGGGAAAGCCACTCGGTAAAAAAAATTAAAGGAAGAAGTACATGCGTATTCTGATCGCCTTTGGGACGCGTCCCGAGATCATCAAACTTGGACCGGTGTATCGGGCCCTTGTGGCGCAGCCTGGCATTCAGGTGGACGCATACTGGACCGGCCAGCACATTGAGCTGGCGGCCGGCCTGTTGCAGTTGTTCAACATCACCGTCAGGTACCATGGCGAAGCGGTGATGAGCGAACCCGGCCTGGCCGAGAAGTTCGGCTTGATGACGAACCAGATCGCCGCGGCGCTTCGAGCGACCCATTACGACTGGATCGTGGTCCAGGGTGACACGGCCACTGCTTCCGCCGCCGCGAGCGCTGGGTTCTTGTCCAGGGTACCCGTCGCCCATGTCGAGGCTGGTTTGCGCACCGGTGACCTCTCGTCACCCTGGCCCGAGGAGTACAACCGACGTGTCATCTCGGTGAGTTCCAGCCTGCATTTTTCGCCGACCGCGGAGAGTGCGGCGAATCTGCTCAGGGAAGGCGTTGATCCGAAGTCTGTGATCACGGTCGGGAACACGGTGGTGGACGCGCTTCTCTACGCTCGCGAGAATACCGCCCCGAACTACGCGCCGGTCGATTCGGGCATTGCCGGCATTCCGCTCAACAAGAAGCTGATTCTCGCGACGATGCATCGCCGCGAGAACATCGGTAGCCCGATGCGCGAGGTGCTTCGGGCGCTCCGCTCGCTGGCCGAGGACGGCGACAAGGTCGTCGCGCTGCCGGTTCACCTCAACCCCGAAGTGCGTCGCGAGGTTTTAGCAATTCTCGGTGGAATCGAGAATGTGTGTCTGCTCGCGCCGCTTCAGTATCTCGACTTCGTCCATCTCCTCAGCCGCGCGTGGCTGGTGATCAGCGATTCGGGAGGTGTGCAAGAGGAGGCGCCGACCTTCGGCCTGCCGATCCTCATTACCCGGACGACGACCGAGCGTCCGGAAGTGGTGGCGGCCGGCTTCGGAAGCCTCGTCGGGTCCGACCACGACGTCATCACGGCGATGGCCCGCGAACGCACGCGCGGAAGGACGCCTCACCGGCTGGGCGGGCCGAACCCGTTCGGTGACGGGCATGCATCGGTCCGGATCGCTGACGCGCTGATCGCGCGCACGCTCCGTCGGTCGGCTGCCGCCTGAGCTTGGGAGAGCAAGATGTCTGAACTCAAGGTGAGCCAGATGAGCTGGGGCAAGCTGTTCCGAGTTCTCGTGACCGGTACTGCGGTGATCGGCAGCGGAGCGATAGGCTTCTATTATTACTCAAGTGGCGTTCTGGTTCTGAATGCGGACGGTTTGGTCACGCGCGACCGAGTCTACGTGGCGACGCCCTATGATGCCCGCGTCCGTGAGGTCTTCGTGCGCCCGGGCGACACGGTCGTCGCCGGCCAGAAGATTGCTGTGGTCGACTCTCCCTCGATCTCGAAGACGCTCGCGGAATTCTCCATTGAGCGCGCGAAGATCTCCTCGCGCGTCGCTCAACTCGAGGCCCGCACGACGATCGTGGCCGCGATGGTCCCTGTCGCCCGTGCCGGCGCGAAGCAGGCCAACGAGTTCATGGCCGACTTGAACAAGGCTAAGAGTTCGGGTCTTGCCCTCAACCGCTCGCTGCATGAGGTCACCGCCGCATCATTCACCGCGACCGAGCGCCTGCTCACGATGATCTCCGAGAAGATCTCGCTCGATACGGAACTCGCGTCGAACCGGGCGGCGCTCGCCGAAATCACCAGTGCTTCCGACAACCTGCGCAGGGTCTACGCGGACGGCGTGCTCACCGCGCCGGTCTCCGGCGTCGTCGGAAGCGCGATCGCGAGCCCCGGCGAGGTCCTCACGCCAGGCTCGAATCGGCTGGCCTCGATCTACACCGGCACGAGTTTCGTGCTCGCCTACATGCCTGAAAGCTATCTCTTCGAAGCTGCCGAGGGCCAGTCGGTGCAGGTCTCCGCCCATCGCCAGAGTGTGTCGGGCCAGATCGCCCGCATCCTTCCGGTCACCGACGCGCTGCCCCCCGAGTTTCAGCCCCCGAACAGGGCGCGCGATCGCGGGCAGGTCGTCAAAATCTCATTGAACGATGCTGACCGCTTCGCGGTGGATCAGAAAATTCGCGTCTCAAGTTGCATCGTGACCGGATGTAAAGAGAGCTACGTCGAGCAGGCCAAGGCTCGCGTGATCCTGACATTCGGAAATTTGCTGTCCAGCCCAGCTCACGCTGAGCGGATTAAGCGAGAAGCATCAGTAAAGCCATGAAAGGACAATACATGTTGGGCGAAATATACGATCCTTTGAAAGATATATTTGATGAAAATCGAAGCCCGCGCCTCTATCAGACTGTGAATAGGTTCACGCCGGCGCGTCGGTGGCAGGATCGTGCGGCGCATTCCAGCCGCATCTGTGAGCGGGGCGCGGGATCGGACGCTGCGCCGCGTGCTCCCAAGGTCCGGCAAGGGCAGTGGCCGCAAATCGTTGAATGAGGCTTGCGGCCGAGCCAGCCGCCTCGAGGGCTGGATGGAAAGGTCGACCGCGATCCGTGAGGGCGGTTGAACTCCCGTGTGAGCGCTGTCGCGCCCTCATCACGATCGAGCGCCGGATGCCGACGGCCTTTCGACGCTTGATCCCGGGGTTCGATGGCGCGCTTCACATGGCCGGCGCGCAATCCGAGGCCACCGCACCGCTTCGCAAGGACCTCGTGAACCGCCGCAGGTTTCAGCGCGCAAGAATGTCGATGCGCATTTCTTGTCAGGCCGGCGAAGCGCTTTTCGCGCTCAAGTTGCCATGAATAACCTCAATTATCTTAGTGGCTTGCGCAATTGCCTCCTCCTTCAGTTCGCCAAATGTAATCCCATCCTCGTAAGATATATCAACAAGCATGGTCGTCGCGACTGTTGGGTGACCTTCGTCGTTTTCGACTGTAAATACTACCTCAGCGCGCCGGCGAGGGGCTTCTTTGTTCTGATTTTGAATGTTTGCGATTTGCACTGATGTTAGATAATAGGTCAAATCTCTCCTCCGAAGCTGAGCCTTTATTCTGAACGGATCGCAGGTGGCAACGGTAGAAGATTTATCTTTATGACTCAAGCGCGGCTGGTTGTTTGGATAGGGGAGCGCCTCAACCGGCAAGCGACTTGTGATCCGGCGGCACCGATGCGGCGGAGGGCCGGTCACGCGATGAGGGCGTGCCGGAGGAGGGAGCCCGAAGGCGTCTGCCGCGAACGCGACGGTTCACGCCTCGTCCATCTCCGCCCGCGCAACGACATCATGCAGACGCGCCTCGTGCCGAGTCCGTTGCCGGTCCCTCACCATCGTCTCCCCGCTTCGCCGGCCAGGCGGAATGCGTGATGTCGCAGGAATCCATCGGCAGCGTCCGGCTGAGGCCCTCAAGGAGCCTCAGAGGAAGCTTTGGGCACTTGCTTCGGCCCGACTCCGGCCGCACCGTCGTCGCGCGCGGTGCCGGGAGGCCGGCAGCCGTTATCCTAGAGCATTTTCCGACGAAGTGGATGCCGGTTCGTCGCAGAAAATGCGGCAAGATCAAAGACCTAGAGCAGTACCCGATTGCAACGTGACCGGGTGCTGCTCTAGGAACGGAGGCAGCGCCACTCCGCGTGGAGTACATGAGAACCGTTGCGCTTCTGAGACGTTCAGAACGTGCGTGCTGAATCGACACGGGCGGATCCAGCACGTCTGCGACGGAAGGTCTGACCATGAAAGTCTGCAAGGCTACAGGATCAGCTGCGTTGTTGATCGCGATTGCCATGAGTTCTTCGGCCATGCCGGCCTCGGCTCGAGGTCGAGGAGTTGCCGTCGTCCGCGCCACCTCCATGAGCCCGGTTTACGGTGACGTCATTTCGCCGTTCTGCTTGGGGCGCTGCCTGCGAGGGCTGCCACCCTGCTCCGTCGGAAGCCGCTGGTACGGTCCCTACGGGTATGTTTGCTACAAACCGGAGCCGCCGTTCCGCTGGTAGCAGCCCTGATGCAACGATGTCTTCGGTCTGAGTCGGTCCGGCCGATCGTTGGCGGCTCCCGCTTCGACGCTCGGCTCGCGCCGTGACAAGGATCTCGATCGGGCTGGTCTCAACGAGCAACCGCTGCGCGGGGGCGGGATCGGAAGGGAGCGTGAGCCCCCGAACTGCTGGCCGGCACCGGGCGCGACGCGCCGCCCGCGACGATCGCCCGGGCCTGCGGCTCCCGGTCGAGTGGATCGCCGGCACGCCGCGGAGCTGCCCTTCGGAGCACCCCTCCGCCCGGATGGGCCGGACGCGAGGTGACGCGCCGCCGCGCTACGGGATCGGGATCGCCTCGCGGTCGCGCATGACGTCGGTCATCGGTGACGCCCGGACCACCCGGCCCCCCTCCAGCACGATCGCGCTGTCGCATCGCGAGAGCGTGCTCATGCGGTGGCTCACGACGAGCATCGTGCAGGACCGGCGCGACGACGCGAGGAGATCCATGATCGTCCTCTCCGACAGGCCGTCGACCGCGCTCGTCGCCTCATCCAGGATCAGCAATCTGGGCTTGCGGACGATGGCGCGTGCGAGGCCGATCCTCTGCCGCTGGCCTCCCGACAGGTTGAGTCCCCTGCTGCCGACATTCGTCGCGTAGCCCAGCGGCAGGGACCGGACGAAGGCGTCGGCGTCCGCCACTCGCGCGGCCTCCTCGATCTCGGCCTGGCCGACATGCGGGGCGCCGTAGGCGATGTTCTCGGCGATCGTCCCCTCGATGATCTCGGTGTCCTGTCCGGCGATGCCGATCAGATTCAGCCATTCCGAACGATCGAGCCGGTCCAATGAGGTCCCGTCCACCAGAATCTCACCCGATGTGGGCTCGAGCAGGCCGCACAGGAGATTGATGATCGTTGACTTCCCTGAGCCGGACGGTCCGATCAGCGCCGTCGATGAGCCGGCGCGGATGACGAAAGAGGCACTGTCGATCGTTCGGATCTCGGAGGAACTGTGATACCGGAAGCTCACGTCGGCGAAACGGATATCCCTGTCGAAGCTGGGCTTGACCTGGCCCAGCGATCGCGGCGCAGCCTTGCGCGTCACCGCCAGGAGCCACTCCACCTCCTGCACGGCGCCGGAGGTCTGTGAGATCTTGGCGCGGGCGGCCTCGAACGTGGCGAGGTGCGGCTGCGTGCGTTGGAGCAGGACCAGAAACGTCGCGAGGACCGGCAGGGGAACGTCGGCCGCGACCCGGACGGTGCCGGCCAGCAGGAGGACCAGCACGCAGGTCCGCAGGCTCTCGCTCAGGGGTTGGATCAGCGCCGATTTCCGCTCCATCGCGAAGATGAGCGCCCGAACCTTCTCGGACGCGTCGCGGAAGCGGGCCTCCTCCCGCGCCTCCTGCCCGAAGATGCGGATCGGGCGCATGGCCAGGACGCTGATCATCATCGCGCTCGCCAGCGACTCGTTCTCCGCCGACATCTGGCTGCTGAGGTCGTTCACCCGACGGGTGATCCGGGCGATCGCGTGCCGGATGGCCAGGACGCCCAGTCCGACCGCCAATCCCAGCCGCCACTCGCTCCAGAGCAGGAAGATCCCGAACAGGATGAGGGACGCGGCGCTGGACAGGGCCTGGAAGAAGGCCCGTATGGCCTCCGACGCCCGCCACGATTCATTGGCCAGGATGTTGATGATCCGGCCCGGCGGCTCGACCAGGAAGAAGCCGTACTCCACCGTGAGAAGCTGGTGCGCGAGAGCGACGCGCACGTCGTGGCTGGCCCGACCATCCACGAACGAGATCAGGAGCGTGTTGAGGAACGCGACCGCGTTCTTCAGGATGACGAGACCCGCGATCCCTGCGCAGATGTAAACGAGGCGTGTATTCGCCGGCAAATCCGCCCCGAACTGCATCAGCACGCGGAACGGGCCGGACGAGGCCACCGACTCGCTCGACGTCAAGCTCACGACCAGGGGCGCGATCAGGCCGACCCCGATGCCCTCGAGTCCCGTGGAGATGAGGCCGAGAACCGTGACGGCTGGAACCGACCACAGATAGCGGCGCGCGATGTTGACGAGCGGGCGATGCTTATCGAATAAAAACATGCAAATCTTCGATCGGTCGCGACGAATGGATCTTGAACGGAGGCATGGGCGGATCCGACGCCGCGGCTCGGGTCGTTCCCCTCATCATGCCGGTACCCGATCACGCGGGCTTCCGAAGTGACGCTCCAAGACGCCTCGCGCGGCGGGCGCGGCGCGGGGCGTCGCGAACGCGCGGACCGGCGGCGCAACAGCGATGAGGGCGGGCCGCCGTTCCACGATCAGCCGCGGGGTGCCCGGGCCGGCGACGACCGGCGCCGTCCGCGCGTCGCGACGCGCGCCGATGCAGAGCGGGCCTCTCAGGATGAAGGGAAGCAAGGATCTCATGGAGGCGCCGATTACCACCCCGTCGAATGAGAAGTCGATCCAGCTCATCGCCGGGAGCGACGTCACGGTCGTCATCACCACCTACAACCACGCCCACTTCTTGGGCGAGGCACTGGCGAGCGTCGCCGCGCAGACCAGGGTGCCGGAGGAGGTGATCGTCGTCGACGACGGGTCGAGCGACGATCCGGCCGCGATCGTGGCCCGGTGGCCGGGGGTGCGGCTCATCCGTCAGCCCAATCAGGGCCTCTCCTCCGCCCGCAACACCGGGCTCGCGCAGGCCCGCACGACCTACATCCTGTTCCTGGACGCCGACGACATGCTGCGCCCCGCCGCGATCGCGCAGGGCCTCGCCGCGTTCGCCCGCTCGCCGGGCGTCGCCTTCGTGTACGGTGCCCACGAGAGGGTGGACCGCGATGGGAATCCCCTCGGAGGAGCCGTCTACCACGCGATGGCCGGTGATCCCGTCGCCGCGCTGCTGCACCACAACATCGTCGGCATGCACGCGACGGTCCTGTACCGCCGCGACATCCTCTCGGCCGCGGGCGGTTTCGACACCCGGCTGAGGCGATGCGAGGATTACGACGTCTACCTGCGCCTCGCGCAGGCCCACGCGATCGCGTCGCACCCGACGGTCGTCGCCCGCTATCGGTGGCACGACAGCAACATGTCCTACGACTTCCGCGCGATGCGGGACGCGGCCCTCGCCGTCCACGCGCGGTACCGGCCCGCGGCGGAGGCCGACTCGCTGCGCAGGGAGACCTGGTCCGAGGGGCGCCGCTTCTGGCGCCGGTACTACGCGGGCGAGGCGCTGCGGGCCGGCGGACGCATCTCGCCGCGCGGCGTGGCGGCCGCCGCGCGTCTCGACCCGCTGTGGACCGCGGGCGAGCTGGCGCGCCGGGCGGCGATCCGGCTCGGCGGTGCCGTCTCCCGCCGCGCGGGCTATCGGCTGCGCCGCCGCCTCGTCGGTCGCGCCTCGCCCCCGGTCGGCCGGGTTGATTGGGGTGATTTCGGAACGCCCTGGCCGGTGAGCGAGGATTTCGGCTGGGATCGCGGGCTCCCGGTGGACAGGTTCTACATCGAGCGATTTCTGGAGGGGGCGGCCGCCGACATCCGCGGCCGCGTGCTCGAGATCGGCGACGACGCCTACTCACGGCGCTTCGGCGGCGCGCGGGTCGAGCGGCAGGACATCCTCCACGTCGAGGCCGGCAATCCCAGGGCGACGCTCATCGGCGACATCAGCCGGGCGGGCACGCTGCCGCAGGCCGCCTTCGATTGCATCGTCCTCACCCAGACGCTGCACCTCATCTTCGACATGGCGAGCGCCCTGCGCCAGCTGCACGGCGCCCTCAGGCCCGGCGGCGTGCTCCTGCTGACCGTGCCCGGCATCAGCCCGATCGACCGCGGCGAGTGGTCCGGGACCTGGTTCTGGTCCCTGACCCCCGCCGCGCTGACGCGCCTCCTCGACGAGGTGTTCGGCGCCGGCGCGGCGACGGTCCGGAGCCACGGCAACGTCTACGCCGCGACGGCCTTCCTCCAGGGGCTCGCCCTCTCGGAGGTGGATCCGACGAAGCTCGACGTCGCGGACGCATCCTACCCGGTGATCGTGGCCGCCCGGGCGGCGCGGAGGCCGTGAGGTGAGGGGCGTGGGCTTCCTCAAGCGCCAGCTGCGCAGGGCCTGGCCGTTCGGCTCGGGACCGCGTCCGGTGATCCTCATGTATCACCGGGTCGCCGAGCTCGACTCCGATCCCTGGCAACTCGCGGTCTCCCCGCGCCATTTCGAGGCGCATCTGGAGCATCTCCGGCGCTCCCGGACCCCCATGGACCTCGCCGCCTTCGTCGCCGCGCTCACCGCCGGCACCCTCCCGCGCGACGCGGTGGCGCTCACCTTCGACGACGGCTACGTCGACAACCTGCGCCAGGCCGAGCCCAGGCTCGCGGCGGCCGGGATCCCGGCGACCCTCTTCCTGACGACCGCCGCGATCGGGCGTCCCGAGCCGTTCTGGTGGGACGAGCTCGCCCACCTGATCCTCGACCGCTCCGCCCCGGCCGACCTCTCGGTCGGGATCGCGGACGGGCGATACCGCCTGCAATTCGGCGAACCCGACCGGCTCGACCGCGACCGGCGGAGGTGGCGCGCGTGGGAGAGTCCCCGGACGGCGCGGGAGGCGGCCTACCAGGCCCTCTGGCGCGTGATCCGCGACGCCTCGCGTCCCGAGCGCGAGGGCGCGATGGCGACGCTGCGACGGGCTCTGGGGGGAGCGGGGGCGGCCTGCGAGGAGGAGAGGGCGATGACGCCGGACGAGGTCCGCGGGATGGCGCGGCGCGGCGTCCTCACCATCGGAGGCCACACGCTCAGTCACCCGGCGCTGCCGACGCTCACGCCCGCCGAGCAGCGATGGGAAATCGCGGAGGGCAAGCGCGCCGCGGAGGAGATGAGCGGGCAGCGCGTCGACGGCTTCGCCTACCCGTACGGCGCGATGGACGCCTCCGCTCAGGCCGCCGTGGCCGCGTGCGGCTTCGCGTGGGCATGCTCGACCGTCGCGACGGCGGTGGAGCCCGCAGACTTTCAGCGCTACGCCCTGCCCAGGATCGCCGCACCGAATGCCGGCAAGGCAGTGCTCGCGCGGGCGCTCGGAGATGGATGACAGGCCTCGCCCAGTCCAGGCCGACACATGGTCAGCTCTCGGCGCCGCCGACACCGAGCGCGGCCCGTTCGGGCGAGGCTTCAACCTCGGAATTGCCGGCCGATTTGCTTCATCCGACCACGCAATGTATACGAGACGTGAATGTATCGTCTCGGGGGCGAGTGCGCCCGTTCGGATTGCCGGTATATCGCATAGATCGTGCACTATAAGGCGATTCCGTGCTGTATGGATGTGGCATGAGCGTGAATTCAAGTTCGTGTAACTGCCACACTTTGGTCACCGTGGTTATTCCAGCGTACAACGCCGAGAAGACGATCGACGCTACATTGGTGAGTGTCAGGTCACAGAGCCATCGTGATTTGGAGATCCTGGTCGTTGATGACGGCTCGACGGATCGCACGACCGCGATCGTGGCGCGTCACGCGGCGCTCGACGCACGGATACGGTTGATCAGGCAGGCGAACGGAGGGGTTGCGCGGGCGCGGAACGAGGGGATCGCGCAGGCCCGGGGCGCCTTCGTCGCTCCCGTCGACGCGGACGATCTCTGTTCGCCGGACCGCATCGCGAAGCAGCTGGTCGCGATCGAGGCGGCCGGCGCCGATGCGGCGCTCGCCTATACGTGGTCGGCCCAGATCGACGAGCGGGGCATCATCATCGTCGCCGACTGGAAACCAGCTCACGAGGGAAGGGTCTACGAGGCGCTGTGCACGATGAATTTCATCGGCAACGGAAGCGCCACCCTGATGCGGACCGCCGCCGTTCGTGAGGTGGGGGGCTACGACGCGAGCTTGCGAGACCGAGGTGCCCAAGGATGCGAGGATTGGGCCCTCTACCTGGCAATCTCCAGAAAGTACAACTTCGCGCTGGTTCCCGAGTTTCTGACCGGATACAGGCAAGCCTCCGACAACATGTCAAGCAATCACAGGAGGATGTACAAATCGTTCCTCCTTGTCGCCCGGGACCACCTCAGACGTGATGCTGGTTCCGCGGCGCTCCTGAGGGAAGCAAACGTTAATGTTCTTTCCTGGCTGCTATCTCTTGCCCTACGAGACAGAAAGTTCTTGACGGCCGCGGAGTTTGCTTTTTCTCTCCTGATGAGATCCCCGATCGCGGTTGTGCGATCTTTCAGACATTATAGGGTGGTTTACGGAGGATTTAAGGGTCACGGTCGAAACAAAGATCGAAAACTCCCCACGAGCCCTCTCATCGGTCAATTCTTCAAGGTGGGCGCAGCGGATACCTGCTCGATCGAGCCGGGCAGCTGATCCGGGATCCGCTTCATCAAGGCGGGTCCCGTATCACGAGCCCGCGCGGCGCCTGAGCGAAGCCCGAATCCGCCATCCCGAAGGGATCAAGCGGATCACCAGCCCGCGCGGCGCCTGAGCGAAGCCCAAATCCGCCATCCCGAAGAGATCAAGCGGATTTGGTATGACACCACATTCGCGCTTGCTTCGCTTCCGTGACGGCCTCCCGGAGCGGAGTCTCCCGGGAGACACCGGCCGGACCGGCCTGCGAGGCGGCGGGAGCGGCCCGGCCCCGCCGGGAGCCGCTACTGCCCCGCGCCCGCTTTGCGCTACACAGCGCGGAAACGACGCGAAGCCCGGGAGGAGACATGACAGCGAGCGAGGGCGAGGCTCCGGTTGATTTCGGGACCTACGACCACATCGTGGTGGGGGCGGGCTCGGCGGGCTGCGTGCTCGCCAACCGCCTGTCGGCGGATCCGCGCCGCTCGGTCCTGGTCCTGGAGGCGGGCGGGCGCGACAACTGGATCTGGTTCCACATCCCGGCCGGCTACCTGTTCGCCATCGGCAACAAGCGGGCGGACTGGCTCTTCACCACCGAGGCGGAGGCGGGGCTCAACGGGCGCCAGCTCGCCTATCCGCGCGGCAAGGTCATCGGCGGCTCCTCGGCCATCAACGCCATGATCTACATGCGCGGCCAGGCGGCCGATTACGACGGCTGGCGCCAGCTCGGCCTCAGCGGCTGGGGCTGGGACGACGTCCTGCCCTTCTTCCTTAAGCACGAGGACCACATCGCGCCGCCCAACGCCTTCCACCGCTCGGGCGGCGAGTGGCGCGTCGAGCCGCCCCGCATCCGCTGGGCGGTGCTCGACGCGATCCGGGACGCCGCCGAGGCGGCCGGCATCCGCAAGATCCCGGACTTCAACACCGGCGACAACGAGGGCTCGTCCTACTTCCAGGTCAACCAGCGCCGGGGCCGGCGCTGGAGCGCCGCGCGGGGCTTCCTCAAGCCCGCCCTCGGCCGGCCGAACCTGCGGCTGGAGACCGGGATCCACGTCGAGCGGGTGCTGATCGAGGAGGGCCGCGCGGCGGGCGTGGTCTTCGCGCGGCCGGACGGACGGCGCGCCCTCGCCCGGGCGCGCGGCGAGGTGGTGCTCTCGGCCGGCGCCGTGGCCTCGCCCAAGCTCCTCGAACTCTCGGGCATCGGCGACGGCGCGCGGCTGCGGGATCTCGGCATCGGCCTCGTCCACCACGCCCCCGGGGTCGGCGAGAATCTGCAGGACCACCTGCAGATCCGCCCGGTCTACAAGGTGACCGGCGTGCCGACCCTCAACCTGACCTACGCGAACCTGTTCAAGCGGGCCTGGATGGGGATCGAGTACGCCCTGTTCCGGACCGGGCCGCTCACCATGGCGCCGAGCCAGGTCGGGGTCTTCGCCAAGTCCTCGCCGGACTACGCCACCGCCAACCTCGAATTCCACTTCCAGCCGCTCTCCCTCGACAAGTGGGGCGAGGGGCTGCACCCGTTCGGGGCCTTTACGGCGAGCGTGTGCAACCTGCGCCCGTCGAGCCGCGGCAGCGTCCACGCGGCGAGCCCCGACCCGGCCGCGCCGCCCGCGATCCGGCCGAACTACCTCTCGACGGACGAGGATCGGCGCGTCGCGGTCGACGCGCTCAAGCTCACCCGCCGCATCGTCGCGCAGCCGCCCCTCGCCCGCTACCGGCCCGAGGAGTACCGGCCGGGCCCCGAGGTGACGAGCGACGAGGGGCTGCTGCGCGCCGCCGGGGACCTCGGCACCACGATCTTCCATCCGGTCGGCACCGCCCGGATGGGGCCGGACCACGAGCCCGGCGCGGTGCTCGACGCGCGGATGCGGGTGCGGGGGGTGCGGGGCTTGCGCGTCGTCGACGCCTCGGCGATGCCGCGCATCACCTCCGGCAACACCAACTCGCCCACCATCATGATGGCCGAGAAGGGGGCCGCGATGATCCTGGAGGATGCCCGCGGCGCCTGACCGGGCCTACTCGGCCTCGTCCGCGGGCTCCAGGTCCGGGGAATCCGGCTCCAGGGCGTCCGGGTCCGCGGCCGGCCGGGGCGCGATCAGGGTGACCGGACCGGCGAGCGGCGCGGCCCGCATCGACAGCGCCGGGCGCGGCGCGGCGCCCGGCGCGGTGGGCAGGAGCGCGGCACCGGTCGCGACCATCCCGGCGAGCGCCCGCAGGTCCTGCGGCTGGCTCGCGTCGCGGGCGACCGCCTCGGCCTCCCGGGCGAGGCGCGCGTTGCAGGCCCGGGACGGCAGGCCTCCGTCCGGCGTGCAGGCATCGTGGCGGGCGCAGGCGAGGTCGAGCGCGTCGACCGGCAGGAGCGGGGCATTGTTGCCCGGGCCGCAGTAATTGCCGTGGAAGAGGAGGGCCGGCTCCCGGCCGGACAGGGGCGGCTGCGCCGCGGCGGACGTCGCGACGCCGATCGCGAGCAGCAGGGGAAGAGCAAGTCGTCGCATGAGGGGATCTCCCGGTTCCTAGCCGTCCGGCGCCGCGTGATCGGCCGACGCGGCGCCCGCCCCGGCCTGCGGGGACGGTGGGGGGAATGGGCGCTCGGGACGGCGGTTCCGCCGCGGCGACCGGGCGCCGCACGGCACAGCTCCCCGGGAACAACGGGTGCGGCCGGGATTTTTCGCCTGCCGGGCCGGCGCGTGGCGGTCCCGCATCCGGGGGGAGGGCGCGATGGATGAGCTGAGGGCCGCGGCCGGCGCGCTTTCCCTGGAGGAGCGGCCGCTGCGCGTGCTGGTGATCGCCGGCTCGGCCCGCGGCTCGACGGCTGCCCGGGTCTCGACGGCAAGGCGCGCTTCCTGATGCACCGCCTGCTCGGTCAGCTGCCGCCCGACTGGCAGGCGGACCACGTCGATCTCGGCAACGAGCACGGCAAGCCCAAGATCCAGGGCTGCAACGGCTGCGTCGGCTCCGCGATGGCGCTCTGCGTCTGGCCCTGCAACTGCTACGCCCCGGGCAGCGACCACCAGCCGGACCTGCTCTGGAACGAGAACCTCTACGCGCGCCTCGCCCGGGCCGACGCCTGGGCGATCATCGGGCCGGTCTGGTGGTACGGCCCCACCACGAACCTCAAGGCGCTGTTCGACCGCCTCGTCTGCGCGAGCGGCGGCAACCCGCGCCCGGACCTGATCGACAAGAAGAGCACCGCGAAGGCGCAGGCGCTGGAGCGCTCGCCGCTCTGGCGCGAGCTCAGCCGCAACCACCTGGAGGGGCGCAGCGCCGCCTTCTTCTGCTACGGCAACGAGGGCGGCGACGAGCTCGACGCCGACGGCCGCCCCCGGATCCTGCGGCACAAGGCGTGGTTCGATCCGGCGACCCAGCCCTACCAGGGCGAGGAGCGGCTGGCCTATCAGGGCCTCGTCTGGCAGTGCCGCTACAGCGGGATCGAGGTGCCGGACGCGCTCTGGCGCCACGCGACGGTGGGCCGGGGCAGGGCCTACGCGGACGACCAGGCCGACGACATGGCTCGCGAGCCCGACGCGATGGCCTGCTTCGACGCCTGGGCGGCGGCGTTCATCCGGCACGTCGCCGGGAAGGGCCGGGTCCCCGGCACCGCGGAGGCGGAGCGCAGCGCGCGGCCGACGACGCTCTGAGGCACGGCCGCGCCCGCGGCGGGGCCGGCCGGTCGTCCGCGGCGCGTCGCACGGGATCCGGTTGATCCAAGCGGATCCCGTATCAGAGCGGCCGCACCCGCGCGCGGGGATCGTGCCGGGCGAGCCGGCCCAGCAGGTACTCGACCTCGGCCCGCGCGGCCGGGCCGAGCCCGCCCGCGGGCTTGCGCTGCGCGTCCGAGGCGATCAGCCCGCGCCGCGCCATCACGTACTTGCGCACGGCGAGGCCGATCCCGGGCTGCTGCTCGTAGCGCAGGAGCGGCAGGTGCGCGTCGAACAGGTCGTGGGCGCGGTCGCGCTCGCCCGCCTTCGACAGCCGCACCACGTCGACCAGCATGTCGGGGAAGGCGTAGCCGGTCATGGCGCCGTCGGCGCCGCGCTCGCACTCGAAGTCGAGGAACAGGCCGCCATTGCCGCACAGGATCGAGATGGGCCGCATCGCGCCCTCCGCCTCGAAGGCCCGCAGCGCCGAGATCTTCTCGAGCCCGGGCCAATCCTCGTGCTTGAGCATGACGCAGGACGGGTTCTCGGTGACGATCCGGCGGATGATCCCGGGCGTCATCACCACCGAGAAGGTGAGGGGGTAATCCTGGATCACGAAGGGCACGTCGGGCCCGATCGCCTCGACGGCTTGGCGATAATAGGCCGCGATCTGGTCGTCGGTGCGCAGCGTGCTGGGGGGGGCGATCATCACGCCCGCCGCCCCGGCCTCCATGGCGCCGCGGGCGAGCGAGGCCATCGCGGCGAAGCCCGGCGCCGAGACGCCGACGATCACCGGCAGGCCGCGGGCGCGCCGGATGAAGCGGGTGGCGACCGCGAGCCCCTCGGCGTGGTCGAGCTTGGGCGCCTCGCCCATCACGCCGAGCACGGTCAGGCCCGTCGCGCCGCATCCCACGTAGAAGTCGGTCAGCCCGTCGATCGAGGCGACGTCGATGCTGCCGTCCGGGTGAAACGGGGTCGGGGCGATCGGGTAGACACCCTGCGCGGACGGCGTGAGCGACATGCTTCCTCTCCTGGCGGCCTGCCCGGGACGATACGGACTTGCGCCGGCGGAAATACCCGTGTTCTCCCGTGTTCGGGAACAGGAAAATCCGGCGCGTGAACACCCGCTTCCTCGCCACGCTCTGCGCCATCGCCGAGGCGGGATCGCTGGCCGGCGCGGCGCGCGCCCTCGGCCTGGCGAGCGCCACGGTGGCCGAGCAGGTTCAGGCGCTGGAGCGGGAGCTCGGCGTCCGGCTGGTGGGGCGCCAGGGCCGGGCCGTCACCCTCACGGACGAGGGGCGCGCGGTGGTCGCCGCGGGGCGGGACATCCTGGCGCGGGTGGCGGACCTGGCCCAGGTCGCGCAGCTCGGCCGGCTGCGCGGCGGCCTGCGGGTCGGGGCCGTGTCGACCGCGCTGATCTCGATCCTGCCGCCGGCCCTGAAGCTTATGGCGGAGCGCAGCCCCGAGATCGCCCTCCACATCGCACCGGGCACCTCCTCGCAGCTCGCGCGCATGCTGGAGGCGGGCGAGATCGATTGCGCCCTCACCGTCCAGCCGCGCTTCGCGCTCGCGAAGGGCTGGGGATGGCTGCCGGTGCGGCGGGAGCCGCTGACGCTGGTCAGCCCGGTCGGCCTCCGCCGCGACACGACGGACGCGTATCTCTCGGCGGCGCCGCTGATCCGCATGGATCGCCGCTCGCCGACCGGCGCCATCGTCACCGACTACCTGAACAGCCGCCGGATCGTGCCGAACGAGCTGTTCGAGCTGGACGCGCCGGACACCATCACCATCCTGGTCTCGCTCGGGCTCGGCATCGCGCTGCTCCCGGATTACGGCTTCCGGTCGAGCGACGATCGCCCGATCCGCAAGATCCCCATCGCGGATCGCGCCTTCGTCCGGTCGATCGGCATCCTGCACCGCCGGGGCGCGCGGATCGCGCTGATCGACGCGCTGCACGCCGCCTTGTGCGATTCCTGCGCGCGTCCGGGCTGAGCGGACGGAGCGCGCCCCGCGGGTCGCCGGCGCCGCCCTCATCCGCATTGCGAAGCGCTCCGTCGGGTTGCGTATCAGAGGGGCGCGGGGCGATCCCGTTCGGGTCTCGTTGCCGATCATTCTCGCCGCCGAACCGGCGACCGCGTCGGCGAATGAGGCTCAGGAGGCCGGCCCCTGGGCCTTCTGGTGGTAGTAGGCGTATTCCACCGTGAAGATGTGGGCGCGCACCTCGCGCGCCGCCGTCTCGCCGTCGCGGGCGCGCAGGGAGGCGGCGATGCGCTCGTGCTCGGCGAGGGACTTCGCCAGCCGGCCGGAGGACTGGAACTGCGCCCGCCGGAAGGGCGCCACGCGGCGGCGCACCGCCCGGGTCTGCTCCATCAGGAAGCCGTTGTGGCTCGCCCGATAGATCAGGTCGTGGAAGCGGTCGTTGGCCTCGCGGTACTCCTCGATCGCGTCGGCGGCGACCGCCGCCTCGCAGAGGCGGCGCGCCCGCTCCAGCTCCGCGCCCTCCTCGGCGGTCATGGCCTGGGCGGCGAGGCGGCAGCAGAGGGCCTCCAGCTCCGCCATCACGAAGAACATCTCGGCGAGCGCCGCCGGGGCGATCGTGCTCACCAGGGCCCCGCGGCGCGGGCGGGAGGTGGCGAAGCCCTCCACTTCGAGCTGCCGCAGGGCCTCGCGCACCGGGGTGCGCGAGACGCCGAACAGGGCCGCCAGCTCCGCCTCGTCGAGCGGCGTGCCGGGCGCGCGCAGGCCCCGGACGATCTCGTCCGCGAGCCGGCGGCGGATCTCCTCGGCGCGGGTCGGGCCGAGGCTGCGCTCAGGGTCGGCGGTGCGGCTCATCGCCAAGCCGTCGCATCGGTCCCCGGACCTGTCAACGCGCACGCAAGGATGCGCTCGCGCCCGCATTCCCGCTTGCGCCAGGCGGGTCCTTGCGCCAAGCGGCCCCTTGCGCCAAGCGGCCCCTTGCGCCAGGCGGGTCCTTGCGCGAGGCGGCCCCTTGCGCGAGGCGGGCGGCTCGGGCCAGGTGGGCGGGCGAGGCAGGGCGGGCGAGGTGAACGGGCGGACCGCGCCACCGCCCCGACGCCGCGCCGGTGCCCGGCGGGCCGGGAGCGCGGCGGAGACCTCGCCGGGGAGGAACGCATGAGCGAGATCGCGGTGATCGGGGCCGGCCTGATGGGGCACGGCATCGCGCTGGTCCTGGCCCTCGGCGGGCACGGGGTGCGCCTGACCGACAGCCGGGCCGAGGCCCTGGAGCGGGTGCCGGGCCTGATGGGCTCGGCCCTCGCCACCTTGCGGGAGGCGCAGGCCGTCGCGGCGGAGTGGACGCCCGAGCGGCTGGAGGCGGCCGTGCGCCTGTCGCCGGACCTCGCCGGGACGGTGGCAGGGGCGGACCTCGTCATCGAGGCGATCACCGAGAACCCGGAGGCCAAGCGGGCGCTCTTCGCCGAACTCGACCGGCTCTGCGCCCCCGGCACGATCCTGGCCAGCAACACGAGCTACCTCGACGTCTTCCCGCTGATCCCGGAGGCCCGGCAGGCGCGGGCCCTCGTCGCGCATTGGTACACGCCGCCCTACATCGTCGACCTCGTCGACGTGGTACCGGGGCCGCGGACCGATCCGGCCGTGGTCGAGACGATGCGCGAGCTCGTCCTCGGCCTCGGCCAGGTCCCGATCGTCCTCAAGCGCTTCGTGCCGGGCTACGTCGCCAACCGTATCCAGTCGGCGATCTCGGCGGAGGTCTACCACCTCCTCGACGAGGGGCTCGCCTCGCCGCGGGACATCGACGACGCGATCATCCACGGGCTGGCCCTGCGCATCCCGGTCCTCGGCCACCTCGCCAAGGCCGACTTCACTGGGATCGAGCTCCTGCGCCACGCGCTGGCCAATGCGAGCTACAGCCCGCCCCCGGCCCGCACCGCCTCGCCGGCCCTCGACGCGCTGGCGGCGGAGGGGCGCACGGGCGTGATGGCGGGGCACGGCTTCTTCGACTGGGGCGGGCGCGACCCGGCCGAGCTGTTTCGCGACCGCGACCGGCGGCTGCTCGCCCTGAAGCGGGCGATGCGCGAGATCGGGCGGATGGAGGGGCGCTGACCCGGTCGATTCCCGGGCGGGCGGCGCTATAACGGGGCCGTTTCCCCTCCTCACCCGGCGGAAAGCGGCCCTCCATGTTCGACTTCCCCGTCCTCATCGGCGATATCGGCGGCACCAACGCGCGCTTCGCGCTGGTGCCGCGGCCGGGAGCCGCGCCCCTGCCGCTCGATCACGTGCAGACCGGGGCCTTCCCGGACCCGAGCGCGGCGATCCGGCACGCCCTCGCCAAGGGCGGGGCGGCACCGCGCTCGGCGATCCTCGCCATCGCGGGGCGGGTCGACGGCCCGGCGGTGCCGCTCACCAACGCCGCCTGGGTGATCGAGGGCGAGCGGATCGGCCGCGATTTCGGCCTCGGCGCCTGCGTCCTCGTCAACGACTACGTGCCGGTCGCGGCCGGGGCCGCCGCGCTCGACCCGCTCGACGGCGACGGGGCCGCGCTCTCCGCGGTCGGGCCGGCCCTGGCACCGGGGCGCGGCAGCCGCCTCGTGCTCGGGCCGGGGACCGGCTTCGGCGCCGCCGCGCTCGTGCCTTTCGGCGAACAGCTGGCGATCGTGTCGACGGAGGCGGGCCACACCGATTTCGGCCCGAGCGACGCCGCCGAGGCGGCCCTCTGGCCGGCCCTGGAGCGGATCGAGGGGCGCATCACCGTCGAGGCGCTGCTCTCCGGCCCCGGCCTGTGCCGCCTCTACGCCGCCGTGAGCGGCGGGCGGGCGCTCGCCCCCGAGGCCGTGACCGCGCGCGGGCTGTCCGGCGAGGATCCGGCCGCCGCTGAGACCCTCGCGCTGTTCGCCAAGCTGCTCGGGCGGCTGTGCGGCGACCTCGCGCTCACCTTCCTGGCGACCGGGGGCGTCTATATCGGCGGGGGCATCGCGCCGCGCCTCCTGCCGGTGCTGCGGCGGGGCGCTTTCCGGCAGGCCTTCGTGCACAAGCCGCCCTTCGTGGCGATGATGGAGCGGATTCCGACCTGCGTGATCACGATCGCGGATCCGGCCTTCACCGGGCTGGCGGCGCTCGCCTCCAGGCCGGAGCGCTTCGCCTATGACGGGCAGGTCTGGCGGGCGCCCGCTCAGTAGCCCTTCCAGAGGCCCGGCGTCGCCAGCTCGACGAGGTGGCCGTCCGGGTCGCGGAAGTAGAGGCTGGTGCCGCCCCGCGGCCAGTGCGTCCGCCCCTCGACCGCGATGCCGGCCTCGGCGAGGTGGGCCTCCCAGGCGCCCAGGGCCTCGGCCGGGATCGCGAGGGCGAGGTGAAGCGGTCCCTGCCCGTCATGGGGCGGGATGGTGCCGCCGGGCGTCTCGATCGGGTGGAGGGAGCCCCCGCGGGGGAAGAGCAGCAGCACGCCCCGCCCGGCCACGTCGAAGGCCCGCATGCGGTGGTCGCTGTGGATGCAGGGCAGGCCCATCGGCCCGCCCCAGAAGGCGGCGGCCCGCTCCAGGTCGTCGACGTAGAGCACGGTCTCGAGGACGCCCGCGACCTCCGGCATCGTCCTTCCCTCCAGGGAGGCCGGAGGGAGGCTCCCTCCGGCCGGGATGCGGGGGCCGGGCCCCCGCACGTCACGCCGCGGCCGGGTTCACGGCCTCCTCGGCGAGTTCCGAGAGCACCTCGTCGGTGTTCTCCTCCTCGACCAGGGTCTCCTTGAGCAGGCTCTCGGCCTCGGCGAGGCCGAGCTGGCGCGCCCAGGCGATCAGGGTGCCGTAGCGGGTGATCTCGTAATGCTCCACGGCCTGGGCGGCGGCGATCAGGCCGGCATCGAGGGCGCCGCTGCCGCCGAATTCCTGCATCACCTCCTCGCCCTCGGCGATGATGCCCTGGATGGCCTTGCAGGTCACGCCCTCGGGCTTCTCGCCGAGGCTGCGGAAGACCTGGTCGAGGCGCTTCACCTGCTCGCGCGTCTCCTGGAGATGGACCCCGAAGGCCCCGCGCAGGGCGTCGGTCTGGGCCGCCTCGGCCATCTTCGGGAGCGCCTTCAGGATGGCGTTCTCGGCGAAGTAGGTGTCCTTGAGCTGGTGCAGGAACAGCGTCCTGAGGTCTTTCCCGGCCATCATGGTACTCCCGATCGGTATCACGCACCCCGAAAACCCAGGCCTGCCGCGATCGTTCCGGGCGCGGCGCCCGCCGCCGTCTTGACCGCGCCGCCGCGGCCGGGCGTCGTAGGGCGATCCCCCGCCGGTCCCGAGTGCCGCCATGCCGTCCTTGCCCGATCCCGAGACGATCCTGACCCTGCTGCGGCGGGCGACCGAGACGGTGCGCCACGCGACGGCGCGCGCGGAGGCGGCCGAGGCGCGGGCGCGGCGCATCGCCGGGCAGGTGCGGCCCCTGGTGGAGCGGGTGGAGAGGGTTCTGCGCGAGGCGGCCGACCGGGAGGCGGCGGCCCGGCGCGAGGCGGCGGAGGCGCGGGCGCGCTGCGGGGCTGCGGAGGCGCTGCTCGCCGCGGAGCGCGAGCGGGTGCGCCGGCTGGAGGCCCGCCTCGCGGAGTCGCAGGCGCGGATCGCCCGGGCGCGGCGGATCCTCGCGGAGGCGAGTTCGGGTCAGGAGGGGCCGGGCGTGTCGGCGCCGGGCGAGGCGGACGTCCGCGGCGTGCCGAACGGCTTTGCCGGCGATCCTGCCTCGCTGCACTGACCGCGCGCCCGGCCCGGGGCGACCGACAAGGAAGAAGCCCGGCCTGTGGGCCGGGCTTCGGGTTCGAACGGGGCAGGTTCGGCCGGGGCAGGTTCGGCTGGGGCAAGTCCGGCCGGGGCAAGTCCGGCCGGTGACCGAGCCGAGGCTCAGTAGGTGCCGAACTTGTAGTTCAGGCCGGCGCGCACCACCGCGAACTCGGTGTCGCGACGCACCAGGCCGCTGCCCGGGACCAGCACCACGCCGGGGCTGGTCACGGTGATCAGGGTGCCGGCGTTGTTGACCGCGAAGGCGCCGTTGAGGCCGTTGCCGCGGTCGAGGTTCACGTAGAGACCTTCGACCTTCAGGGTCACCGCGTTCGACTTGAAGAAGTTCAGGAACGAGTCGGTGGGCAGGGCGTACTCGACGCCGCCGCCGACCGTCCAGCCGGTCTGGAAGTCGTCGCGGTTGGGCAGGCCGAAGCTGGTGCCGCCGCCGCCGCCGTAGGCGAAGCCGCCGGTGGCGTAGACGAGGGTGCGGTCGAAGGCGTAGCCGAGCCGGCCGCGCACCGTGCCGAAGTAGTCCAGACCCGACAGGCCGTTCGGGTTGAAGACCTGCTGGGCGGCCAGCCCGGTCACCGCCGGGTTGTTGGTGACGAGGCTGAAGCGGTTCCGCTCACGGCCGAAATCGGCGTACTGGGCGTCCGCCTCGATGCCGATCACGACGCCGGCGCCCGGCGTGAACTGGTAGTTGTAGCCGACCTGACCGCCGCCGACGAAGCCGTCGTTGTTGTCGCGGTTGCGGAAGCCGAGGACCGCGGTCGTGCCGGGGGGCACGAGGCCGGTCGCGGCGTTCACGCCGATCAGGGTCGAGTTGTTGTTGTCGCTGGTGCCGAACCCGTAGCCAGCGTTGAAACCGGCGTAGAAGCCCGTCCAGGTGAAGACCGGCACCGGCGTGAAGACCGGCGGCGGCGCCGCGCGACGCGGCAGGTCAGCCGCCATGGCCGAGCCGGCAATAACAACACCCGCGAGGGCGGTGGCGCTCTTGAGAAGCGACTTCATGGTTCTGGTCCTCTCTACGATGCCCCGGCGCCGTTGCGGCCGCAGCCGAACGTTCTCCCGAAGCAGTGCCTCGACATATCCCGGCAGCCTTGTGAAAGCTGTGTCCTGGCGACAACGCTGGTGAGGTTCACCGCGGCCTTGTCGGCGTTTCGCCGCCCGGACTCCCTTGGCTCCTTACCCCGACAACGCGCCCGTATGGCCAAGGTTCACGCGCCCACAAAAATTTTTCGCTGCGCCTAGACCCGAATGCTTCCCGCCGGCGGAATGCCCGCTATGGCACCAGCGCAATGGCCGAGACGAGGCGGCCGTAATCGGGCTCGGCCCGGTGCGTGGTGCGCCGGTAGCTGAAGAACCGGTCCGGATCCGCGTAGGTGCAGAGGCCGAGATCGGCCACGGTGCCGATCCCGGCGGCGCGCAGGCGCGCGGCGATGTAGGCGGGCAGGTCGAAGAGGTGGTGGCCGGCGCGGCCCGGGCTCGGGGCGAAGAAATCCGCGTGGGCGGGCCCGGCCTGCGCGAAGCGGGCGTGGAATTCCGGGCCGACCTCGTAATTCTCGCGGCCGATCGTGGGGCCGAGCACCGCGACGATGCGGCCGCGCTCGGCGCCGAGGCGCTCCATGGCGGCGAGCGTCGCCTCGATGATCCCCGTGAAGGCGCCCTTCCAGCCCGCATGGGCGGCGCCGACGACGCGGTTCTCGGGATCGGCGAACAGGATCGGCCCGCAATCCGCCGTGAGGATGCCCAGCGCGAGGCCCGGGACCCGGGTCGCCATGCCGTCCGCCCGCGGGCGGTCGGGGAAGGGGGCCTCCACGGTGACGCATTCGGCCGAGTGGATCTGGTAGAGGCTGACCAGGGCGTCCGGCGCGACGCCGAGGCGCTCGGTCATCCGGCGCCGGTTCTCGGCGACCGCGCCCGGGTCGTCGCCCGAGCCGAGCCCGCCGTTCAGGCTGGCGTAGAGCCCGCCCGAGACCCCGCCCTCGCGCGTGAAGAAGCCGTGGCGGAGACCGGGGAGCGCGCTCAGCGCGGGAGCTTCCAGGAGCATGGCGACGCCTCTCGGGCCTGGGCACCATCCGCCGCGACGCGCACCGGTGCGGTGGCAGGGATGATGCGGAAACGAGGATCGAAGCAGGAGAGCAGCACGCGCTCCTGCTCAACGGGACAGGGTCGAGCGGGGCAGGGCGGGCAGGCCCGCCATCCCCGCATCAGAGACGCCCAAAACCTTGAAGAGCCGACCCATCCCGGTCGGCGCGGGATCGGTCAGCCGCGCCGCGGCCTCGGCGACGGCCCGCGCCTGATCGGGCGTCGCGCGGGCGGCGAGGCGCTCGGCCCGCTGGGCGAGGCCGAGGGCGAGGAGGAAGTCGCGCTGGGGCACCGGGCCGTGCAGCGCGGCGCCCGCCTCCCGGGCGGCGCGGGCGAGGGCGCCGAAATCGACCGGCACGGTCAGGTCGGTCTCGCCGGGCGCGTCGAGGATCCCGACCGCGCGGTGGCGGGAGACCGCCTGCAGGGTGTCGGTGAGGCCGAGCGTCGCCTCGCCGTAATCGATGGCGAGCAGCGCGCCCCCCTGGCGGGCGAGCCGGCCCGCGATCGCCCGCATGGCGGCGAGCGCCGCGGAGGGGAGGGTCAGCACCGCGCCCTCGGGCGCGGCGGCGGCGATCTCCGGCGTCGGGTCGGGGTCGAGCCCCACGACGAGGCCCCCGCCCTCCGGGTCGAGGCCGATCCGGCGCTCGTGCCACGCGCCGGCGCCGCGCGCGAACTGGCGCACCGGCAGCGCGTCGAAGAACTCGTTGGCGAGGACGATTGCGGGGCCCTCCGGCACGTCCTCGATCCGCGCGTGCCACGCGGCCTCCCGGCCGATCGCGGCGAGGCGCGCCGCCTGCGCGGCCCGCAGGACCGGGCTCGTCTCGACGAGGTGGAGATCGAGGGCCTCGGCGAAGGGCGGCAGCGCCGCGCGGATCGCCCGCAGCGCGTCGGCGATCAGCGTGCCGCGTCCGGGGCCGAGTTCCACCACGCGGCAGGGCGAGGGCCGGCCCATCCCGTGCCAGACCTCCGCCGCCCACAGGCCGAGGAGCTCGCCGAAGATCTGGCTGATCTCCGGGGCGGTGGTGAAGTCGCCGGCCGCGCCGAGCGGGTCCCGGGTCGTGTAGTAGCCGTGGAGCGGGTGGCCGAGGCAGAGCGCCATGTAGCGCTCGACCGGGATCGGGCCGTTCTGGGCGATCAGCGCCCGCAATTCCGCGAGGAGCGGGGTCCCGCTCACGCGGACCGCGCCTCGGCGGGCTCGTCGGCGAGGTGCGCGCGCGGGGCCGTCGCGCCCCGCAGGGCCCGCACCACCACGACGATCCCGATGATCAGCATCGGGATGCAGAGCAGCATCCCCATGGTGATGCCACCCCCGAGGGCCGAGACCTCGGTCCCGAACAGGAAGCCGAGCTGCGGGTCGGGCTCGCGGAAGAACTCGCAGGCCGTCCGGGCGAGCGCGTAGCCGATGACGAAGAGGCCGCCGAGCAGGCCCGGGCGGCGGAAGCCGACGCGCCGCACCGCCAGCGCCATCAGCGCGAAGAGCAGGAGGCCCTCGGCCCCGGCCTCGTAGAGCTGGCTCGGGTGGCGCGGCAGCGGCCCGCCGCTCGGGAACACCACCGCGTAGGGGAAGTCGGGCGCGGGCCGGCCCCAGAGCTCGCCGTTCACGAAATTGGCGATGCGGCCGAAGAACAGGCCGATCGGCACCACCACGGCGGCGAGGTCGAGGATCGCGTAGGCGCTCAGCGCCCGCGCCCGGGCGAAGAGGACGATGGCGAGGACCGCGCCCAGGAAGCCGCCGTGGAACGACATCCCGCCGCGCCAGATCGCCAGGATCTCGGACGGGTGGGCCAGATAGGCGCCGAGATTGTAGAACAGCACGTAGCCGATCCGCCCGCCGAGCACGACGCCGAGCGCCACCCAGACGATCAGGTCGTCGATGTCGGCGCCGCTGGGGCGGCGCACCGGCCCCCAGAGCGCGGCGGCCGCGACCAGCCTCTTGGCGTAGAACCAGCCGCCGAGCAGGCCCGCGATGTAGGCGAGCGCGTACCACTTGATCGCGATCGGCCCGATCGCGATGGCGACCGGGTTGATCGCCGGGAAGGGAATGGCGAGGAGCGGCGGCATCGGGCCGGAGAGGTGAACCGGGCCGGGCGCCGCGTCAACCCGCAACGCCGCCGCGGCGAACGCCAACGCGGCGAACGCCGCCGCGGCGGCTTCGCGCTCCGGGCGCTCAGGCCGGCCCCGGCGCCTCGGCGGCGGCATTGCCGTCGAGGAAGAGCCGGTAGGCCGGGTTGTCGCTCTCGTCGTGGAACGGGTAGCCGAGCTCGTCGAGCGCCTCGAGGAAGCGCGGCCTGTCCGCCTCCGGCACCTGGATCCCGGCCAGCACCCGCCCGTAATCGGCGCCGTGGTTGCGGTAGTGGAACAGGGAGATGTTCCAGGCGTGGCCGAGGCTGTCGAGGAACCTGAGCAGGGCGCCCGGCCGCTCCGGGAACTCGAAGCGGAACAGGCGCTCGTCGGCGAGGCCCGGCACCCGGCCGCCCACCATGTAGCGGACGTGCACCTTGGCCATCTCGTTGTCGCTGAGATCGAGGATCGGGTAGCCGAGCGCCGTGAGGCCCTCGATCAGCGCCCGCTTCTCGCCCGGCTGGCCCTGCAGCTGCACGCCGACGAAGATGTGCGCGTCCGCCCCCTCCGCGTAGCGGTAGTTGAACTCGGTGATCGCCCGCGCGCCGAGCGCCTGGATGAAGGCCCGGTAGCTGCCGCGCCGCTCCGGGATGGTGACGGCGAGCAGCACCTCCCGGCGCTCGCCGAGTTCGGCCCGCTCGGCGATGTGGCGCAGGCGGTCGAAGTTCAGGTTCGCGCCGCTGTTGACGGCGACGAGCGCGCCGCCGCCGGTCCCGTGCTCCGCCGCCCAGGCCTTGAGGCCCGCCACCGCGAGCGCCCCCGAGGGCTCGCAGATGGCGCGGGTGTCGTCGAACACGTCCTTGACCGCCGCGCAGATCGCGTCGGTGTCGACGGTCACGACCCCGTCGAGATGCTCGCGGCAGAGCCGGAAGGTCTCGGCCCCCGCCTGGCGCACCGCGACGCCGTCCGCGAACAGGCCGACCGCGTTGAGCACCACCCGCTCCCCCGCCGCGAGGGCGGCGGCCATGCTGGCCGCGTCCTCCGGCTCGACGCCGATGACCTTGGTCTCGGGGCGCAGGAACTTGACCACCGTGGCGATCCCGGCCGCGAGCCCGCCGCCGCCGACCGGCACGAAGATCGCCGCGATCGGCCCCGAATGCTGCTGCAGGATCTCCAGGCCGATCGTGCCCTGGCCGGCGATCACCTCGGGATCGTCGTAGGGGTGGATGAAGGTCAGGCCCCGGTCCGCCTCCAGCGTCTTGGCATGCGCGTAGGCCTCGTCGAAGGCGTCGCCGTGCAGCACGGCGTGGCCGCCGCGCGCCCGCACCGCCTCGACCTTGATGGCCGGGGTCGTGCGCGGCATCACGATCGTGGCCGCGACGCCGAGCTTGGCGGCGGCGAGCGCCACCCCCTGCGCGTGGTTGCCGGCCGAGGCGCAGATCACCCCGCGGTCGAGGACCTCGCGCGGCAGGCCCGCCATCTTGTTGTAGGCGCCCCGCAGCTTGAAGGAGAAGACCGGCTGCAGGTCCTCGCGCTTGAGCAGGACCGGCGCCCCGAGGCGCCCGGCGAGGCGCTGCATCGGATCGAGCGGGCTCTTGATCGCCACGTCGTAGACGCGGGCGGTGAGGATCTTCCTGATGTAGTCGTGCACGGGGCGCGGTCCGGATGGCGGGAGGGCTGGCGCCTTCCGCAGAGGCGGCCCCATAGCGGGTTTCGGCCCGCGATGCGAGCGCGGCCGTGGCGGATCAGGCGACGGCGCGCGAGCTCCACTTGGCCGAGATCCACTTGGCCACGAGCGGCCCCGTGATGATCACGACGAGGAGTCGCAGCGTCTGCACGGCGAGGACGAAGGAGACGTCCGCCTTCGAGCCGACCGCGATGATGGCGACGGAATCGAGCCCGCCCGGGCTGGTGGCCAGGAAGGCGGTCAGCAGGTCGATCGGGAGCAGGAAGGTCAGGCCGAAGGCCCAGAGCCCGCAGAGCGCGATCAGCCCGAGCGTCGCCGCGAGCACGCCCGGCAGCGCCGAGACCGTCGCCCGCACGGTGGCGCGGGTGAAGCGCAGGCCCACCGTCCAGCCCACCGCCGCGTAGGCGAGGGCGAGCAGCCAGTCGGGCAGGCTCATGCTGGCGAGCCCGCCGGCGTGGAGCGTCGCCCCGATCACCAGGGGGCCGATCATCGCGCCGGAGGGGATGTTGAGGCGCCGCCCCAGCCAGGAGCCGAGCGCCGCCACGGCGAGCGTCACCAGGACGGCGAGGGGCTCCGGCGCCCCGACCGGTTCCGGCAGGGCGGCGGGCGCGGCGTGGCCGACGAGGAACCGCGCCACGATCGAGGCCGAGAGGGCCACGCAGGCGACGCGCACGTACTGCATGAAGGCGACGAGGCGCGGATCGGCCCCGTACTCCTCGGCCATCGCCACCATGGCGGCGGCGGCGCCCGGCGAGGAGCCCCAGGCGGCCGTGGTGCCGGGCAGGAGCCGAATCCGGGTGAGGACCCAGCCCACCGCCGCGCTCGCCAGCACGGTGACGCCGACGACGGCGAGCATCAGGAGCCCGTCCGCCATCAGGGTCTGCACGATCGAGGCGTTGACCGCGTGGGCCACGAGGCAGCCGATCAGCGCCTGCGCGGCCAGGAAGGCGGCCTTCGGCACCCGGATGGCGGCGCCCGAGACGCCGAAGCCGATCGCGGCGAGCATCGGCCCGAGGAGCAGGGCCGCCGGGAAGCCCGCCGCCGACAGCAGCGCCGAGAGGGCCGCCGAGGCGGCGACGAGTCCGACCCATTGCGGAGCCGCGACGGCGGTGGAGCGGCGGAGGTCGAGATCGGCGGGCTTCATCGAAGGCTTCGGTTGCGCGGCCGCGCGCCGCGCGGGCGAATGCGTTAGGGCGTGTGACGGGCCTCGCTAGCCGCGAATCGTGGCCCTGTCATGCCGGGGCGAGCCGCTCCGGCCGATCGCAAGGAAGGGTTGCGGCGGGCGCATGGGCCCGGAAGAACCCGGCGAGGCGCGCGAGACCCTCGCCGCGCGGGTCGCTCGCCCGCCAGGCGAGGGCGATCACCCGCGAGGGACCCTCCTCGCCGAAGCGGCGGCAGACCGTGAGGCCGCTCGGATCCGGTCCGCTGGGCGCGGCGAGGGCGGGAAGCAGCGTGTAGCCGCCCCCGGCCGCCACCATCGAGCGCAGGGTCTCCAGGCTGGTGGCGTGGCGCCCGGCGGAGGGCCCGGCCCCGCAGGCCGCCACGGTCTGGTCGCGCAGGCAATTGCCCTCGTCGAGGAGGAGCAGGTCCGGCCCGGCGAGGTCGGCGGCCTTCGGCGGATCCCCTGCCGCGAAGGCGTGGTCGGCCGGGCAGGCGAGCAGGAACGGCTCGCGGAACAGCGGCGCCACGGTGAGCCCGGCCTCGGCAATCGGCAGGGAGATCAGGGCCGCGTCGAGCCGCCCCTCGCGCAGGCCCTCCAGGATCCCGGCCGTGCGCCCCTCGCTCAGCGCCAGGGCGAGGAGCGGGAAGTCCTGCCGCAGCGGGCGCAGCACCAGCGGGAACAGGTAGGGGCCGAGGGTCTGGATCGCCGCCAGCACGAGACGGCCCGACAGGGGCGCGCCGCCTCCCTCGCGGGCGAGCAGGAGCAGGCGGCGCGCCTCCGCCAGCACCGCCCGGGCCTGGCGCACCACGGCTTGGCCGGTGGGGGTGAGCAGCACGCGGCGGTTGGTGCGCTCGAAGATCACGACGCCGAGCGCCTGTTCGAGCTTGCGCACCTGCACGCTCAGGGTCGGCTGGCTCACCGCGCAGCGCTCGGCCGCGCGGCCGAAATGGTGTTCCTCAGCGACCGCGACGACGTATTCGAGGTCGCGGAGGGACAGGCCGGCGAGATTCATAGGCTGTGTCTATCGCAAGCTTCGCAACGATGCATTGGCCGGCAGGTCACGCGGGGGTCATAAGGGCGAGCGAGAACGGTTCCAAGGGTGGTTGGGTCCACGCGTGGTTGGGGCGAGCGCCCGGCGACCCTATGTCTGACGTCCTCGCGCGGTGGTGGTGCCCCGGGCACCCCGCGCCGCGCTGTTCGATGCGAGAGGAGGCTCCATGAGCGATCAACGCCCGATCCTGACGACCCGCCAGGGTCACCCGGTCCGCGACAACCAGAGCCTGCGCACGGTCGGCGAGCGGGGACCCGCGACCCTCGAGAACTACCAGTTCATCGAGAAGATCACGCATTTCGACCGCGAGCGGATCCCCGAGCGGGTCGTGCATGCCCGGGGCGCCGGCGCCCACGGCTACTTCGAGGCCTACGGCAAGATCGGCGACGAGCCGGCCTCCAAGTACACCCGCGCCCGCGTCCTCAACGAGACCGGCGTGAAGACCCCGGTCTTCGTGCGCTTCTCGACCGTGGCCGGCGCCAAGGAGAGCCCCGAGACCGAGCGCGATCCGCGCGGCTTCGCGGTGAAGTTCAAGACCCTGGACGGCAACTGGGACCTCGTCGGCAACAATCTCAAGGTCTTCTTCATCCGGGACGCCGTGAAGTTCCCGGACATGATCCACGCCTTCAAGCCCGATCCGGTGACGAACCGCCAGGAGGCGTGGCGCTTCTTCGACTTCGTGGCGCAGCACCCCGAGTCGATCCACATGGTGACCTGGCTGAAGTCGCCCTGGGGCATCCCCGCGAATTACCGCGAGATGGAGGGCTCCGGCGTCAACACCTACAAGCTGGTGAACGACCGGGGCGAGGCGGTCCTCTGCAAGTTCCACTGGATCCCCAAGCAGGGCGTGCGCAACCTGACCTCGGCCCAGGCCTCCGCGATCCAGGCGAAGGACGTCGGTCACGCCACCCGCGACCTCTACGACAACATCCAGGCCGGCAACTTCCCCGAATGGGAATTCGCCGTGCAGATCATGCCGGACGGGCCCAACGAGCAGCTCTCGTTCGATCCGCTCGACGACACGAAGCGCTGGCCCGAGGACCAGTTCCCGCTGCTCACGTGCGGGCGGATGGTGCTCGACCGGGTGCCGGACAACTTCTTCGCCGAGGTCGAGCAGGCGGCCTTCGGGACGGGCGTGCTGGTCGACGGCATCGACTTCTCGGACGACAAGATGCTGCAGGGCCGGACCCTGTCCTACTCGGACACGCAGCGCTACCGCGTCGGCCCGAACTACCTGCAGCTGCCGATCAACGCGCCGCATCCCGACGTGAAGGTGTTCTCGAACCAGCGCGACGGCCAGATGACCTACGCGGTCGACGGCACCGGGCCGAACAAGCACATCAACTACGAGCCGAGCACGCTGGCCGAGGGCGTTCGCGAGGCGCCGAAGCCCGCCAGGGACTACCACCAGCCGGTGACCGGCCATCTCGGCCGCTACCAGACGAGCCGGACCGAGGACGACTACGCCCAGGCCGGGGCGCGCTACCGCTCCTTCGAGGCGTGGGAGCGCGAGGACCTGATCGCCAACCTCGTGGCCGACATGAAGCAGTGCCCCGAGCCGATCCAGCTGCGGATGGTCTGGCACTTCTGGCACGCGGACGAGGATTACGGCCGGCGCGTGGCCGAGGGGGCCGGCATCGACCTCGAGAAGGCCAAGGCCCTGCCGCCGCTTCCGGGCCGCGCCGCCCCTCACAAGCGGCTCGCGACCGAGACCTACACGGACGGCTCGCCGTCGCACAAGGTCGCGGCCGAGTAACCCGGCGCCCCGCGCCGCTCAGCATCATTCCGCCGGCCGGTCCCGGCCGGTGCCGACGCGGTCACCGATTCGGCGGCGAACCGAAGGACCGCGTCGGCGAGACATGATGCGACACCAAGGGACCAACCAGACTTGCCCGATGCAATTCCGCTGAGGGCCCGCCCGGACGCACCCCGTCCGGGCGGGTTTCCGTTCGGCGCGGACCGGTCAGCGATGCGTCTCGGGCGGCCCGAACGACATCGGGATCTGGCCCTCGATCAGGGCGATGGCGGAGAGGGTGAGGCCGAGTGCCGCGGCGTACAGGAGGGGAAAGACGTCGCGGTGGCCGGACCCCGTCGCCATGACCAGCCCGGCGAAGGGGATGCTCTGCAGGGCGAGCGCGGCGGCGATGCTCATCGGAACCTCCTCTGTGCGGGACGACGGACGTGGTTGCGCTTTCGGCTTGCGTGGCGGTGGTGGTCGAGGCGGGGACGAGCCTCCCGCCAGGGAGCGCCCGACCGAACGGACGGGGCCGCCCCGGGGCGGCCCGCACGATAGACCCCTCGGAGGCCGCCCCGGACGTCCGGGGCGGCGCGGGCCTCAATGGGCGGCCTCGGGCAGCACGACCCCGTTGGCGGCGTGGTGGCGCCTGAGCATCGGGCGCAGCACCGCGAGCGCCAGCGTCGCGGCGATCAGGTCCAGGATCGCCACTGTGTACAGCACCGTCGCCCAGGTCCCGGTCGCCTGCATCAGCAGGTTGCCCACCGGCACCAGCAGCGCGGCCAGACCCTTGGCGCAGTACAGCACCCCGTAGATCTTCCCGATGTGCTTCGACCCGAACGTGTCCGCCGCCGTCGCGCTGAACAGGCTGTAGACCTCCCCCCAGGCCAGGAACACGATCCCGCTCAGGATCACGAACGCCCACGGGTTCGAGCCGAAATACCCCAGCGCCACGATGCCGAGCCCCTCCAGCGAGAACGCGATGAACATCGTCTTCTCGCGCCCGATCCGGTCCGAGATCCAGCCGAAGAACGGCCGCGAGATCCCGTTCATGATCCGGTCCAGCATCAGCGCGAAGGGCAGCGCCGCCATGGTCACGAAGTACAGGTTGACCTGGAAGTTCTTGACGCCGAGATCCTGCGCGATCACCCCGAGCTGGGCCACCGCCATCAGCCCGCCGGTCACCGTGCAGGTGAACATCAGCAGCATCACCCAGAACACCGGGGTGCGCAGGGCCTCCGGCAGGGTGTAGTCGCGCCGGCTCTGCAGCACGCTCGCCGAGTAGGTGACCTCGCTCCGGCCCGGGGCGCGCAGGCCGACCGAGGCCAGGATGATCAGGGCGCCCTGGATCAGGCCGAAGACGAAGAAGGCCTGCTGGAAGCCGCCCTCGGCGATCATGCTGGCGATGGGCAGGATGGTGAGGGCCGAGCCGGCGCCGTAGCCGCCCGCGGTGAGGCCGACGGCCAGGCCGCGCCGGTCGGGGAACCACTTGAGGGCGTTGGCGATGCAGGTGGCGTAGACGCAGCCGACGCCGATGCCGCCGACCACGGCGCCGAGGTAGTAGCCGCTGAGGGACGTGGCGTAGGAGTTGATGATCCAGGCCAGGCCGGTGAAGAGGCCGCCGGCCATGACGACGCGGCTGGGCCCGTAGCGGTCGATGAAGTGGCCCTCGACCGGGGTGAGCCAGGTCTGGGTGACCACGAAGAGGGTGAAGGCGACCTGGATGGCGGCGCGGTCCCAGCCGAAGGTCTTCTGGATCTCGGGGACGAACAGGGTCCAGGCGTACTGGATGTTGGCGGCGGCGACCATGCAGATCACCCCGAGGGTCAGCTGGAGCCAGCGGCCCGCGATCGCGGGGGCCTGGGCCCGGGTGGCGGCAACGGACGTCATGGGGCGGAGTCCTCCCTCCTGTGTCGGGCGCCCCGGTTCCGGGCGGCGCGCGACGGTCATTGGCGTGTGAGGTGTCGGGCGCGGGCCCGAATCGGGCCGCGCGACGGCCCGCGCGGCCCCGGCCGGCGGCCGGGGCGCGTGTCGCGCTGAGCCAGATCTCGGTGAGCCAGGTCTCGGTGAGCCAAGTCTCGGTGAATCACGGCTCGGCGAACCGCGTCTCGGCGAGCGATGGCGCGGCGAGTGGAGGCGGGGCGGGGCCCGCGCCGGACTCAGTCGGGCGGCAGGTCGGGGGGGCGGCGCATGGGTCGTTCCTCAGTTCTTCGTTGTGTTGGCCGTCGATCCCGGTGCGGCGGAACCTTGCCCCACCGCGCGCCGTCGGGCCGACGGCGACGCGGAACTGGGATGGTTGCTTCTAAGGTCGACTGTATACCAATAACAATGTGCTCACGCCTTCCCGGCTTTGTCAACGTCGCCCGCGAGACGGGTGCGAAGGGTTGCTGCGTGAGCGCGCATCAAATCTTGATCGTGGCCCGGGATTACTGAAGCAGCGAGTTCGTTGCGCGCCGTCATCGGGATTAAGCGGGCGCCGCGCGCGTGGGGCAGCGCTGCCCCCTCGCGGCGGTCGGCTCCGCCGCGCGCGGGCGCATGTCCGAGGAGGTCGCCGCCGATGCGCAAGCAAGTGGCTCAGCAGGATTGCTCCGTGCGATCCTGCCTGGACTGGGTGGACCGAATCGGGAGGACAGGATGCGGGGCCGGATCGACGGCGGCTCGCCCTTCGAGAAGGCCTACGGCTATTCCCGCGCCGTGGTCGAGGGCGGCTTCGTGTTCGTGTCGGGGACGACGGGCTACGACTACGCCGCCATGACCATGCCGGAGGACGCCGCCGCGCAGGCCGAGGCCTGCTGGCGCACGATCGCGGCGGTGCTGGAGCAGGCCGGCGCCTCCCTGGAACGGGTGGTGCGGGCGACCTACTACGTCACCGACCGGGCCGAGGCCGAGGCGGTGCTGGCGGTGTGCGGACGGGTGATGGGCGCGGTGCGGCCCGCCGCGACGCTGGTCGTGGTGGCGGGCCTGCTGCGGCCGGAGATGAAGGTCGAGATCGAGGTGACGGCGCTGCTCCCCTGAGCGGTCGCCCCGCCGCCCCGGCCGATCCGCCCGTCGCCGCCCCTCCGGCGGCGCCGGAGGGGCAGTCCGGCGGCGCGTCGTCGCAGCCCGATGGCGCCGCCGCGGGCGACCGCGACCCGCCGGATCAGGCCGCCCGGGCCTCCGCGCGGCCGTAGAAGCGCTCGCCCGTCTCCGCCATGGCGAGCAGGTTCGCCGGGGGCGCGAAGCGGGCGCCGTGCTTGGCCTCGAGGCGGCGGCACAGCTCCACGAAGCGGCGGGCGCCCATGCCGTCGATGTAGGAGAGCACCCCGCCCGTGAAGGGCGCGAAGCCGAAGCCGAGGATCGAGCCGACATCCGCCTCGCGGGGATCCGTCACCACGCCCTCGCCGTAGACCCGGGCCGCCTCGACCGCCTGGGCGACGAGGAGCCGGTGCTTCAGTTCCTGGAAGTCGACCGCGTCGGGATCCTGGCGCGTCCCGGCGAGCGCCGCGAGGCCCGGCCAGAGCCGCTTCGGCCCGTTCTCCGGGTAATCGTAGAAGCCCTTGCGGTTCTTGCGCCCGAGCCGTCCCTCGCCCTCGACGAGGGCGACGAGCAGGCGCTCCTGGAGCGGGTTCACGGCGCCCTCGCCGGCCTGGGCCTTGGTGGCCTTCAGGATCTTGAGGCCGAGATCGACGCCGACCTCGTCATTGAGGGAGAGGGGACCGACCGGCATGCCGGCCTGCCGCCCGGCATTCTCGATCATGGCGGCCGGCACCCCCTCGGCGAGCATCAGGTGGCCTTCGAGGATGTAGGCGCCCACGCAGCGGTTGGCGAAGAAGCCGCGCGCGTCGTTGACCACGATCGGCGTCTTGCGGATCGCCCGCACGTAGTCGAGGGCGGCGGCGAGCGCCCGCTCGCCGCTCTGCCGCCCCTTGATGATCTCGACCAGCAGCATCTTCTCGACCGGCGAGAAGAAGTGGATGCCGATGAACTGGTCGGGCCGGGCGGAGCCGTCGGCGAGGCCGCTGATCGGCAGCGTCGAGGTGTTGGAGGCGAAGATCGTCTCGGGGCGGATCGACGCCTCGACCTTGGCGATGACCTCGGCCTTGACCTTCGGGTCCTCGAACACCGCCTCGATCACGAGGTCGCAGTCGGACAGGGCGGCGTAGTCGGCGGTGGCGGTGATGCGGGCGAGCAGCGCGTCGCGGTCGGCGGTCTTGGCGCGGCCCTTCATGATCTGGTCGGAGACGAGCTTGTGCGAGTAGGCCTTGCCCTTCTCGGCCGCCTCCGCGCTCTGGTCGATCAGCACGACCTCGATCCCGGCCTGCGCCGTCACGTAGGCGATGCCCGCGCCCATGAAGCCCGCGCCGACGACCCCGACCCGCTTGAGGCTGACCGGGCCGATCGCGGCCGGGCGCCGGGCGCCCTTGTTGAGCTCGCCCATCGAGACGAAGAGCGAGCGGATCATCGCCGCGGCTTCCGGCGAGCGCAGGATCTTGGCGAAGTAGCGGCTCTCGACCTTGAGCGCGAGGTCCATCGGCAGCTGCAGGCCCTCGTAGACCGATTGCAGGATCGCCTTCGCGGCCGGGTAATTGTCGTGGGTCTCGCGGCGGTAGATGGCGTTGGCGGGCGGCCAGGTCATCATCCCGGCCGGCGAGTAGACCTTGCCGGAGGGGGCCTTGAACTTCGGCTGGTCCCAGGGGGCGAGCGCCGCGCCGCCGCCCCGGATCCAGGCCTTGGCCTCCGCGACGACGGAATCGCGCTTGGCCACCGCGTGGACGAGGCCCATGTTGCGGGCCATGAGCGGCCGGATCTGGTCGCCCTTGAACAGCATCTGCAGGGCGTCGCCGGTCTGCATCAGGCGGGCGACGCGCTGAGTGCCGCCGGCCCCGGGGAACAGCCCGACCTTGATCTCCGGCAGGCCGACCCGGGTCTTGTCGTCGTCCGAGACGACGCGGTGATGGCAGGCGAGCGCGAGCTCGAAGGCGCCGCCCAGGCAGGTGCCGTGGATCGCCGCCGCGAAGGGCTTCCCGCAGGTCTCGAGCTTCCGGTAGAGCAGCGAGAGGCGGCGGGTCTCCTCGAAGAAGAAGCGCATCGCCTCCTCCTCGCCGCGCTCCCGGCTGAGCCGGGCGTATTCGGCGCCCAGCCCCTGCAGCATCGTGAGGTCGGCCCCGCCCGAGAAGGCCTCCTTGCCCGAGGTGATGACGCAGCCCTTGACGGCGGCGTCGCCCGCGACCGCGTCGATGATCCGGTCGAGTTCGGCCATCACCTCGGGGGTGATCACGTTCATGGAGCGGCCGGGGCTGTCCCAGGTCGCGAGCGCGATGCCGTCTTGATCGGTCTCGAAGCGGAAATGCGTGAGGTCCATCGGGGCGTCCTCTTCTCGGGATCCCGGGTGCGGCCTCCCGCGGCGGCGGGCCGCGGGAGGCGCCCCGGTCAGGGCTTCTGCGGGGCCGGGCCGGCGCCCGGCTGCGGCTGCTGCGTCGACAGGGTCGCGAGCGTCAGCATGTTCATCATCCGGGTCACCGCATCCTTGGTGATGCTGGAGACCAGGGAGTTCGGGTCGGCGTTGAGGGCCTGGAACTTCTGGTAGGTCGGGTCGTCGTAGATCCTGGTCAGCTGCTTCAGCTCGTCGTCGCCGAACTTCTGGGCGTATTCCTTGGCGAGGTCGTCGACGAGCTTGGCGCGCTCCTGCTCGAAGCCCTTGTCGAGTTCGGGCCGGAGCTTGTCGGCCTGCTCCTTGCTGAGCGAGGCGAGCGAGCGCTCCTCGGCCTGCTTGAAGGCGAGGCCGAGATTCCGCGCCACCGTCCGCTCGACGATGCTGCGGGCGAGGTCGGTGCGCTCCTCGGCGCGGGCCGCCGGGGCCGCGAGGGCGAGGGCGAGGGCGAGGAGCGGGAGGGTTCGGGTCATGAGCGTTTCCTGATGAGGCGCCTTGAGGCCGGGGACCGAAGGCCCGGCCGCGGCGCCAGCGTCAAGCACCCCCTTGGGACACGATGCCGTGTCCGGCACCCGGCGCTGGGCAGAACGGCACGGCGCGAGTCGGCTCGGTCTCCCGGTCTCCCATCGCGTTCGCCGCCGAACCGGCCATCGCTGCGGCGAATGACGCTCAGACCCGCTCGATGATCGTGGCGGTGCCCATGCCGGCGCCGATGCAGAGCGTCACCAGGGCGGTCGCCTTGCCGGTCCGCTCCAGTTCGTCCAGCACGGTGCCGAGGATCATGGCGCCGGTCGCCCCGAGCGGGTGGCCCATCGCGATGGCGCCGCCGTTGACGTTGACCTTGTCCGGGTCGAGGTCGAAGGCCTGCTGGAAGCGCAGCACCACCGAGGCGAAGGCCTCGTTGATCTCGACGAGGTCGATGTCGTCGAGGCTCATCCGGGCGCGCGCCAGCACCTTGCGGGTCACGTCGATCGGGCCGGTGAGCATCAGCGCCGGGTCCGACCCGATATTGGCGAAGGCCCGGATCCGGGCCCGGGGGGTGAGGCCCGCGGCCGCGCCGGCCTCCTTCGAGCCGACCAGCACCGCGGCGGCGCCGTCGACGATGCCGGAGGAATTGCCCGGGTGGTGGACGTGGTTCAGGGCCTCGACGTCGGGATGGGCCGCGACCGCCACCGCCTCGAAGCCGCCCATCTGCGCCATCTGGGCGAAGGAGGGCTTGAGCGCCCCGAGCGTCTGCATGTCGGTGCCCGGCCGCATGTGCTCGTCGCGGTCGAGGATGGTCAGGCCGTTGACGTCCCTGACCGGCACCACGGCCTTGGCGAAGCGGCCCTCCTCCCAGGAGCGGGCGGCGCGCCGCTGCGATTCCACCGCGTAGGCGTCGCAGGCGTCGCGGGAGAAGCCGTACTTGGTGGCGATCAGGTCGGCCGAGACGCCCTGGGGCATGAAGTAGGACTTGACGGCGATCGAGGGATCGACCGGCCAGGCGCCGCCCGAGGCGCCGAGGCCGATGCGGCTCATCGACTCGACCCCGCCGCCGACCGCGAGGTCGTGCTGGCCGCTCATCACCTGGGCGGCGGCGAAGTTCACCGCGTCGAGGCCCGAGGCGCAGAAGCGGTTGATCTGCACGCCCGGCACCTGCTCGCCGTAATCGGCGACGAGGGCGGCCGCGCGGGCGATGTCGCCGCCCGCCTCGCCGACCGGGTCGACGCAGCCGAGCACCACGTCGTCCACCGCGGCCCTGTCGAGGCCGTTGCGGTCCTTGAGGGCGCGCAACGCCGTCTCGGCGAGGCGCAGCGCCGTCACCTCGTGGAGCGCGCCGTCGGGCTTGCCGCGGCCGCGCGGCGTGCGGACATGGTCGTAGATGTAGGCGTCGGGCATGGGGCTTCTTCCGAGTGGGGGCTTCTTCCCAGGATGGCGCGGGCCGTCCGGGGCGGGCCGGGCGGCGGGGGAGATCGGCGGGCCGGGGCGGCCCGGATCAGGCGCGGTCGGCCTCGCCCCGCGCCCCGGGGGCGGCGCGGCGGCGGGCGAGGGCGCCGAACCCGGCGGCGGCCGTGCGCGTCGGGCCGTCGCGCCGCGTCCCGAGACCGTCCGAGCGGATCGCCCGCCCAGGCTCCGGCACGCGGGTCCCGGGTTCGGGCGTCGCGGCGCGCCGGGCCGCCGGCAGCCTAGAACATCTCCGCCGGCACCGCCATGACGGCCTCGGCGCCGGCCGAGATGCGGGCGAGCCGCGTGGCGGTCTCGGGCAGGAGGCGCTCCATGTAGAAGCGGCCGGTCGCGAGCTTGGCGTCCATGCGCGTCCCGACGCCGTTGCCCTCCCGCTTGCGGGCGGCGGCCGCCTTGGCGATGCGCGCCCACATGTAGCCGAGGGCGACGAGCCCCATCAGGTGCATGTAGTCGGTGGCGGCGGCGCCCGCGTTGTCGGGCTTGGCCATGGCGTTCTGCATCAGCCACATCGTCGCCTTCTGGAGGTCGCCGAGGGCCTTGGCGAGGGGCGCCGTGTAGGTCTTCAGGGTCTCGTCGGCGCCGTTCTCCTTGCAGAAGCCCTCGACCTCCTGGAGGAAGCGCATCATCGCGCGGCCGCCGTCGCGCGGCAGCTTGCGGCCGACGAGGTCCATGGCCTGGATGCCGTTGGCGCCCTCGTAGATCTGGGCGATGCGGGCGTCGCGCACGAATTGCGACATGCCCCATTCCTCGATGTAGCCGTGCCCGCCGAACATCTGCTGGGCATCGACCGCGTTGGCGAAGCCCCGGTCGGTCAGCACGCCCTTCACCACCGGCGTCATCAGGCCCATGTGGTCGTCGGCGGCCTGCCGCTCGGCGGCGTCGCCCGAGCGGTGCGCCACGTCCGCCTGCAGGGCGGTCCAGAGCACCAGGGCCCGGCCCGCCTCGTTGAAGGCCCGGATCGACAGCAGGGTGCGGCGCACGTCCGGGTGGACGATGATCGGGTCGGCGGGCTTGTCCGGGGCCTTGGCGCCGGTGAGGGCGCGGCCCTGGAGCCGCTCCTTGGCGTAGGCGACGGCGTTCTGGTAGGCGACCTCGGACAGGGCGAGGCCCTGGATGCCGACCGCGAGCCGGGCCTCGTTCATCATCACGAACATGGCGTTGAGGCCGCGATTGGCCTCGCCGACCAGCCAGCCCTTGGCGCCGTCGTAGTTCATCACGCAGGTGGCGTTGGCGTGGATGCCCATCTTGTGCTCGATCGAGCCGCAGGACACGCCGTTGCGCGCGCCGAGCGAGCCGTCCCCGTTCACCAGCAGCTTGGGCACCACGAAGAGCGAGATGCCCTTGGTGCCGGCCGGCGCGCCCTCGATGCGGGCGAGGACGAGGTGGATGATGTTCTCCGAGAGGTCGTGCTCGCCGGCCGAGATGAAGATCTTGGTGCCGGTGAGGCTGTAGGAGCCGTCGGGGTTCGGCACCGCGCGGGTCTTGAGCAGGCCGAGATCCGTGCCGCAATGCGGCTCGGTCAGGTTCATGGTCCCGGTCCAGGACCCCTCGATCATCCGGGGCAGGTAGGTCCGCTTCTGCGCGTCGGTGCCGTGGACGAGCAGGGCCGCCATCGCGCCCTGGGTCAGGCCCGGATACATCCCGAAGGCGATGTTGGCCGAGGAGATGAATTCCTGGACCACGCTGTTGAGGGTCGCGGGCAGGCCCTGGCCGCCGTACTCGGACGGCATCGAGAGCCCGTTCCAGCCCCCGCCCGCATAGGCTTCGTAGGCCTCCTTGAAGCCCTTGGGCGTCGTCACGCGGCCGTCCGGGTGGCGGGTGCAGCCCTCGGCATCGCCCGGGAGGTTGAGGGGGGCCAGCACCTCCTCGCAGAGCTTCGCGCCCTCGTTGAGGATCGCCTCCACCACGTCCGGCGTCGCGTCCGAGAAACCCGGCAGGTTGCTGTAGCGCTCGAACCCGAACACGTCGTTGAGGAGGAACAGGACGTCCTCCACGGGCGCCTTGTAGCTCGGCATGGACCCTCTCCCGCGATCCCCCGCGGCTGTCCCGCCGCAAGATAGTTCACATGTAAACTATCTCGGCGCGGAACGGAAGGGGGAGGGGCGGAGGATTGCGGCGGCGCCTGGATGCGCCCGCTCCGCGCAGGCCCGCCTCCGGGCGGCGCCCCGCACCCCGCGCCGCGCGGGCGAGCGATGAGCGCGGGGCCCCGCGACGCCGTCGCCGAGGCCGCGCGCGGGCCGCAGCGCTTGATCGCAGCCGGCCGATGCCGCATCCGGGCGAGCCCCTTCGCCCGGACGGGGTCCGCGACGGGACGCGCGACGGTCGTCCCTCTCCGGTGCCGGCAGCCATGACGCGCCGTTCCGCCTCCGCGCAGCTGATGCCCCTCGACGAGGCGCGGGCCCTCCTGCTCGCCGGCCTCGCGCCGGTGCCGCCCGAGGCCGTGCCGGTCCACGACGCCGTCGGAGCCCCGCTCGCCCGCGACCTCCCGGCGCCGGAGGGCCGCCCCGCGCGCCGCCTCGCCCTGCGCGACGGCTACGCGGTCGAGGCGGCCGCGATCACCGGCGCCGCGCCCCAGGCCCCGGTGCGGCTCCCGCGCGGCCTCGCCTGGATCGAGGCCGGCGAGATCCTGCCGGAGGGGAGCGACACGGTCCTGCCGCCCGAATCCGTCCTGGAGGGCGAGGCCGTGGCGGACGCGGCCCCGGGCGAGGGCGCGCGCCCCGCCGGGGGAGACATCCCGGCCGGCCATCTGCTGGGACGGGCGGGCGAGCGCGCGACCGCGCTGCAGGCGCTCGCCCTGGCCTCGGCCGGCTTCGCCGAGGTGCCCGTGCGCCGCCCGGCCGTCCTCCTCCTGGTCACCGGGGCGGAGACGCCCGACCTGCTCTCGCCCCTCCTCGCCTCCCTCCTCGCCCGCGAGGGCGCCCGGGTGGTTCGCGCCGCGCGCCTGCCGGACGACCCGGGCGCGGTGGCGGCGGCGCTGACGGACAGCGCCGCGGCGGCGCTGCCGGAGGGCGCCGCGGCGACCTTCCTCGTCGGCGGCAGCGGCCCCGGCCGGAGCGACCGCAGCGCCGAGGGGCTGGCGCGGGCGGGCGCCGTCGCGGCGCACGGGATCGCCCTGCGGCCGGGCGAGACGGCCGGGTTCGGCGCGGTCGCCGGCCGGCCCGTCCTGCTGCTGCCGGGCCGGCCGGAGGCCGCGCTGGCGCTCCACCTCGCCCTCGGCCGGCCCCTCCTCGCGGCCCTGGCCGGGACGGTCCCGCCCGCCCCCGCCCCCGCGCCGCTCCGCCGCAAGATCGCCTCCGCGATCGGGCTGTCCGAGGTGGTGTTCGTGCGGCGATCCGCCGAGGGTGCCGAACCGCTCGGCGGCGCCGATATCCCCCTCGCCCGCCTCGCGCGGGCGGACGGTGCCGTGCTGGTGCCGCCCGCGCGGGAGGGCTATGCCAAGGACACGGTCGTCGAGGTCCTGCCCCTGTGAGTGACGCGTTGCCCCCCGATGACTTCTCCGCCCGCCTCGCCCGCGCGGCCCGCCAGGAGCAGTTCCTGAGCGTCGCCTCGCGGGAGGAGGCGCTGGCGCGGTTCCGGGCGGCGGTGCCGCACCTGCCGCTCGGCCCCGAGACCGTGCCGCTCGGCGCCGCCCTCGGCCGCGCCCTGGCGGAGGACGTCGCCTCGCCCATCGACGTGCCGGCCTTCGACCGCGCCCTCGTGGACGGGTTCGCCGTCCGCGCCGCCGACACCGAGGGGGCGAGCGAGGGCGCGCCGCGGCGCCTGCGCCTCAACCGCGAGATCCTGGCCTGCGGCGTCGCCCCGACCCTCGCGGTGGCGGCCGGGACGGCGACGCCGATCGCCACCGGCGGCGTTCTCCCGCGCGGCGCCGACGCCGTGCTGATGGTCGAGGCCACCGACTACGTCGAGGAGGGCGCGCCGGCGATCGAGGTCGTGCGCGCCGCGGCGCCGGGCCAGTTCGTCGGCTACGCCGGCGCCGACATGGCCCGGGGCGAGACCGTGCTGCGCCGGGGCACGCCGGTGACCGCCCGCGAGATCGGCATGCTGGCGGCCTGCGGCCTCGCCGCGGTCGCGGTGGTGCGCCGGCCCCGCGTCGCCGTGATCTCGACCGGGGACGAACTCGTCGCCCCGGGCGAGGCGCTGCGGCCCGCCGCCATCTACGATTCCAACGGCGCCATCGTGGCCGCCGCGGTGGCCGAGAACGGCGGCGAGGCCGTGCCGGGCGGCATCGTGCCCGACGACGAGGCCCTGCTGGAGCAGGCCCTGCGCCGGAGCCTCGCGGAATCCGACCTCGTGGTCCTGTCGGGTGGCACCTCCAAGGGGGCGGGGGACGTCTCCCACCGCATCCTGTCGCGCCTCGGTGCGCCGGGGATCCTGGTCCACGGCGTCGCCCTCAAGCCCGGCAAGCCCCTCTGCCTCGCGGCTGTCGGGACGAAGGCCGTGGTGGTGCTGCCGGGCTTCCCGACCTCGGCGATGTTCACCTTCCACGACGCGGTGGTGCCGCTGATCCGGGCCCTGGCCGGCCTGCCGCCCCGGGAGGAGAGCCGGGTCGAGGCCCTGCTGCCCCAGCGCCTCGCCTCGGAACTCGGCCGCACCGAGTTCGTGATGGCCTCCCTCGCCCGGGGCGCGCAGGGGCTCGTAGCCCTGCCCCTCGGCAAGGGCTCGGGCACGGTCACGGCCTTCTCGCAGGCGGACGGGTTCTTCGCGGTGCCGGCGGCCCGCTCCGGCCTGGAGGCCGGCGAGACGGTGGCGGTGACGCGCCTGGGCGCCGGTCTGCGGCCGCCCGACCTCACCCTGGTCGGCAGCCACTGCCTCGGCCTCGACCGCCTCGTCGGGCGCCTCGCCGAGCGCGGCGTGCGGGCGCGGACGATCTTCGTCGGCTCGTCGGGGGGGCTGGCGGCGCTCAGGCGCCGGGAATGCGACCTCGCGAGCCTCCACCTGCTCGACCCGGAGACGGGGCGCTACAACGCGCCCTTCCTGGAGCCGGGCCTGGTGCTGGCGCCGGGCTGGCGGCGCCTGCAGGGCGTGGTCTTCCGCGCCGGGGATCCGCGCGCCGGGGATCCGCGCGCCGGGGATCCGCGCGCCGGAGAGCCGCGCCCAGGAGAGCCGCGCCCAGGAGAGCCGCGCCCCGAGGGCGGCCGCGCGGCCGAGGCGGTGCGGCGCTTCCTCGCCGACCCGGAGGCCGTGATGGTCAACCGCAACACCGGCGCGGGCACCCGGGTGCTGATCGAGGGGCTGCTCGGCGGCGCCCGCCCGCCCGGCTACTGGAACCAGCCCCGCTCGCACAACGCGGTCGCGGCCGCGGTGGCGCAGGGGCGGGCCGATTGGGGCGTCGCCATCGCCACGGTGGCGCGGGCCTACGGCCTCGGCTTCCTGCCGCTCACCGAGGAGCATTACGACTTCGCCTACCGGGCCGACCGGCGCGACGACCCGGCCGTCGCGGCCTTCCTGGCCCTGCTCACCGCCCCCGAAACGCGGGCCGACCTGCACGACCTCGGCTTCGCGCCCGCGGAGGCGCGCTGACATGCGGGTGATCGGGCTCGCCGGCTGGAGCGGCGCCGGGAAGACGACCCTGCTGCGGCGCCTGATCCCGGCGCTGACCGGGCGGGGCCTGCGCGTGGCGACGCTCAAGCACGCGCACCACGCCTTCGACGTCGATCGGCCGGGCAAGGATTCCTACCTGCACCGCGAGGCGGGGGCGGGCGAGGTGATCGTCTCCTCGGCGCGGCGCTGGGTGCAGATCCACGAGGTCGGGCCGGGGAGGGAGGCGAGCCTCGCCGAACTCCTCGGGCGGCTCAGCCCCTGCGACCTCGCCCTCGTGGAGGGGTTCAAGCGCGAGGCGCATCCCAAGCTCGAAGTCTTCCGGGCCGCCAACGGCCGGCCGCCGCTGCACCCGGAGGATCCGCGCATCGTCGCGGTGGCGAGCGACGTCCCGTTCCCGGGGGCGGGCGTGCCGGTGCTGCCCCTCGACGCGGTCGAGGCGATCGCCGACGCGGTGCTGGCGCGGGCCGAGCCGCTCCCGACGGTTCTCGAGAGGCTCGCGGGCCATGGCGCAACTGAGTGACGATTGCTTCGCCTTCGGCGGCCCGCTGCTCACGGTGGACGAGGCGGCGGCCCTGATCGCCGCCCGGCTGCCGGTGGTGGCCGGGATCGAGAGCGTCCCGCTCCTCGACGCGGACGGGCGCGTCGCGGCGCAGGACCTGCGCGCCCTCTGCGACCTGCCGCCCTTCGCCAACGCGGCGGTGGACGGCTACGCGGTCCGCTTCGCCGACCTCGCGGCGGAGGGCGAGACGCTGCTGCCGGTGCGCGGGCGGGTGGCGGCCGGGGGCGCCGCCGGGAGCGCGACGGCGGGGGAGGCGGTGCGGATCTTCACCGGCGCCCCGATGCCGGAGGGCGCCGACACGGTCTTCATGCAGGAGGATGTCCGCGTCGAGGGCGACCGGGTCCGGCTCCCGCCCGGGCTGAGGCGCGGCGCCAATGCCCGGCCCGCGGGCGAGGATGCCGGGAGGGGCGCGCTGGTGGTCCCGGCCGGGCGGCGCCTCGCCCCGCCGGACCTCGCCCTCGCGGCCGCGACCGGGCACGCGGCGATCCCGGTGCGGCGCCGCCTGCGCGTCGCCCTGTTCTCGACCGGTGACGAGCTCGCCGAGCCGGGCGCCGCCCTCCGCCCCGGGGCGATCCACGATTCGAACCGCGTCCTGCTCGGGGCCCTGCTGCGGCGCCTCGGCGTCGCGGTCTCGGATCTCGGCATCCTGCGCGACGAGCCCGCCTCCCTGCGCGCGCGCCTCGCCGCGGCGGCCGGCGACCACGACCTCATCCTGACCTCGGGCGGCGTCTCGACCGGCGAGGAGGACCACGTCAAGGCGGCGGTGGAGGCGGTGGGCCGGCTGGTGTTCTGGCGCCTCGCCATCAAGCCCGGCCGGCCGGTGGCGATGGGGCTGATCGGCGACACCCCCTTCGTGGGCCTGCCGGGCAACCCGGTCGCGGTCTACGTGACGCTGCTCTTCGTGGTCCGCCCGCTGCTGCTGCGCCTCGCGGGGGCGTCCTGCCCGCCGCCGCCCTCGCAGCCGGCCCGGGCCGCCTTCCCCTATCGCAAGAAGACCGGACGCCGGGAATTCGTCCGCGTCTCGCTGCGGCGGGCGCAGGACGGCACGGTCGAGGCCGTGAAGTTCCCCCGGGACGGGGCCGGGGTGCTGACCTCGCTCACCGGCAGCGACGGGCTCGCGGCCCTGCCCGAGGACGCGACCGGGCTGGAGGTGGGGGAGCGGGTCGAGGTGTTCCTGCACCCGCTCCTGTGGTGAGCCGTGGCACCGGGCCTTGAGCACCGGGCCTTGAGCGCCGGGCCGTCGCGGTCACGCTCCGTCGCCCGCATCAGCGCCAGCAACCAGGCTCGACGCGGATGCGGCCTTCGGGTGGCGAGGGGGCGGCGGACCGCCCCCGCCTGCACCTACTTGCCGCCGCCGAGGCTGTGCACGTAGACCGCGAGCGACTTGATCGTCGCGGTGTCGAGCCGGCCCTCCCAGGTCGGCATCACGCCCTTGCGGCCGTTGGTGATCGTGGCGATGACCTGCTCGGGCGCCGAGCCGTAGAGCCAGACCGCGTCGGTCAAGTCGGGAGCGCCGAGTTCGGGGTTCCCCTTCGCCTGGTCGCCGTGGCAGGCGGCGCAGTTCTGCGCGAAGACCTCCGCCCCCTTCTGCAGGCTGAGGGCCGGGTTGAAGGCCTTGCCGGAGAGGGACAGGACGTAGTTGGCGACGGTCTCGACCTCGTCGCGCTTGAGCACGCCGTCGCGCCCGAAGGCCGGCATGTCACCCTGGCGGGCGTCGGCGTGGCCCGAGCGGATGCCGACCCGGATCGTCTGCGCGATCGCGTCGAGGCTGCCGCCCCAGAGCCAGTCGTCGTCCTGCAGGTTCGGGTAGCCGACCCGGCCCGTCGCCGCCGTGCCGTGGCAGCCGGCGCAATTGTCGCCGAAGGCCGCCTTGCCGGTGGCGAGCGCCAGGGAGAGCAGGGCCGGATCGGCCTTGATCTCGCCGAGCGCGGCCGAGGCGAGCCGGTCCTGGCCGAGGGCGGTGCGGGCCGCCTTGGCGCGGTCCACCTCGGCCAGCACCTCGGCGCGGCTCGAGTAGCCGAGGATCCCGCCCGTGTGGCTGGCGATCAGCGGCCAGGCCGGGTAGGCGATCCAGTAGCCGAAGGCCCACACGATCGTGGCGTAGAGGGTCAGCAGCCACCAGCGCGGCAGCGGGTTGTTGTACTCGCGGATCCCGTCCCATTCGTGGCCCGTGGTGTCGGGCTCGGCCGGCAGGCCGGCGGGCGGGTGGGCGGTGTCGGCCACGGGAGTCACTCCTCGTCCAGGGGAAGGCGGGCGGCGGCGTCGAAGCGCGCCCGGTTGCGCGGCCACAGCGCGTAGAGGGTCACTCCCGCGAACAGGCCGACGAAGTACAGCAGGCCGCTCGTCTGAGCGAAGCGCGAGGCGATATCGTAGGTCACGGCGTCACCTCAGGTTCTTCTTGTCGTCGTAGAGCTTGAAATCGACCATCGTGCCGAGCACCTGCAGGTAGGCGACGAGGGCGTCGAGTTCGGTGACGTGGCGGCGGTCGCCGGGCACGTGCAGGGCCGCGCCCGGGTAGCGCGCCTGCAGGCCGGCCGCGTCCGCGCCCTCCGGGTCGAGCTGGGCGCGCAGGTCGCCCTGGGCCCGGGTGATCATCTCGGACGTGTAGGGCACGCCGATATGGGCGTTCGCCGTCAGGTCGTCGGCGACCGCCGCCGTGTCCAGGGGCCGTTCCAGGAAGGCGTAGGCGGGCATGATCGAGCCCGGCACCACCGCCCGCGGGTCGCGCAGGTGCTCCCGGTGCCAATCGTCCGAGTACTTGCCCCCGACCCGGGCGAGGTCGGGCCCGGTGCGCTTCGAGCCCCACTGGAACGGGTGGTCGTACATGCTCTCGGCGGCGAGCGAGAAGTGCCCGTAGCGCTCGACCTCGTCGCGCATCGGCCGGATCATCTGGCTGTGGCAGAGGTAGCAGCCCTCGCGCACGTAGATGTTGCGGCCGGCAAGTTCGAGCGGCGTGTAGGGCCGCACGCCCTCCACCACCTCGATCGTGCTCTTCAGGTAGAAGAGCGGGACGATTTCGATCAGGCCGCCGATCGCGACCACGATCAGGATGCCGATGATGAGCAGGATGGAGTTCTTCTCGAAGAATTCGTGCCTCTTCCAGAGGCCGGCTTCCGCGGTGGCCATCGCCATGGTCTTTCTGTGACGGGGAGGGGAGGCCCGCCGCGGGGGCGGGCCCGTGAGCTCACTCGGCCGGGACGAGGGTGGCGCCGGGCGCGGGGCGGGTGGCCTGCGCCTCGCGGCCCAGGATCGTCATGGCGAGGTTGTAGGCCATGATCAGCGAGCCGATCAGGAACAGCACGCCGCCGAGCGCCCGCACCAGGTAGTAGGGCTGCATCGCCTCGACCGTCTCGACGAAGGAGTATTCGAGGAAGCCGAAGCTGTTGTAGGCGCGCCACATCAGGCCCTGCATGATCCCGGCGACCCACATCGAGCTGATGTACAGGACGATGCCGAGGGTCGAGACCCAGAAGTGCCACTCGACGAGGCGCAGGGAGTAGACCTCGCGGCGGTTCCAGAGCCAGGGCACGAGGCAGTAGAGGGCGCCGAAGGAGACGTAGGCGACCCAGCCGAGCGCGCCGGAATGGACGTGACCGATGGTCCAGTCGGTGTAGTGGCTGAGCGCGTTGACGGCCTTCACCGACATCATCGGGCCCTCGAAGGTCGCCATGCCGTAGAAGGCGAGGGAGACCACCATCAGGCGCAGGATCGGGTCGGTGCGCAGCTTGTCCCAGGCCCCCGAGAGGGTCATCAGGCCGTTGATCATCCCGCCCCAGGACGGCATCCACAGCATGATCGAGAAGGTCATGCCCAGAGTCTGAGCCCAGTCGGGCAGGGCGGTGTAGTGCAGGTGGTGCGGCCCGGCCCAGATGTACATGAAGATCAGGGCCCAGAAGTGGATGATCGAGAGCCGATAGGAGTAGATCGGCCGCTCCGCCCGCTTCGGGACGAAATAGTACATGATGGCGAGGAAGCCGGCGGTGAGGAAGAAGCCGACCGCGTTGTGGCCGTACCACCACTGGATCAGCGCGTCCTGCACGCCCGAGAAGATCGGGTAGGACTTCGAGCCGAACACCGTCACCGGCAGCGCGAGGTTGTTCACGATGTGGAGCATCGCGATCGTGACGATGAAGGCGAGGTAGAACCAGTTCGCCACGAAGATGTGGGGCTCCTTGCGCTTCCAGATCGTGGCCAGGAAGACCAGGAGGTAGACGACCCAGACGATGGTGAGCCAGAGGTCGGCGTACCACTCGGGCTCGGCGTATTCCTTCGACTGGGTCACGCCCATCAGGTAGCCGGTGCCGGCGATGACGATGAACAGGTTGTAGCCGAGCACCACGAACCAGGGCGCGAGGTCGCCCGCCAGCCGGACCCGGCAGGTGCGCTGCACCACGTAGAGCGAGGTCGCGATCAGCACGTTGCCGCCGAAGGCGAAGATCACCGCCGAGGTGTGCAGCGGGCGCAGGCGCCCGAAGGTGGTGAATTCGAGCCCCAGGTTGAGCGAGGGCGCCCAGAGCTGGAAGGCGATGATGCAGCCGACCAGGAAGCCGGCGATGCCCCAGCCCATCGAGGCGATCGCCGCGAACTTGACCGGGCCGAGATTGTAGTTGGGCTTGCCGGCGATCTCCTGCGGCACCGGCTCCGGGTCGCGGGCCGCGTAGCGGCGCAGGATCGCCACGATGCCGGCCGCGGAGGCGGCCGCGAAGATCACCGCGTGGGCGCCGAAGGGCGCGTCGACGGCCTTGGCCGCCGCGATGAGGCTGAGGACGAAGCCGAGACCGAGGGCCGCGCACAGGCCGGCCTCGCCCTCTGTCATGTATTTGCTGGATCGGGCTGACGCCATGGCTCGCTCGCAGGAAGGCGGGGGATCCCGCGCTGACGAGCGCTTATCCGGCGGGCTCACCCCACCAACCTTGATGTGGATCAAGCCTCCGCCGGCGTGATGCGCGGCCGGCCGGCCTTTGCGCTGGATCAACGCGGAGGCGCGCCCGGGGAGGCAGGATCGCCCTGGTCCCAACCGGCCGTCCCATCGGCAGGGATCCATCGGCAGGGATCCATCGGCAGGGATCCATCGGGGAGAGGTGCGATGACTTACGCCAGCATCATGGTCTCGCTCGATCTCGGCGCCGCCGCCCAGGCCCGCGCGCAGCTCGCCGCGGACCTCGCGGGCCGGTTCGAGGCCCGCCTGATCGGCGTCGCCGCCCGGCAGGTGCCCGACCCGGTCACCGCCACCGACATCGCCGAGGCCGAGCGGATCTACGAGGCCGAGAAGGACCGCGTGCTCGACGAGATCGGGCTGGCGCGCGACGTCTTCGAGCGGGCGGCCGGCGGCTACGCGGAGGCGTCCTGGCGGGCCGCCCTCGCTCCGGCGCTGCCCTACCTCGCCCTGCAGGCGCGGGCCGCCGACCTCCTGGTCGTGGGCCGCCACGGTGCCGAGGACGGCGATCACGGCCCCCTCGGCGTGGCGCCCGGGCCGCTCCTGATGGAGGCGGGCCGCCCCGTCCTGGTCGTGCCGCCGGGCCCGACCCGGCTGCGGGCCGATCGGGCGGTCGTGGCCTGGAAGGACGCCCCGGAGGCCCGCCGGGCGGTGAGCGCCGCCCTGCCGCTGCTCGCCCGGGCGAGCGAGGTGCTGGTGCTGGGCGTCGAGCCGGAGGTCGAGGCCAAGGGGCTCGCCGACGTCGCGGATTTCCTGGTCCGGCACGGCGTGAAGGCGTCCTCCCGGCTGATCCCCGAATCGGGGATCCGCCCCGGCGAGGCGCTCCTCGCCAACGCCGCCGCCTTCCGGGCCGACCTCCTGGTGATGGGCGCCTACGGCCACAGCCGCCTGCGCGAGTGGCTGTTCGGCGGGGCCACCCGCACCATCCTGCAGACCACCACGACCTGCTGCCTGATGAGCCATTGAGCCGCAGGGCCGGCGGGCGGCCCGCCCGCCGGCCCTGCGACGAAGCGGCCGCTCGCGCGTTTCCCTCGCCCACCGGAGGGAGCCCGCCATGCCGAATGCCGAGAGAAGTCCCGCCGAGGAAGCGCGCCTCGTCGCCGAGGCCTACGCCGCCGAGACGCGTCCGCCGCTCACCGACAGCCTGCGGCAGGACCTCGCCGCCCGCCTTGCCCGGGCATGGCCCGAGGGCGTCGGCGCCGTGAACGCCGCCCTCGACGCGTTCGAGGAGAGCCTCGACGCCGTGGCGGGCCCGCGCCTCGCCGCCTTCGATGCCGGGAGCGGCCGCGTCACCATGGAGCAGCGCTCGGAAGCCGGCCGCCCCCTGCGCGCCTTCGGCGGCCAGTAGGGCCGCCGAAGGCGCGCAGGGGGCGGCTTGGACTTTCGTGGGGGGTGGCCGCTCCTGACGGACGCGCCCGCGATCCTTATGCTCCCGCGCTCCACGAGGGTCGGTTCGTCGCGTCGGGCGCGGCGATCGGCTCCCGGCGCGCCGGGAGCCCCGCCTCACGATCCGCGACACAGCCCGGCGAAGATCACAGCGCGAGCGCCCCCGTGCGGTACCTTGTATTTTGTATGCCAGCTGGTACGGTGACCCCATGAGCCAGCACGATGTGTCGCGCGTCAAGCGCTTCGAACACCCCGGACGCGGTCGCGAGCGGGCGAGGCCGGTGCCGAAGGGGCGCCAGGTCGATCCCCGGGCGAAGGCCGAGATCGCCGCGCTCCTCGGCGAGGCGCCGCGCCGCCGCGACCTCCTCATCGAGCACCTGCACCTCGTCCAGGACACCTACGGGCAGATCAGCGCCCCCCACCTCGCGGCGCTCGCCGACGAGATGGGGCTCGCCTTCGCGGAGGTGTTCGAGACCGCGACCTTCTACGCCCATTTCGACGTGGTGAAGGAGGGCGAGGCGGCGATCCCGGCGCTGACCGTGCGGGTCTGCGACAGCCTCACCTGCGCGATGCACGGCGCCGAGGAGCTCCTCGCCGCGCTCCAGGCGGAGATCGGCGCGCAGGTGCGCGTGGTGCGCGCGCCCTGCGTCGGCCTGTGCGACCACGCCCCGGCCGCCGAGGTCGGGCACAATTTCCTGCACCGGGCCACGGTCGAGACTGTGCGGGCGGCGGTCGCGGCCGGCGACACGCACGCGCATCTTCCCGACACGATCGATTTCGACGCCTACCGGGACGCGGGCGGCTACCGGACCCTGGAGCGCCTGCGCGCCGGCGATCTCTCGGTCGAGGACGTGCTCAAGGTCCTCGACGACGGCTCGCTGCGGGGCCTCGGCGGGGCGGGCTTCCCGACCGGTCGCAAGTGGCGCTCGGTGCGCGGCGAGCCCGGCCCGCGCCTGATGGCGGTGAACGGCGACGAGGGCGAGCCCGGCACCTTCAAGGACCAGCTCTACCTCAACACCGACCCGCACCGCTTCCTCGAAGGCACCCTGATCGGCGCCCACGTGGTCGAGGCCGAGGACGTCTACCTCTACATCCGCGACGAGTACCCGATCGCCCGCCAGATCCTGGCGCGGGAGATCGCCAAGCTGCCGCCGGGCGGGCCGCGCCTGCACCTGCGGCGCGGGGCCGGAGCCTATATCTGCGGCGAGGAATCCTCGCTGATCGAGTCGATCGAGGGCAAGCGCGGCCTGCCGCGCCACAAGCCCCCGTACCCGTTCCAGGTCGGCCTGTTCGGGCGCCCGACGCTGATCAACAACGTCGAGACGCTGTACTGGATTCGCGACCTGATCGAGCGCGGCCCGGATTGGTGGAAGAGCCACGGCCGCAACGGCCGCACGGGCCTGCGCTCCTACTCGGTGTCGGGCCGGGTGAGGGAGCCGGGCGTGAAGCTCGCGCCGGCCGGGGTCACCATCCGCGAGTTGATCGAGGAATTCTGCGGCGGCATGGCCGAGGGCCACCGCTTCGCGGCCTACCTGCCGGGCGGCGCCTCGGGCGGCATCCTGCCGGCCGCGATGGACGACATCCCGCTCGATTTCGGGACCCTCGAGAAGTACGGCTGCTTCATCGGCTCGGCCGCCGTGGTGGTGCTCTCCGACAAGGACGACATCCGCGGTGCGGCCCTCAACCTGATGCGGTTCTTCGAGGACGAGTCCTGCGGCCAATGCACGCCCTGCCGGGTCGGCACCCAGAAGGCCCGCATGCTGATGGAGAGCGGGGTCTGGGACACCGACCTCCTCGGCGAGTTGTCGCAATGCATGCGCGACGCCTCGATCTGCGGCCTCGGCCAAGCGGCCTCGAATCCGCTCACCAGCGTCATCAAGTATTTCCCGGACCTCTTCCCGACCCCGCGGCCCATGGCGGCCGAGTAGGGCGGGACGGGCCGGAAGCGGAAGCGACACCATGAGCAGCGGCACCCAGAACAGCAACCCGGCCGGCGGCGACCCGCTCGCGACCCGGCCCTCCGCGCCCCAGGATGCCGGCGGCACCGGCGGCACGCCCCAGGGCGGCGGCTCCTACTCGCAGGGCACGAAGGCCGGCGGGCAGGCCGGGCCCGCCCCGAGCGGGACCCTGTCGCTGCGCGACCTGCCGGCGGGCATCCCCGGCGTCGTGTTCGAGCTCGACGGCGAGCAGGTCGAGGCGCGCCCGGGCGAGACCCTGTGGGCGGTCGCCCAGCGGCTCGGCACCCACATCCCGCACCTCTGCCACAAGCCCGCCCCGGGCTACCGGCCGGACGGCAATTGCCGCGCCTGCATGGTCGAGATCGAGGGGGAGCGCGTGCTCGCGGCCTCGTGCAAGCGCACGCCGGCCGTCGGCATGAAGGTCAAGACCCAGACCGACCGGGCCGTGAAGGCCCGCGCCATGGTGATGGAGCTCCTCGTCGCCGATCAGCCGGAGCGCGCGACCTCGCACGATCCGGACTCGCACTTCTGGTCGCAGGCCGACCACGTCGGCGTGAGCGAGAGCCGCTTCCCGGCCGAGGAGCGCTGGGCGACCGACGCGAGCCACCCGGCGATGCGGGTGAACCTCGACGCCTGCATCCAGTGCAACCTCTGCGTCCGGGCCTGCCGCGAAGTCCAGGTCAACGACGTGATCGGCATGGCCTACCGCAACGCGGACGCCAAGGTCGTGTTCGACTTCGACGACCCGATGGGCTCCTCGACCTGCGTCGCCTGCGGCGAGTGCGTCCAGGCCTGCCCGACCGGCGCCCTGATGCCGGCCGCCTACCTGAACGATGCGCAGCAGCGCGAGGTCTATCCCGACCGCTCGGTCGACTCGCTCTGCCCCTATTGCGGCGTCGGCTGCCAGGTCTCCTACAAGGTCAAGGACGACCGCATCGTCTACGCGGAGGGCAAGGACGGCCCGGCCAACCACAACCGGCTCTGCGTGAAGGGCCGCTTCGGCTTCGACTACGTCCACCACCCCCACCGGCTGACCAAGCCCCTGATTCGCCTCGACAACGTCGCCAAGGACGCCAACGACCAGGTCGATCCGGCCAATCCCTGGACCCATTTCCGCGAGGCGAGCTGGGAGGAGGCCCTCGCGCGCGCGGCCGGCGGCCTGAGGCGCGTGCGCGACAGCCACGGACGCCACGCGCTGGCGGGCTTCGGCTCGGCCAAGGGCTCGAACGAGGAAGCCTACCTGTTCCAGAAGCTGGTGCGGCTCGGCTTCGGCACCAACAACGTCGACCATTGCACCCGGCTCTGCCACGCCTCCTCGGTGGCCGCGCTGATGGAGGGGCTGAATTCGGGCGCCGTCTCGGCCCCGTTCTCGGCGGCGCTCGACGCCGAGGTGATCGTCGTCATCGGCGCGAACCCGACCGTGAACCACCCGGTCGCCGCCACCTTCATCAAGAACGCCGTCAAGGAGCGCGGCGCCAAGCTGATCATCATGGACCCGCGCCGGCAGGTCCTGTCGCGCCACGCCTATCGCCACCTCGCCTTCAAGCCGGGCACCGACGTGGCCATGCTGAACGCGATGCTGAACGTGATCGTCGAGGAGGGGCTCACCGATCAGCAGTACATCGCCGGCTACACCGAGAACTTCGACGCGCTGAAGGACCGCATCCGCGAGTTCACGCCCGAGAAGATGGCGAAGGTGTGCGGCATCCCGGCCGAGACCCTGCGCGAGGTGGCCCGGCTCTACGCCCGCTCGAAGGCCTCGATCATCTTCTGGGGCATGGGCGTGAGCCAGCACGTGCACGGCACGGACAATTCCCGCTGCCTGATCGCGCTCGCCCTCACCACCGGCCAGATCGGCCGGCCCGGCACCGGCCTGCACCCCCTGCGCGGCCAGAACAACGTCCAGGGCGCCTCCGATGCCGGCCTGATCCCGATGGTCTATCCGGACTACCAATCCGTCGAGAAGGCGGCGGTGCGGGAATTGTTCGAGGACTTCTGGGGCCAGTCCCTCGATCCCAAGCAGGGTCTCACCGTGGTGGAGATCATGCGGGCGATCCACGCCGGCAGCATCCGCGGCATGTACGTCGAGGGTGAGAACCCGGCGATGTCGGATCCCGACCTCAACCACGCCCGGCAGGCGCTGGCGATGCTCGACCACCTCGTCGTGCAGGACCTCTTCCTGACCGAGACCGCCTTCCACGCCGATGTGGTGCTGCCGGCCTCGGCCTTCGCCGAGAAGGCCGGCACCTTCACCAATACCGATCGCCGCGTGCAGATGGCCCGCCCGGTCGTGCCGCCCCCGGGCGACGCGCGCCAGGATTGGTGGATCATCCAGGAGATGGCCCGGCGCCTCGGCCTGGCCTGGGATTATGGCGGCCCGGCCGACATCTTCACCGAGATGGCCCGGGTGATGCCCTCGCTCAAGAACATCACCTGGGAGCGGGTGGAGCGCGAGGGCGCCGTCACCTACCCGGTCGACGCGCCGGACGAGCCCGGCCACGAGATCATCTTCTACGCCGGGTTCCCGACCGAGAGCGGGCGCGCCAAGATCGTTCCGGCCGCGGTGACGCCGCCCGACGAGGTGCCGGACACCGAGTTCCCGATGGTCCTCTCGACCGGCCGCGTGCTGGAGCACTGGCACACGGGCTCGATGACCCGCCGCGCCGGGGTGCTCGACGCGATCGAGCCCGAGGCGGTGGCCTTCATGGCGCCGCGCGAACTCGGCCGGCTCGGCCTCGTGCCGGGCGACCGGATGCGCCTCGAGACCCGCCGCGGCGCCGTCGAGGTGAAGGTGCGCTCCGACCGCGACGTGCCGGAGGGGATGGTGTTCATGCCCTTCTGCTACGCCGAGGCCGCCGCGAACCTGCTCACCAACCCGGCGCTCGACCCGATGGGCAAGATCCCGGAGTTCAAGTTCTGCGCCGCCCGGGTGGTGCCCGTCGTTCCGGCCTCGATCGCGGCCGAGTAGGGGCGGGCTCCCGGCCCGGCGCCGCCGCTTCACGCGCGAGGCAGATCCCGGCGCGGGGCCGTTCGGCACCCGCGCCGCTTCGCGTCCGCGGGCGGGGAATCCGGCCGGCCCGCCGCCCGTCGATCCATTTCCGGCATCAATCCATGCCGACTCTGAGTTGGCCCGAGATGAATGCGCTCGCTATGACTCTCTCAACCACGGGCTGGGCCGAGGCCTGAGCCGAGGCGAGCCGCCGGATCCGCGCCAGCGCCTGCTGGCCCGTCGCCGCGGCCGGCGCGCCGCGAGAGGGAGGATCCGATGCCGGCGGACGCCAAGACGAGTCCGGGAGTCAAGACGAGTCCGGGAACCAAGACGAGTCCGGGACTCGCGGGGGACCTGCCCCGCACGATCCGGCTCCACCCGGACGACAACGTCGCGATCGTGGTGAACGCCTTCGGGCTGCCGGCCGGCACCGCACTTCCGGACGGGCTCACCCTGCGCGAATTCGTGCCGCAGGGCCACAAGGTGGCCCTCGCCGACATCCCCGAGGGCGCCCCGGTGCGCCGCTACGGCGAGGTGATCGGCACCGCCCTGCGGGACATCTCCCGCGGCGCCTGGGTCGAGGAGAGCCGGGTGCGGACGCCGCCCGCGCCGGCCCTCGACGCCCTCGCGCTCGCCACCCGGGTCCCGGCGCCCCTCCCGCCCCTCGACGGCTACACGTTCGAGGGCTACCGCAACCCGGACGGCTCGGTCGGCACGCGCAACATCCTGGCCATCTCGACCAGCGTGCAATGCGTCGCCGGCACCCTCGACGTCGCCGTCCGGCGCATCCGCGAGGAGTTGCTGCCGCGCTACCCGAACGTCGACGACGTGGTCGGGCTGACCCACGCCTATGGCTGCGGCGTCGCCATCAACGCGCCCGAGGCCGTGATCCCGATCCGCACCCTGCAGAGCCTCGCCCAGAACCCGAATTTCGGTGGCGAGGTGATGGTGGTGGGCCTCGGCTGCGAGAAGCTCGTCTCCGAGCGGCTGCTGCCGGACGGGCAGGGCGAGGGCGTGGTGCGGCTCCAGGACGAGCGCCACCAGGGCTTCGGCATGATGCTGGAGAGCATCATGGCGATGGCGCGGGCGCGGCTGGAGGTGCTGAACCGCCGCCGCCGCGAGACCTGCCCGGCCTCGGACCTCGTCGTCGGGCTGCAATGCGGCGGCAGCGACGCCTTCTCGGGCGTCACCGCCAACCCGGCGCTCGGCTATTGCGCCGACCTGCTGGTGCGCTGCGGGGCGACCGTGATGTTCTCGGAAGTCACCGAGGTGCGCGACGCCATCCACCTCCTCACCCCGCGGGCCGAGACCGAGGAGGTGGCCCGCGCGCTGATCCGCGAGATGGCGTGGTACGACGCCTACCTCGCCCGCGGGCAGGCCGACCGCAGCGCCAATCCCTCGCCCGGCAACAAGAAGGGCGGGCTCAACACCATCGTCGAGAAGGCCCTCGGCTCGGTGGCGAAGTCGGGCACGAGCGCGATTCGCGGCGTGCTCGCGCCGGGCGAGCGGGTGCGCCGGAAGGGCCTGATCTTCGCCGCGACCCCGGCGAGCGACTTCGTCTGCGGCACGCTGCAGCTCGCCTCCGGCATGACCCTGCAGGTCTTCTCCACGGGGCGGGGCACCCCCTACGGGCTGGCCGAGGCGCCGGTGATCAAGGTGGCGACCCGCACGGAGCTCGCCGAGCGCTGGTCGGACCTGATCGACCTCGATGCCGGCCGGATCGCCACCGGCGAGGCGACGATCGAGGAGATGGGCTGGGAGCTCTTCCGCCTGATCCTCGACGTGGCGAGCGGGCGCACCAAGCCCTGGTCGGACCGCTGGGGCCTCTACAACGACCTCACCCTCTTCAACCCGGCGCCCGTCACCTGACGCCATCGGGACCTCCGGGGCGATCCGGCCCCGGCAACGACGCGATAACCGACAATCGGGAGGAAACCATGGATCTGGCCGACCGCGAACTCGAGGCGAGGACGATCCGCAAGGTGGCGTGGCGCCTCCTGCCGCTCATCGTCATCATCTACCTCATCGCCTACATCGACCGCACCAACGTCAGCTTCGCGGCGACCGGCGGCATGTCGCAGGCACTGGGGCTCTCGGCGAAGGATTTCGGCTTCGGGGCCGGCATCTTCTTCCTCGGCTACTTCGTCTTCGAGGTGCCGAGCAACCTGCTCCTGGAGAAGGCCGGGGCGCGGCGCTGGATCGCCCGCATCATGATCTCCTGGGGCCTCGTGGCGGGCGCGATGGCCTTCGTGACCGGGCCGACCAGCTTCGTGGTGATGCGCTTCCTCCTCGGCGTCGCCGAGGCCGGGTTCTTCCCGGGCGTGATCCTCTACTTCACCTACTGGTTCCCGAAGGCCTATCGCAGCCGCGTGCTGGCCTCGCTCTACCTGGCGGTTCCGGTCTCGAACGCCGTGACGGCGGCGCTCTCGGGCGTGCTCCTGCGCCTCGACGGGGCGCTCGGGCTGGCGGGCTGGCAGTGGCTCTTCCTGGTCGAGGCGGCCCCGGCCGTGCTCCTCGCCTTCGTGGTGCTGCGCTGGCTCACCGACTCGCCCGCCGTCGCCGACTGGCTCGCGCCCGACGAGAAGGCGTGGCTGTGCGGCGCGATCGAGCGGGAGCGGCAGGACCTGCTGCGCCAGGAGCAGGGCCACATGAGCCTGCGCCGCGCCTTCTCGGACCTGCGCGTGCTCTCGCTCGCCCTGATGTACTTCACCATCGTCACGGCGACCTACGGGATCACCTACTTCCTGCCGCAGATCGTGAAGGGCCTCGGCGGCTCCGACCTGGAGGTCGGCCTCGTCAGCGCCGCGCCCTACGTGGTCGGCACGATCGGGCTCCTCGTCTGGAGCTGGTCCTCGGACCGGATGCGCGAGCGCAAGTGGCACTACATCGTCGCCTGCCTGCTCGGGGCGGGGGGGCTGGCCGCGGCGGGCCTCTACGGCAACACCCTGATGGCGGTGGTGGCGATCGCGGTGGCGACGATCGGGCTCTACGGCTGCAAGCCGGCCTTCTGGACCATGCCGAGCGAGTTCCTGACCGGCACCGCCGCCGCGGGCGGCATCGCGATGATCAACTCGATCGGCAATCTCGGCGGCTTCGTCGGCCCCTTCGTGGTCGGCTGGATCAAGGACGCGACCGGCGGCTTCGGGGCGGCGCTCGGCTTCCTCACCGCCTGCGCGGTGCTCTCGGCCCTCCTCGCCCTGCTCACGGCGCCGGGCCGGGTGCGGACCGCCGCCAAGGTCGCGGCGCTCCCGACCTGACGTCGCGCGGGCGCCCCGCCCGGGGCGCCGCGCCCGCCAGGGCCCATCACCGGCACGGGCCATCACCGGCACGGGCCATCACCGGGAGGAACGAGGATGCCGCACGGGACCGACACGATCCGCCGGATCAGGCTGCACGCGGTGACCCTGCCGCTCGCCAGCCCGATCAGCGACGCCAAGGTGCTCACCGGGCGCCAGAGGCCGATGACCGAGATCGCCATCCTGGTCTGCGAGATCGAGGCCGGGGACGGGTCGGGCGGCCTCGGCTTCAGCTACGTGAAGCGGGCCGGCGGCCCGGGGCAGTTCGCCCATGCCCGCGAGATCGCGCCCGCCCTGCTCGGGGAGGATCCGAGCGACATCGCCAAGGCCTGGGACCGCCTGGCCTGGGCGGGAGCCTCGGCCGGCCGCGGCGGCCTCGCGGTCCAGGCGATCGGCGCCTTCGACGTCGCCCTCTGGGACCTGAAGGCGAGGCGGGCCGGCCTCTCGCTCGCCAAGCTCCTCGGGGCGCACCGCGATTCGGTGCGCTGCTACAACACGTCGGGCGGCTTCCTGCACACGCCCCTCGACGAGCTGCTGGTCAATGCCGAGCGCTCCCGCGCCCGCGGGATCGGCGGCATCAAGCTCAAGGTTGGGCAGCCGGACGGGGCCCTCGACGTGAAGCGGGTCGCCGCCGTGCGGGAGCGCCTCGGCGACGAGGTCCCGCTGATGGTCGATGCCAACCAGCAATGGGATCGGCCGACCGCCCTGCGCATGGGCCGGATCTTCGAGGCCTTCAACCTCGTCTGGATCGAGGAGCCCCTCGACTGCCTGGACGCGGCCGGCCACGCGGCGCTCGCCGCCGCCCTCGACACGCCGATCGCCACCGGCGAGATGCTGACGAGCGTCGCCGAGCACTGGGACTTCATCCGCCAGAACGGCGCCGACTACCTGATGCCGGACGCGCCGCGGGTCGGCGGCATCACGCCCTTCCTCAAGGTGGCGGCGCTGGCGGAATTCGCCGGCCTCACCGTCGCGCCGCACTTCGCCATGGAGTTGCACATCCACCTCGCCGCCGCGCTCCAGCGCGAGCCCTGGGTGGAGCATTTCGAGTGGCTCGAACCGCTCTTCAACGAGCGGCTGGCCCTCGAGGGCGGCCGGATGATCGTGCCGACCCGGCCCGGGCTCGGCCTCACCCTGAGCGATCAGGCCCGCGCCTGGACCCGCGAGACCGCGGAATTCGTCGCGCCGGCCTGAGCCCGCGGCGCCCGCCGCGATGGGTCCGATCCGCCACCGCACCGGCCCCGCCCTCAGGGCGCCCGCCGGGCGAACCGCCGGCGCGATGTCGTGAAAAAGAATGCGCCGGCGTTAACCAGGCCTTCACACCAGCGCGCGAGCGGGGCGCGCCGTTAAGGTCCGGGTAGGGACGACGGGTGTCTGATCATGCCAGCATGAACACCTGGGGACTCTCGATGTTCGAGATCCGGTCCTTGGCGGCGCCGAGCGCGCCTGCCCCGATCGAGGCGGACCCTCCGCCGCGCCGCCCGACCGGCGGGCGCGAGCCCGAATCCGCGCCGCTCGACGACGCCGTCACCCTCGACCTGAGCCCGGAGGCGAAGCGCGCCCTCGCGGAAGCCCCGCCCGAGCCGTCGCCCGATGCCGGCCGCTCCGAGGTGCGCTACCGCCGCGACGTCGAGACCCAGCAGATGGTGTTCCAGGTGCTCGACCCGAATTCCGGCTCGGTGCTCGACCAGCTCCCCTCCGAATCGGCCCTGCGCGCCAAGACCTACGCGCGCGAGTCGGAGGCCGCGCAGGCCGCCCCGATCGGCACCACCGTCGCGCGCACGGCCTGACGGCGCCCGGCTTCAGGCCAGCGCCATCAGGAAGCGCTCGATCAGCTCCAGCGCCCGCTCGGTCATCGCCAGGGGGTAGCGGATGAAGACGTGGCAGCCGCCGGTATAGACCGCCGTGTAGCCCCCGTTATTGGCCGCGGCCCAGCGCATCGACATGAACAGCGTGTCGTCGAGGAGCGGGTCGCGGGTCCCGACCGAGAACAGGGCGGGGGGCAGGCCCTTGAGATCGGCGTAGAGCGGCGAGACCTCGGGCGAGCGCCGGGCGACCCCCTCGGGCACGAAGCCGTCCGCGAAGCGGCGCACGTCGCGGGAATTGAGGACGAGCCGCTCCTCGCCCCAGTTGCGGGCGCTCGCGGTGACGCCGAGGTCGAACAGGCCGGAGAACAGGTTCGCGCCCCGGAACGCCTTCGGGAGCCGGTGGCGGTCGCGCAGGCGCAGGAGCGTCATCACCGAGAGGTGGGCTCCGACCGATTCGCCGCCGATGGTCAGCGCCTCGACGCCGAACAGGCGCCGCCCCTCGCCGTGCAGCCACAGCGCCGCCGCCGCGCAATCGTCGAGCGGGGCCGGGTAGGGGTGCTCGGGCGCGAGCCGGTACTCGACCGAGATGCAGACGAAGCCGCAGCGGTCGGCGATGCGCTCCAGCCAGGGGTCCTGCTCGTCGGCCGCGCCCCAGATCCAGCCGCCGCCGTGAATGTGCAGGTAGGCGCCGCGCGGCTTGCGCACCGGGCGAATCACCCTGAGGGCGATCGGGCCGCCCGGGCCCGGGATGGTCAGCGTCTCGGCCCGCGGGCTCTGCGGCATCGCCGGGAAGGCGGCGCTGCCCTGTCGTCGCCGGGCCCGCACCTCGGCGACGGGCAGCGACCAGGGATCCGGGGCGCTCGCCTGCGCGGCCATGATCTCCCGGTTGAGCCGCTCCGCATCCGGGTCGGCCTTGGCGGGATCGAAGAGCGCGTGGTCGATCATGCTGCGAACCCGTGACCGCCCGCTGCGGCGGACGTCTCCCTCGTGAATCGATGGCGCGCCCTCCTGGTGTGGGGCTTGACGCTCGCCATCTTTACGACGCGCCGCGGAGCGACGTAACGCGTCCGTTGCAGATTTGCGGGGACGTGTGTGCGGCAGGCCGCAGCTTTCCGTTCGATCCCCTTCCGCGAGGCCCCGATGAGCGATCCGCGTTTCACCATTCCGCCCGGGCGGCCGCACGATCCGCGCGGCGGCCAGGATCCGCGCGGGGCCTATGACGGGTCCGGCGCGCATCGGGCCGGCTCGGACCTGCGGCGCTTCCTGGGCGGCTCGCCCGCCGCCGTCCTCGTCCGGCTCGTCTTCCTGTCGCTCCTGGTCGGCGCCGGCATGGCGATGATCGGGATCACCCCCCGGGCGCTCTACGTCCACGCCTACGACACGCTGCGCACGCTCATCGACCTCGGCCTGTCGACCTTCCACGACGCCGGGACCTGGCTGATCGCCGGCGCCGTCGTGGTCGTGCCGCTCTGGCTGCTGTCGCGGCTGCTCGCGGGCGGGCGCTAGGCGCATGGACGCGTCCGCAGCCCCGGCGGTGACGAACCGCCGCGTCCTCGCCCTCGCCCTGCCGATGACCCTCGCCAATGTCACGACGCCGCTCCTCGGCGTCGTCGGCGCGGCGGCGATCGGGCGGCTGGGCGATGCCGCGCTCCTCGGGGCGCTCGCCCTCGGGGCCGTCCTGTTCGACTACCTGTTCTGGACCTTCGGCTCGCTGCGCATGGCCACCGCCGGGCTCACCGCCCAGGCCGCCGGGGCGGGCGACGCGGCCGAGATCGACCGGGCCCTGGCGCGGGCGCTGGCGGTCGGGGGCGGCGTGGGCCTGCTGCTCGTCGCCCTGCAGCGGCCGCTCGGCGAGGCGGCCTTCGCGCTCGCCGGCGCGAGCCCGGCGGTCACCGCGGCCCTCGCGACCTATTTCGGCATCCGCATCGTCGCGGCGCCGTTCACGCTCATGAACTACGCCGTGCTGGGCTCGACCCTGGGACGCGGGCGCACCGATCTCGGCCTCGCCCTCCAGGTCGCCATGAACGTCGCGAACATCGCGCTCACGATCCTGCTCGTGCTCGGCCTCGGCCTCGGGGTCGCGGGGGCGGCCCTGGCGGCGGTCCTGGCCGAGGCCCTGGGCTTCCTCCTCGGCCTCTTGGTGCTGCGCCGCCTCGGCTCCCGGCCCTGGCGGATCCCCCGCGCGGAGGTGCTGGAGCGGACCTCCCTGCTGCGCATGCTCGCGGTCAACGGCGACGTGATGGTGCGCACCCTGGCCGTGATCGCGGCCTTCGGCTCCTTCTCGGCGCTCGGGGCGCGGGCGGGCGACCTCACCCTCGCGGCGAATGCCGTGCTGCAGAACCTGTTCCTCGTCGGCAGCTTCTTCCTCGACGGCTTCGCCACCGCGGCGGAGGTGCTGTGCGGGCAGGCGCTCGGCGCCCGCCGGGAGGGCGCCTTCCGGCGCGCCGTCCGCTACGCGCTCGGCTGGTGCCTCGGCTTCGGCCTCGCGGTCTCGCTGCTGTTCCTGGCGACGGGCGGCGCCTTCATCGACGCGATCAGCACCAATCCCGAGGTGCGCGCCCTCGCGCGCCTCTACCTGCCCTTCGCGGCCCTGACGCCCGTCGTGGCCGCGGCGGCCTTCGCCTTCGACGGGATCTATATCGGGGCGACCTGGACCCGGCCGATGCGCAACCTGATGGTCGCGGCGCTCGCCGCCTACCTGGCGGTGCTGGGGGGCGTGCAGGGCCTCGGCAATACCGGCCTGTGGCTCGCGCTCCTGGCCTTCCTGGCCGCCCGCGGCATCGGCCAGGGCCTGCTCTACCCGAGGCTCGCCCGGGCCGCCTTCGGGCCGGCCCCCGCCGGCGCGGCCCCCGCCGGCCCCGCGCAGGTGCCCGCGCAGGTGCCCGCGGCGTGAGCCGCGGCCCGGGCGGCCGCCTCCGGCCGGCCGCGGGCGGGCCGCGACGCGGCCCCGGTCAGGCGCTGCGCGCGAGTTCGGCCGCGTCGCGGCCGACCCACGCGGCGAGCGGCCGGCCCTGGTCGGCGAGGCGCGCGGCGAGCCCGCGCTTGATCGTCCCGACGAGCCCGGGGCCCGCATAGACCAGGGCCGAGTAGAGCTGCAGGAGGCTGGCGCCGGCCCGGATCTTGGTCCAGGCGGCCTCGGCCGAATCGATCCCGCCGACCCCGACCAGGGGCAGGCGGGTGCCGACCCGCAGGAAGGTCTCGGCGAGGAGCCGCGTCGAGGGCGAGAAGAGCGGCCGGCCGGAGAGCCCGCCGGCCTCGCGGGCGCGCGCCGCCTCCGCGAGGCCGGCGGGCCGCGCCACCGTGGTGTTCGAGACGACGAGCCCCTCCACCCCGCGCCGCAGGGCCGTGGCCGCGATGGCGTCGAGGGCGCCGAGGGTGATGTCGGGCGCGATCTTGAGCAGGATGGCGGCGCGGCGCCCGCCCCCTGCCGCGTCGCGGGCCTCCACGACCCGGGCCAGGAGCTCGTCCAGGAAGGCCTCGCCCTGCAGGTCGCGCAGGCCCGGCGTGTTGGGCGAGGAGACGTTCACGGTGATGAAGTCGACGAGGCCCGCGAGCGCCCGCGTGCAGGTCACGTAATCGGCCAGCCGGTCGGCCGCCTCCTTGTTGGCCCCGATATTCGCGCCGATCAGGCCGGGCCGGCCGGCCCGCGCGGCGAGTCGCGCCGCCACGGTGGCGAGCCCCTCGCTGTTGAGCCCGAACCGGTTGATGACGGCGCCGTCGCGGGGCAGGCGGAAGACCCGCGGGCGCGGGTTGCCGGGCTGGGGCAGCGGCACCACGCCGCCGACCTCCACGAAGCCGAAGCCGAGGCGCAGGAGCGCGTCCGGCACCTCGGCCCCCTTGTCGAATCCCGCCGCGAGCCCGACCGGGTTCGGGAAGCGCCTGCCGAAGGCCGCGACCGCCAGGGCCGGGTCGTCGGCGGGCGGTGGTCCGGGGGGCAGGAGCGCGAGCGCCCGCAGGGTCAGGCGATGGGCCGTCTCGGCGTCGAGGGCGTGGAGAACGGGCCGGGCGAGGGGGAACAGGCTGGCGAGCAAGGCGTGTCAGCCCTCCAGGTCCGCGGGGAAACGGTGGCGCCCGTCCGGTCCGAGCCGGAGCGGCACCGCGGAGCGGACCGCCGCGAGCGGCAGCGGCCCGTAGAGGTGCGGGAACAGGGCGCCGCCCCGGGAGGGCTCGTAGCGCAGGGCCTCGCCGAGATCCTCCGCCGCGACCGCGACGAGGACGAGGTCATCCTGGCCGGCGAAATGCCGGGCGGCGGTCTCGGCGACCTGGGCGGCGGTGGAGAAGTGGATGTACCCGTCCGCGAGGTCGACCGGGGCGCCGAGGAAGCGGCCGGCGGCCTGCGCGTCCCGCCACAGCGGGGCCGGGCAGATCTTGTAAATCATGCTCATGGCTGAGGATTCCGAGGCGCCTCTCGCGCGAAACCGGATTTATTACGGGGCGGCATCCACGCGGCGTTGCCTTTCGGATGACGCCGAGTAGTGTCGGGCGAAGCGGTCCGCAGATCTGATTGCGGGTGATAGATACTCTCCCCATGCTTTCGCACGACAGGATTTGGTCAGCAATCGACCATCTCGCGCAGCGCCACAGGCTGACCCCCTCGGGCTTGGCCAAGCGCGCGGGGCTCGATCCGACGAGCTTCAACCGCTCGAAGCGCGTCGCGCCCGACGGCCGCAGGCGCTGGCCCTCGACGGAATCCCTCGCCAAGATCCTGGCCGCGACGGGGGCCACCCTCGACGAGTTCGTGCAGCTCGTCTCGCCGCGGGCCGCCGCGGGGGCGGCCGTCGTGCCGCTGATCGGCAGCGCCGCCCTGGCGGTGGCCGGGCGGATCGGGCCGGACGGCCGCCCGACCGGGTCCGCCTGGGACGAGCTCGATTTTCCGGATCTCGGCACGCAGGATTGCTTCGCCATCGAGGTTCAGGGCAACGATCTGCGGCCTCTCTACCACGACGGCGACGTGCTTGTGGTCTGCGCCACGGCGCCGATGCGCCGCGGCGACCGGATCCTGGTGAGCCTGCGCACGGGGGCGCTGGTCGGCGCGGTGCTGCGTCGGCGCACCGCGCGGGTGGCGGACCTCGCGCCCGTGATGCCTGGCGAGGCCGCGCGCTCGATCGCGACGGCCGAGATCGCCTGGATGGCGCGGATCATGTGGGTCCGGCACTGACCGCGGCGGAGTCCCGCCCGGCATCCTGGCTCCGCATCGTCGCCGCCGCCGACCCGGCGGCCCTCCCGGTGAAGGGGGCGGTTGTCCGCCGACCGGTTCGGCAGCAGGTCGGGCCAGGACCGCCATCGGCTGTCCGGACGGCGATGCCGAACCAGCGCGCCCGGACGAGGGCGATGGCCGCGCGGCGCCGCGATCAGCCGGAGGGTTCCTCGGCCGCCGCCCGCCGGGCCTGCCACTGGGTCAGCAGCGCCCGCAGGGCGGCGGGCTTCAGCGGCTTGGTGAGCAGGTGGACGCGCTGCGCCGCGGCCGTCTCCCGCACCGGCGGCGAGCGGTCGGCGGTGAGCAGCACCGCCGGCACGTCGGCCGACAGGGCCGCCCGCAGCGAGGCGATCAGGTCGAGCCCGTTGCCCTCGTCGAGGTGGTAATCCGCCACGATCACGTCGGGGGGCGGGGCGGGGGCGAGCACCCGCCGCACCGCCTCGCCGACCGAGCCCGCCGTGCGCACGCGGCAGCCCCAGCTCGCGAGCAGGCGCGCCATGCCGTCCACGATCGCCGGCTCGTTGTCGATGGCGAGGACCGAGAGGCCCGAGAGGGCGGCGTCCGCCGGGCGGGGCGCCTCCGCGGCGGCCTCCGGGGCCGGCCGCAGGGCGGCGACCGGCACCAGGACCGAGAAGATCGAGCCGCGCCCGACCTCGGAGCGCAGGCGGATCGGGTGACCGAGGAGCCGCGCGGTGCGCTCGACGATCGAGAGGCCGAGCCCGAGGCCGCGGGCGACCCGGGCCCCCTGTTCGAGGCGCTGGAATTCCTGGAACACCACCTTGCGCTTGGAGGCCGGGATGCCGAGCCCGGTGTCGCAGACCATGAGTTCGAGGCGCTCGCCGCGGCGGCGCGCACCGACCAGGACCCGGCCCGATTGGGTGTACTTGATGGCGTTGGAGACGAGGTTCTGGAGCAGCCGGCGCAGGAGCGGCCGGTCCGAGCGGACGCCGAGGCCGCAGGGCATCACCCGCAGCTCCAGGCCCTTCTCGCGCGCCATCGGCTCGAATTCGCGCCGGATCTGGCGCATCAGCTCGGAGACCCGGAAGGTCGAGAGCTGCGGCGTCAGGGCGCCGGTGTCGAGGCGGGAGATGTCGAGGAGCGCGGTCAGGATCTCCTCGACCGCGTCCAGCGAGGCGTCGACGTTCTCGGCGAGCGTCGGGTCGGCGGCGCGGTCGCGCTCGACCAGGGCCGCCGCGTAGAGGCGGGCCGCGTTGAGGGGCTGCAGGATGTCGTGGCTCGCGGCGGCGAGGAAGCGCGTCTTCGAGGCGTTGGCCTCCTCGGCCTCGGCCTTGGCGCGGCTCAGCGCGGCGTTGAGGCGGGTGAGCTCCTCGGTCCGCTCCCGCACCCGGCGCTCCAGCTCCTCGTTGAGGCGCTCGCGGGCCTCCTCGGCCGCGACCGCGTCGGTGACGTCCGTGTAGGTCGCGACCACGCCCCCGTTCGGCAGGGCGTTGGCCCGGATCTCGATCACGCGCCCGCTCGGGGAGAGGCGCAGGCGCTGCGGCCCGGTCTCCTGCCGGAAGGCGGCGATGCGCTCGCGCACGAGGTCGTCCGCCTCGCGGTCGCCGTAGGCGCCCCGGGCGGCGTTGTAGCGGACGATCTCCTCCAGCGGCATGCCGGTGCGCATGATGTCGTTGGGCAGGTCGTAGAGGTCCGCGAAGGCCCGGTTCCAGGCGATCAGGGTCATGTCGCGGTCGAAGACCGTGATGCCCTGGCCCGCGTGGTCGAGGCCGTGCTGCAGGAAGTCGCGGCTGTACTGGAAGGCCGCCGAGGCGTCGTCGAGGAGGCGCAGGGCCGCCCGCGGCGAGACGTTGCGCCGCCCGAGCAGCAGCGAGAGCGCGAGCCGGGCCGAGGAGGCGCCGATCGCCGAGGCGAGCAGGTGCTCGGCGTGGCGCAATTCGCCGAGCCCCGCCACCGCGTCCGGGTGGAGGATCATCCGGCCGCGCTCGGCGAAGTAGGCGTCGAAGGCCCGCTGCGCGCGCTCCTCGCCGAGGAAGCGGGCGACGGCGGCGCGCAGCTCCCCGAAGCTCAGCGTGCCGCGGAACAGGCGCAGGGGCGGCGCGTCCTGCACGAATTCGTGCCCGAAGGCCTCGGCCTGGAGCCGCTCGATCGCGCTCGGCGCCCGCAGCAGCGAGAAGCCCCAATATGCCAGGGCGTTGAGGCCGAGGCTCCAGAGCGTGCCGTGGACGAGGCGCGGCAGGTCGTCGAGCCCCATCAGGGCGGTGGGGCTGAGGGCCGCGATGCCGAAGGGCCCGTCCTCCAGGAAGGCGCGCGCCCAGGGGCTGGCGGATTCGCCGAGCAGGCTCGGCAGCAGCAGCGTGTAGGCCCAGACCGCGAGCCCCGCCGTCAGCCCCGCCACCGCGCCGAGGCCGGTGCCGCGCCGCCAGATCAGGCCGCCGAGGAAGGCCGGCCCGATCTGCGCCACGGCCGCGAAGGACAGGAGGCCGATCGAGGCGAGCGCCACCTCGCCGGCCACCCGCGAATAGGCGTAGGCCGCCAGGATCACCACCACGATGGCGACCCGGCGCACCGCCAGCACGACGCCGCCGAGATTGGTCGCCCGCTGGCTCCCCGGCCGCCCGCGCAGGACCAGCGGGATGACGAGGTGGTTCGAGATCATGATCGCGACCGCGACCGATTCCACGATCACCATCGCGGTCGCGGCCGAGAGCCCGCCCACGAAGGCGATGAGCGCGATGCCGTCCGCGCGCTCGGCCAGGGGCAGGGCGAGCACCGTCATGTCGCGCATGACGCTCCCGTCCGGGAACATCATCAGGCCGATCACCGCGAGCGGCACGACGAACAGGTTGATGAGCACGAGGTAGAGCGGGAAGGCCCAGGCGGCGCGGGTCACGTCCGCCACCGCCCGGTTCTCCACCACGGCCATGTGGAACTGGCGCGGCAGCAGCAGCACGGCGCAGGACGAGAGCAGCACCTGCACCAGCAGCGTCCAGGGGCCGGACGTGTCGGCGACCAGGGTGGCCGTCCCGCCGAGCAGGGCCCCGGGGGTGACCACCGGCGCCTTCCGCAGCACCCAGCCGACCACGAAGCCGCCGACGACCAGGAAGGCGAGGAGCTTGACGAGCGACTCGATCGCGATGGCGAGCGTCAGCCCGTCCTGGTGCTCGGTGGCGTCCGCGTGGCGGGTCCCGAAGGCGACCGCGAAGCCGGCGAGGACCAGGGCGGTGAACAGGCCGAGATCGCCCATCAGGCCGATCGTGCCGCCGCCGCGCCCGTCCGTGGCGTCGAGGAAGACCCGCAGCGAGGCCGCGACGGCGCGCAGCTGCAGGGCGATGTAGGGGATCGCCCCGACGATGCTGATCAGGCAGACCAGGGCGGCGATGCGCTCGCTCTTGCCGTAGCGGGCCGCGATGAAGTCGGCGACGGAGGTCGAGTTCTGGGCCTTGGCGATCCGCACGACCCGTGCCACCAGCCGGTGCCCGAGGCCGATCACCAGCACCGGGCCGACATAGATGGTGAGGAAGTCGAGGCCCGAATGGCTGGCGAGCCCGACCGAGCCGAAGAAGGTCCAGGAGGTGCAGTAGACCGCGAGCGACAGGGCGTAGATGGTCGGCCGCACGCGCTCGTCGCGCATCAGGCGCCGGCCGGACACGTCGCCCCAATGCGCCACCGTGAACAGGGCGCAGATGTAGGTGAGTGCGGTCAGCACCACCGCCCAGCCCGCGATCATCCCCGCGCGTCGTCCTCAAGCGGATCGGAGCAAGCGTCCGATCGTCCGCCCCTGTGTAGGGCATAACCGGCCGCCGCGACGACTGGAAAGGCGGGCTCGCCGGGGAGGGCGCGCTCCGCCGCCCGGTCCGGCGCGCCCGGGAGCCCCGGCGCCCGCCCGTCCCACGACGATCCGGCGCGCTCCCCGCACCGGTTCAGCGATGATTAACCACGTCGGTTCAGTGCTGATTAACCACGCGGTGTTATCGCTGATACAGCCGAAATTGGTACTTCCCGAAGCAACGGACCATTTCACGGCGGCGCGAACGCGCATCTCGCCAGTCTATTCTGGCGCGCGCTGCGCCGTCAGCGGGCCGCATCGCTCGGGACGTGCGTCGACGAGTAGCGTATCCATGGTCCAGCGCGCCTTCCCCTCCGCCGGTCCGTCCCCGCGCTGGCCCGCGCCCCGCCGCGGGCTGATCCGCTCCCTGCTGGTCGTCGGCGGGGTCGCGTGGTTCGGCTTCGCCTCCGAGGGCGTGGTGCCCTGGGCCGCCCGTCCGGCGCCGACCGCGCCCGCGCCGGCTCCCGCCGCGCCCCCCGCCCCGGTTCCGGCCGCGGTCGCCGCGCCGCCGGCCCGGGCCGCGTGGCTGTTCGACCCCACCCCCGCCCTCGATCCGGCGCGGCTCGCGTGGCAGCAGGAGCCCTCGCGCGCGGCCGCCGGCTTCGCCGGGCCGCGGGCCGAGCCGCCCGTGCAGGTCGCGGCCCTGCCCCCGCGGCCGGCCGAGGCGCCCTCGCTCGCCCCGGAGGCCCGGCTCGTCCTGCAGCCGGTGCCGCTGCCCGTGCCCCGGCCCTCCGAGTTCCGGGCGGCGCGCCCGCCCGAGACGCCGCGGCTCGCCGAGCGCCAGACGCCGCGCCGCGGCCGGGCGCAGAGCCCGGCCGCGGCCATGGCGGACACGCGCACCTTCTTCGAGAAGCTGTTCGGGGCCCCGCAGGAGCCGGCCCGCACGGCGCTCGCCTACGCGGGGGTGGACCGCGACACCATCGACCCCACCCCGCGCCGGCTGCTCAGCCCGATGCCGTCCCCCCCGCTCGGCGAGGCGACGGCGATCTACGACATCACCGCCGGGACCGTCACGCTGCCGAGCGGCGAGCGGCTGGAGGCCCATTCCGGGCTCGGCGACAAGATGGACGATCCCCGCTTCGTCCACGTGCCGATGCGCGGCGCCACCCCGCCCGGCACCTACGACCTCACCGAGCGCGAGCGGCTCTTCCACGGCGTGCGGGCGATCCGCCTGAACCCGGTCGGCGGGCCCGCGGCGATCCACGGCCGGGTCGGGCTCCTCGCCCACACCTACATGCTCGGCCCGACCGGCGCCTCGAACGGCTGCGTCTCGTTCCGCAACTACGACCGCTTCCTGCAGGCCTTCCTGCGCGGCGAGGTCCGCCGCATGGTCGTGGTGGCGGGGCGGGGATAGGGCGGACCCGGCCGGCGGCCATCCTGCGGCACCACGCCGCGGGAGCGCCGCCTTGTGTCGTTGCCGGAGCCCGCGAGACTGAACCCACGAGTTCAGTCGCCGCGACTGAACCGTCGCGTTCAGTCGGTGCGCATGAGCGAGCCCGCCCGCCCCCTCGATCCGGACCGCAGCCGCCGCATCCTGGAGGCCGGGATGCGGCTCTTCGCGCGCATGCCCTACGCGGACGTCCACATGGACGCGGTCGCGGCGGCCGCCGGCGTCGCCAAGCCCACCCTCTACCGCTACGTTCCGACCAAGGAGGCCCTGTTCATCGCCGGGCTGGCCTGGACCCTGTCCGACCTGCGCGAGGGGATCGGGGCGACGCGGGCCGCGGGCGGGGACGAGGCCGCCCGGCTCGAGGCGGCGGTGACCCTGGTGCTGGAGCGGGTGGGGCAGCTCTCGCCCGCCCTGCACGCCATCGAGAGCCGCAGCAGCGAGTTCGGCGAGCGCAGCCGCCGGGTGCTGCGCGAGGGGTTCGACGGCCTGCGCGAGGCCCTGGCCGCGCTCCTGCGCGACGGCATCGCCGCCGGCCGCTTCCGCGTGGCGGACGTGGACCTCGCCGCCATGATGATCCTCGGCGGCATCCGCATGGCCGCCCACGGCAGCGGCCGCGCCGCCCCCTCCGCCCGCGACGTCGCCGCCTTCTTCCTCACCGGGCTCCAGGCCGGCGCCGCCGCGCCGCGTCCGGCCCATCTCGGAGCCGTCGCATGACCCGCCTCGTCCTGCTGCTCGCGGCCGCGCTCGCCGCCGCGGCGGGCGTCATGCTCCACCGCCACGGGGGGGATGCCCGCGCCGCCTGGACGGAGACCCGCGCGGCCCTGCCGCCGGCGCTGGCCCAGCACCTGCCGGCCGCCTTCGTGCCGCCGGTGCCGGCGAGCGCGCCGGCCGCGCCGCGCATCGCCGTCGGCACCGCCCTGGCGGGCAGCGCGGACCTGCCCATCACCCGGGCCACCGTCGGCTGGATCGAGCCCATCGCCACGGTGGTGCTGCGCCCGCGCATCGACGGCGTGATCACCGAGCAGCTCGCCCGCGACGGGCAGGTGGTCAGGGCAGGGGACGTGCTCTACCGGCTCGACGACCGCGAGCTGCGCGCCCAGATCGCCCGCGACGAGGCCGCCCTGGCCCGCGACGAGGCGACCCGCACCCGCACGCAGAACGACGTGCGGCGCGTCACGGAACTGTTCGCCCGCAACTCCGCCTCCCAGGCGCAGCTCGACCTCGCCACCGCCGAGTCGAAAGTGGCGGCGGCCAATGTCGAGGCCGCCAAGGCCGCCCTGGAGGCCGACCGGGTGCGGCTCGACCACGCGACCATCCGGGCCCCGATCGCGGGCCGGCTCGGGACCGTGCGGGTGACCGCCGGCAACCTCGTCAAGGGCAACGAATCGACCGGGACCGGCCTCGTCACCATCACCCAGATGAAGCCCCTGCGGGCGACCTTCTCGCTGCCCGAGCGCGAACTCGACCGCCTGCGCGCGGCGCTCGCCCGCCCGGAGGCGGCGCCGGTGCGGGTCTATGCCGGGACCGGCGACGGGGCGCTGGCCACCGGGCGGCTCTCCTTCGTGGATTCGAGCGTCGACCAGGCCTCCGGCACGGTGACCGCCTGGGCGTCGTTTCCCAACGAGGACGAGCGGCTCTGGCCCGGCCAGTACGTCCGCGTGGAGGTCGATCTCGGCCGGCGGCCCGGCACCGTGACGGTGCCGCAGGTCGCGGTGCAGCCCGGCCAGGACGGCAGCTTCGTCTGGGTGGTGCGCCCGGACGGCCTCGCCGAGCGGCGCGGGGTCGAGGTGATCTCGGCCGCCGCCGGCGTCGCCGCCCTGGCGCGCGGCGTGCGGGCGGGCGAGCACGTCGTCGTCGAGGGCATGCTGCGCCTGCGCGAGGGCGCTGCCGTGGCGGAGCGCCCGCAGGCCGAGCCCGGAGGTCAGGCCGAGACCAGAGGTCAGGCCGAGATTCGCGGCCAGCCGGAGACCCGGGCCGCGGCGGGCGCCCGGACCGTGATCAAGTAGGGCCGGCCATGAACCTCTCGGCCCCCTTCATCCGGCGCCCGGTCGCCACGATCCTGCTCTCGCTCGCCCTCACCCTGTCGGGCCTCTTCGCCTACCGGCTGCTGCCGGTCGCGGCCCTGCCGACCGTCGATTTCCCGACCATCTCGGTCACCGCGCAGCTGCCGGGCGCCTCGCCGGAGTCCATGGCGGCCTCGGTGGCGACGCCGCTGATCAAGGAATTCTCGACCATCCCGGCCATCGCCACGATCTCGGCGACGAACTACCAGGGCTTCACCTCGATCACGATCGAGTTCGAACTGTCCCGCAACATCGACCAGGCGGCGGCGGACGTGCAGGCGGCGATCACCCGCACGCTGCGGCGCCTGCCGGTCGAACTCACCATCCCGCCGAGCTTCCGCAAGCTCAACCCCGCCGACGCGCCGGTGATCCTGCTCGCGGTGTCGAGCGACACGACCCCGCTGCCGACCCTCGACGCCTTCGCCCAGACGGTGATCTCGCCCTCGCTCTCGACCATCACGGGCGTCGGCCAGGTCTTCGTCTACGGCAGCCAGAAATTCGCGGTGCGGATCCAGTTCGACCCGAACGTGCTCGCCGCCCGCGGCATCGGCGTCGACGAGGTCCAGGCGGCGATCTCGAACGCCAACACCTCGACCCCGGTCGGCGTGGTGGAGGGCAGGGGGCAGAACCTCACCATCCAGACCAACACCCAGCTGATGAACGCGGACGCCTTCCGCGACATCATCGTGGCCGTGCGCAACGGCCGGCCCGTGCGCCTCGGCGAGGTCGCGCGGGTGATCGACTCGGTCGAGAACAACCGCATCGCCTCCTGGAAGGACGGCCGGCGCGCCCTCGTCCTCGCCGTCCAGCGCCAGCCCGACGCCAACACCGTCGAGGTGGTCGACCGCGTCCGCGCCATGCTGCCGAGATTCGAGGAGCAGCTCGGCGGTGCCGGCACGATCGCGGTCGTCAACGACCGCTCGGTCTCGATCCGCGAGGCCGTGCACGACGTGCAGTTCACCCTGCTGCTGACCATCGGCCTCGTCGTGGTGGTGATCTACCTGTTCCTCGGCCGGCTCGCCGCGACGCTGATCCCCTCGATCGCGGTGCCGATCTCGATCATCGCCACGTTCGGCGCGATGTACCTGCTCGGCTACTCGATCGACAACATCTCGCTGCTCGGCCTGACGCTGGCGGTCGGCCTCGTCGTCGACGACGCCATCGTGATGCTGGAGAACATCGTCCGGCACGTGGAGCAGGGGGAGAAGCCCTTCGAGGCGGCCCTGAAGGGCGCGGGCGAGATCGGCTTCACCATCCTGTCGATCACGGTCTCGCTCGTCGCCGTGTTCATCCCGGTCCTGCTGATGGGCGGGGTGGTCGGCCGGATCTTCAACGAGTTCGCGATCGTGGTGACCATCGCCATCGTGGCCTCGGCGGTGATCTCCGTGACCCTGACGCCGATGCTGGCGGCCCGCCTGCCCGCCGGGGCGGCGGGCCACGGGGCCGGGGCCGAGGGCCACGGCGCGCGCAGGAACCTGTTCGAGCGCGGCTTCGCCCGGCTCCAGGCGGGCTACGAGCGCGGCGTCGACCTCTGCCTGCGCCACCAGGGCGCGGTGATGCTGGTCTTCCTCGGCTCGGTCGCGCTCACCGCGGCGATGTTCGCGGCGATCCCGAAGGGGTTCTTCCCCCCGGAGGATATCGGGCAGCTGCAGATCGCCACGGAGGCGCGCCAGGACATCTCCTTCGAGGCGGTGGCGGCGCTCCAGCACGAGGCCGAGCGGGTGATCGCCCGCAACCCGGCCGTCGCCCACGTGGTCAACCGGGCGGGCTCGAACGGCTTCACGGGCACGCTCAACCAGGGCGCCTTTTTCGTGGAGCTCGTGGAGCGCGGCGCGCGCCCGCCGCTCGCCCGGACGGTGGCGGAGCTGCGCCGCGACCTCGCCGAGGTGCCGGGCCTCTCGGCCTTCATCACCCCGGTCCAGAACCTGCGCCTCGGCGGGCGCCAGTCGAAGTCGCAGTACCAGTACGTGGTGCAGGGGCTCGACCGGGCCGAGCTGGAGCGCTGGACGGTCAGGCTCACGGACGCGATGGCCCAGGATCGCGCCACCTTGGACCGCGCCACCTTCACGGGCGTGACCAACGACCTCCAGAACGCCGCCCTGCAGGCCACCATCACGGTCGACACCGACAAGGCGCAGGCCCTCGGCATCACCTCGGACCAGATCCGCCAGACCCTCTATACCGGCTTCGGCACGCGCCAGATCTCGACCATCTACGGCACCGCGGACAGCTACCAGGTGATCACCGAGTTCGATCCGCGCCTGCAATGGACGGCCGACCGCCTGGACGAGATCCGGCTGCGCGCCGCGAGCGGCAAGCTGGTGCCGCTCTCGGCGGTCGCCACGGTCGCGCGCACGCCCGGCCCGCTCTCGATCAACCAGCTCGGGCTCCTGCCCGCCGTCACCATCTCGTTCGACGTGCCGCCCGGCGTGGCGCTCGGCCAAGCGGTCTCCCGGATCGCCGAGATCAAGCAGTCGCTCGGCCTGCCGGGCACGCTCTCGACCACCTTCGCGGGCACCGCGCAGGTCTTCCAGGACGCGCTGGCCAACCAGGGCCTGCTGCTCGCCGCGGCGGTGCTGACGATCTACCTCGTGCTCGGCATCCTGTACGAGAGCTTCATCCACCCGATCACGATCCTGACCGGCCTGCCGGCGGCGGCCGTGGGGGCGCTGGGCGCGCTCCAGCTCTTCGGGATGGACCTCTCGGTCATCGCCATCATCGGCGTGCTGATGCTGATCGGCATCGTCAAGAAGAACGCCATCATGATGATCGACGTGGCCCTGGTGCTGCAGCGGGAGCAGGGTTGGACGCCGAGGGCGGCGATCCGCGAGGCCTGCCTGCTGCGCTTCCGCCCGATCATGATGACGACCGCCGCGGCGGTGATGGGCACGCTGCCGATCGCCATCGGCCACGGGGCCAGCGCGGAGCTGCGCCAGCCCCTCGGCGTGGCGGTGGTGGGCGGGCTGCTCGTGTCGCAGCTCCTCACCCTCTTCATCACCCCGGTCCTCTACCTCGCGATGGACCGGCTCGCCTCGGGGACGACGCGTCTGCTCCTCGCCCTGCGCCGCGGGCGCCTGCGCGGTCCGCGGACCGGGCGCCTGCCGGCGGAGTAGGGGCCTCGCGCGGAGGCCTCGCGCGGAGGGAGGAGGACTCGCGCGGAGGAGTCCGGCTCAGGCCGCGGTGTCCGCACCGCGCAGCCGATGATGGCCGTGCCCGGCGGCGACCCCGACCCGCGCACCGGGACGTGGGCGAACGACGCTCACGACCCCGCCGGTCCGTCCCCGGCGAGCGGCCGCGTCGCCGCGGCGAGCCAGTCCCGCGTCGCGCCGTCGAGGAGGGGCGAGAGCGCCTCCCGCACCCGCGCGTGATAGGCGTCGAGCCACGCCGCCTCCCCGGGCGTGAGCAGGTCGCGCGCGATCAGCGCCCGGTCGATCGGCGCCAGGGTCAGGGTCTCGAAGCCGAGCATCGGGCGCTCGGCGCCCGCGAGCGCGCGCTCCTCCACCAGGACCAGGTTCTCGATCCGGATGCCGTAGGCGCCGGCCCGGTAATAGCCGGGTTCGTTCGAGACGATCATCCCCGGCTTCAGGGCCGTGGTGCCGGTCTTGGCGATCCGCTGCGGCCCCTCGTGCACCGACAGGAAGGCGCCGACGCCGTGGCCGGTGCCGTGGTCGAAATCGAGGCCCGCCTCCCAGAGCGGGCGCCGCGCGAAGCTGTCGAGCTGCGCCCCCGTCGTGCCGCGGGGGAACAGCGCCGTGGCGATCGCGATGTGGCCCTTGAGCACCCGGGTGAAGCGGTCGCGCATCTCGTCGCTCGGCGGGCCCACCGCCACGGTCCGGGTGATGTCGGTGGTGCCGTCGAGGTACTGCGCACCGGAATCGATCAGGAACAATTCGCCCGGCCGCACGACCCGGTCCGTCGCCGCGGTGACCCGGTAATGGACGATCGCCCCGTTCGGCCCGCTGCCCGAGATGGTCGGGAAGGAGATCTCCCGCAACTCGCCCCCCTCGGCCCGGAAGGCTTCGAGGCGCTCCACCGCGGCGATCTCGCTCACGCCGCCGCCCGGCGCCTCCCGGGCGAGCCAGGCCAGGAAGCGCGCCACCGCGGCCCCATCGCGGCGATGCGCCTCGCGCGCGCCCGCGATCTCGGCCGCGTTCTTCACGGCCTTCATGGCGGTGATCGGATCCGGCCCGACATCCGCGCGGCCGCCCGCCTCCTCGATGCGCCGCTTGAGCGCGACGGCGCCCGTGGCGGCGTCGAGCCGCACCCGCGCCCCCGCCCGCCCGAGCGCGTCGAGGCAGGCCGGCAGCCCGGCCGGGTCCACGCACGCGGCGAGGCCGTCGAGGGCGGCCGAGGCCTCCGCGGTGAGCTTGCCCGGATCGAGGAACAGCGTCGCGGGCGCCTCGCGCGGGATCACCGCGTAGCCCAGGGGCAGGGGCGTGTGGGCGACGTCGCTGCCGCGCAGGTTGAACGCCCAGGCGAGGTTGTGCGGGTCGGAGACGACGAGCGCGTCGGCCCTGGCCTTCGCCAGCGCCTCGCGCACGCGTTCCAGCTTGCGCGCGGCGGTCTCCCCAGCCAGCGCCTCGGGGTAGGGGAGGACGGGCGCCCGCGGCGCCGGCGGCCGGTCGATCCAGACCTGATCGACGAGGTTCATCCCCGCCGGTTCGAGCCGCCCGCCCGCCGCCGCGGCGGCCTTCTCCAGCCGGGCGACGCCGTCCGGCGTGTGCAGCCAGGGATCGTAGGCGAGCACGCCCCCCGCCGGCAGGTTGGCCTCGATCCAGGCCTCGACGCTGGTCTCGGCCAGGGGCACCGGGGTGACGAGCGCGGTGTCGACCTGGCTCGCCGCCTGCAGGGTGTAGCGGCCGTCGACCACCAGGGCGGCCCGGTCGGCCAGGATCACGGCGGTGCCGGCCGAACCGGTGAAGCCCGTGAGCCAGGCGAGCCTCTCGGCCCGGGGCGGCACGTATTCCGACTGGTGCTCGTCGGCCCGCGGCACCACGAAGCCGGAGAACCCCTTCTGGAGCATCGCGGCGCGCAGGGCGGCGAGGCGCTGCGCGCCGGCGCGGTGGCTCGGATCGTCGAAGGTCTGGAATCGGGTGCGCGTCATGGGCGTCATGGGCAAGGCCTAATCGGGGCGGCCCCGCCGCGCAACGGTCCGGCCGCCGGGCCCGTCAATAGAGCGGGTCGAGCCGCAGGTTCGGCAGCGCGAAGGGCCCGACCGCGACCCGGCCGTCGACGAGCCGCACCGGCGGCAGGGGCTTGAGGGCCGCTCCGGCCGGCTGCTCCGGCGCCGGCTCCCGGGCCCGCCCGCCGCCGAGGAACTGGCCGACGAGCTTGCCGATCAGGGCGGCGTTCGCCCCGCCGATCCGCCCCTCCAGGTGGTCGCTCACCAGGGGCGCGATCACCGTGTCCAGCCCGGCGGTGCGGACCTCGAACTGCCCGGCGGGCCGGTGCGCCTCGTCGAGGTGCAGGCTGCCCTGGGCCTGGAGCCGGCCGCGGCCCTTCTCGACCGAGAGCCGCCCGAGATCGACGCTGCCCTGCGCCGCGCGCCAGCGCTCGAGCTCCTCCGCGAGCGGCCGCGTGCGGATCCCGGCGGCGCGGGTGACCGTGGCGTCGAGGACGATGTCGGCGGGCTCGGCGCTGGCCAGGAGGGAATCGAGGCGCGGCACCGCCGCCTTCTCGACGCGGGCGCTGAGGTCGACGGCGCCCTCCGCCTCGAAGCGGCCCGGCGTCGGCCGCGCGTGCAGTTCCAGGTGGTTCACCGCGAAGGCGATCGGCTCGGGCTCGACCCCCGAGACCCGGCCGTCGAGCCCGTCCGCGACCACCGACACGCGCTGGAAGCCGCCCTCGGTGAGGTGGAGCGAGCCTTCGAGGAGCCGCCAGGTCACGTCCCCGACCTTGCCCTCCTGCTCGACGTGGAACGGCCCGCTCGCCTCGACGATGAGGTGGCGCGGCTGGTAGATCTGCGCCACGGCCACGACCGGCCCGACCGTGAAGGCGACGTCCCGGCGCGCGAAGCCGAGCCCGGCGCAGCGCAGTTCCAGCCGGAACGGGTAGCCGCCGATGCGGCGGTCGGCGCAGGTCCAGGTCCGGCCGGCCCGGGCCTCGCGGGCGAACCAGCCGTCGATCTCCCGCTCGGCCCGGCCCCGCAGCCAGACCCAGCCCGCCGACCACAGGGCCGCGATCACCAGGAGCAGGATGAAGGGGGCGAACAGCCCCAGCCGCCCGGGTCGCCTCGCGCCCCCGCCCGTCCCGCTCTGCTGCGCCATCGGCCGGCCTCCGCTCGCGATTGAACCGGGCCTCCCTAGCTGCTACCCGCCGCGGCCGGCAAGGAAGGGGGGAGGGCACCGCGTGGGCGATGGCGACGCACCCGGCGACCTGTGGGTGTTCGGCTACGGGTCGCTGATGTGGAACCCGGGTTTCCCGGTGGTCGAGCGGCGGCAGGCCCGCCTGCGCGGCTATCACCGGGCGCTCTGCGTGCTCTCCCACGTCCATCGCGGCACGCCCGAGAGCCCCGGCCTCGTGCTCGGCCTCGACCGGGGCGGCAGCTGCCGCGGCGTCGCCTTCCGGGTCGCCGGGGCGCAGGCCGAGGCGACGCTCGCCTACCTGCGCGCCCGCGAGCAGGTGACCGCCGTCTACGTGGAGCGCCGGCTCGGCGTCACGATCGAGGACGGGCGGCGGGTGACGGCGGTGACCTACGCGGTCGACCGCACCCATCCGCAATATGCCGGCCGGCTGCCCGAGGCCGAGCTCCTGCGCCTGGTGCGCCAGGGGCGCGGCCGCTCGGGCGCCAATCCGGACTACGTCCGCAACACCCACCAGCACCTGATCGCCATGGGCGTGGCCGACCCGCTGCTGGCGCGCATCGCCGCGGCCTGCGCGGTGCCGAGCCCCTGACCGGAGGCGCCTCGGGGCGGCTCCGGCCCGCCCGCGGGCCGGGCCCCGGGCCTCGCTCGCCCGGGACGGGCGCGGCCCCGCGCCCGATGCGGCCTGAGCCTCCTGCCGCCGGCCGGGACCGGCCGCTGCCGAAGGGGTCAGCGGTTCGGCGGCGCACCGAGGGACCGCGTCAGCGAAAGATGATGCGTGAGCAAGAGACCGAGCAGGATGGCACGGGGCAATTCTGCTTGGCCGCGGTGATCCGAATCGCCGCCTCGCGCGTTCTTGACCCTCGAACCGCCGGGCTTGCCTCTCGGGCCCGGCGGTGCCCGCGCCGGCCCGGCGCCAGGAGTGCTCGCGCCGATGCAGGCCACAACCCACCTCGCGCTCATCAACGTCTTCGTCGGCGACATCCAGGGCGGGCTCGGACCCTTCCTGGGCACGTGGCTCGCCGCGAGCGCGCAGTGGAGCCCGGGCCGGGTCGGGCTCGTCACCACGGTGGTCGGCCTCGCCACCCTCGCGCTGAGCGGGCCGCTCGGGGCTCTGGTCGACCGGGTCGGGCGACCGCGCCTGCTGATCGCGCTCGCCTGCGGGGCGATCCTCGGCGGCACCGTGCTGCTGCTGCCGGCGCGCTCCTTCCCGGCGGTGCTCGCGGCGCAGTTCGTGGCCGCCCTCGGCGGCACGCTCGTGGTGCCGGCGGTGGCCGCGCTCACCCTCGGCACGGTCGGCAAGCAGGCCTTCCCGCGCCAGCAGGGGCGCAACCAGGCCTTCAACCACGTGGGCATACTCGGGGCCGCCCTGGCGATCAGCTTCGGCACGCCGCTCTTCGGCCCGGCCATCGCCTTCTGGGTGCTCGGGCTCCTCGCCGCCGCGGCGATCGCCGCGGCCCTCGCCACGCCGAAGGGCGCCTGGAATCCGCGCCGGGCGGTCGGCTGGAAGGAGGACGATCCGGACGACGCGCCGACCCGCTCGCCGATCCGCGCCGTGCTCGCCGACCGGCGGCTGCTGCTGCTCTCGGCGGCGCTCGCCCTGTTCAACCTCGCCAACGGCTCGATGCTGAGCCTGCTCGGCCAGAAGCTCGTGGCGGCCGGCCAGGACGGCACCGCCTGGACCGCCCGCTACGTGATGGTGGCGCAGCTCACCATGATCCCCGTGGCCCTGCTCGCCGGCTCCCTGGCGGATCGCCGCGGGCGCCGCCAGCTCCTCGTCGCCGCCTGCGCGGTGCTGCCGCTGCGCGCGCTCCTGTCGGCCTTCCTCGACGACCCGGCCTGGCTGATCCTCGCCGAGGTGCTGGACGGGGTCGCCTCCGGGGTGATCGGCGTCGCGATGCCGGTCGTGGTGGCGGACCTCACCTGGGGCTCGGGCCGCACCCAGACGGCGCTCGGCACGGTCTCGGCCGTGCAGGGGATCGGCGGCGCCCTGTCGGGCTGGGTGGGCGGGCTGCTCGCCATGCATCTCGGCTGGACCTGGACCTTCGCGACCCTGGCCCTGCCGGCCCTCGGGGCCCTCGGCCTCGCCCTCTGGCTGGAGGAGAGCTGCGCCCCGGGCGGGCGCGACGCGGCCGGGACTCCCTGCAGCACCGGGTCGGCCCCGCCGCGCCCGGCCCGCGGGACCCCGTCCCGCCCGGTCGGGCCGGAAAGCCCCCGGTTGCCTGGATCGCTCGGCCTAGGCGAGGGCCGGGCCGGCATCTTCCGGCCTATTCGAACGGATTAGTCGGGATTCCCGGCCGCCGGCGCTCCGGCTGTTGACTCCCCCCTTGGGCCATGCTGTGAGGCATACCAAAGGTGCATAAGCACCTTCGAGGAAACGCAGGGGTGATGGATCGCGATGGCTGACATTGCCGCCCGGAACGCGGCCGCGCCGCCGGACATCGTGCTGGCCACCGAGGGCCTCACGATGGAGTTCAAGGGCTTCCGCGCCGTCAACGGCGTCGCGCTTCAGGTGCAGCGCGGGTCGATCCACGCGCTCATCGGCCCGAACGGGGCCGGCAAGACGACCTGCTTCAATCTCCTCACCAAGTTCCTGACCCCGACGGCGGGCTCGATCCGCTACAACGGCCGCGACATTACCCGGATGAAGCCCGCCGACGTGGCCCGGCTCGGCCTCGTGCGGTCCTTTCAGATCTCGGCCGTGTTCCCCCACCTCAGCGTGAAGGAGAACGTCCGCATCGCCCTGCAGCGGCGCAAGCGCGGCGATTCCTTCGACTTCTGGCGCTCGGAGCGGGTGCTGCGCGCCCTCAACGACGAGGCCCTGGCCCTGGTCGAGGCGGTGGGCCTGTCGGATTTCGCCGAGGTGCCGGCGGTCGAACTCTCCTACGGCCGCAAGCGGGCGCTGGAGATCGCCACCACGCTGGCCCTCGATCCGGAGATGCTGCTCCTCGACGAGCCGATGGCCGGGATGGGCCACGAGGACGTCGACCGCACCGCCGCCCTGATCCGGCGGGTCTCGGCGAACCGCACCATTCTGATGGTCGAGCACAACCTCTCGGTCGTGGCCTCGCTGTCGGACCGCATCACCGTTCTGGCCCGCGGCCAGGTGCTGGCGGAGGGCGACTACGCCACCGTGTCGAAGGATCCCCGCGTGATCGAGGCCTATATCGGAGCCGGACATGGCTGAGGCGGCGCTCAAGATCTCCCCCGCGGGCGCCACGGCGCCGCTCCTGACGGTGCAGGGACTGGAGGGCTGGTACGGCGAGAGCCACGTGCTCCACGGCATCAGCTTCGACGTCAAGCCCGGCGAGGTGGTCACGCTGCTCGGCCGCAACGGCGCGGGCAAGACCACGACGCTGCGCGCCATCATCGGCATCCTGGGCAAGCGCCGGGGCTCGATCGTCTACGACGGGGTCGAGACGATCGGCATGCCCTCGCGCAGCATCGCCCGGCTCGGGCTCGGCTACGTGCCGGAGGAGCGCGGCATCTTCTCGAGCCTCTCGGTCTACGAGAACCTGATGCTGCCGCCGCGGGTGAAGCCCGGCGGCCTCAGCGTGGAGCAGATCTACACCCTGTTCCCGAACCTCAAGGAGCGCTCGGGCAGCCAGGGCACCAAGCTCTCCGGCGGCGAGCAGCAGATGCTGGCCATCGGCCGCATCCTGCGCACCGGCGCGAAGCTGATCCTCCTCGACGAGCCCACGGAGGGGCTCGCCCCGGTGATCGTGCAGCAGATCGGGCGGACGCTGGCGCGGCTCAAGACCGAGGGCTACACGATCGTGCTGGTGGAACAGAATTTCCGCTTCGCCCAGACGGTGGCGGACCGGCACTTCGTGGTCGAGCAGGGGCGGGTGATCGACATGATCCCGAACGCCGAACTCGACGCCAACATCGACAAGCTGCACGCCTATCTGGGGGTGTGAGGGCGGCGGGCGGGAGCGCCGGGCCGCGCCCGGTGCGGGCGCGGCCCGCCGGGCGGGCAGGTCCCGCCGGGCGGGCAGGTCCCGCCGGGCGGGCAGGTCCCGCCGGGCGGGCAGGTCCCGCCGGGCGGGCAGGTCCCGCCGAGCAGGCGAGTCCCGCCCGGGACGGGCAGGCGGGCGCGGCCCTCGGGCCGTACCGGCGCTCCCCGCGAGCCTCCTCCCGCGGCGGGGAGGCCCCCGCGCGGCAAGCGGGGCGGCGCGGTTCCGGCGGCGGTCGCGCCGGCGGAGGCACGGAACGACAATCGGAGCGCCGTCGCGACGGTGCCCATCGGAGGAGAGACCCATGCTGACACGATTGCTCGCCGCCACGGCGCTCGCCGCGCTCGCCGCGGCCCCCGCCCTCGCCCAGACGCCGGTGAAGATCGGCGTGCTCAACGACCGCTCGGGCGTCTATGCCGACATCTCGGGGGAGGGCTCGGTCGTCGCCGCCCGCATGGCCGTCGAGGACTACAAGGCCGCCGACAAGGGCCTCAAGGTCGAGATCGTCTCGTCCGACCATCAGAACAAGCCCGACGTCGGCGCCTCCCTGGCCCGCCAGTGGTACGACCGCGACGGCGTCGACATGATCATCGACGTGCCGACCTCCTCGGTCGCCCTGGCGGTCAGCCAGGTCACCCGCGAGAAGAACAAGGCCTTCGTGAATTCGGGCGCCGGCACCGCCGACCTCACCGGCGCGCAATGCTCGCCCAACACCGTGCACTGGACCTACGACACGGTGGCGCTCGGCAACGGCACCGGCGGCGCCATGGTCAAGCGCGGCGGCACCACCTGGTTCTTCCTCACTGCCGACTACGCCTTCGGGCAGGCGCTGCAGCGCGACACCACCGCGGTCGTGGTCAAGAACGGCGGCAAGGTGGTGGGCTCGGTCAAGACGCCGTTCCCGACCGCGGATTTCTCCTCCTTCCTGCTCCAGGCCCAGGGCTCGGGCGCCAAGGTCATCGGCCTCGCCAATGCGGGCGGCGACACGATCAACGCCATCAAGCAGGCAGCCGAGTTCGGCATCACCGAGGGCGGCCAGGCGATCGCCGGCCTGCTGATCTTCTCCTCCGACGTGCACTCGCTGACCCCGAAGACTGCGCAGGGGCTGGTCCTGACCGAGCCCTTCTACTGGGACCTCAACGACGCGACCCGGGCCTTCTCGGACCGCTTCGCCAAGGCCTTCGGCGGCAAGAAGCCGACCGCCGTCCAGGCGGGCGTCTACGCGGGGGTGATCCACTACCTCAAGGCGGTCGAGGCGCTGAAATCGGCCAAGGACGGCGGCCAGGTGGTCGCCAAGATGAAGGAGATCCCGACCGACGACCCGCTCTTCGGCAAGGGCACGATCCGGGCGGACGGCCGCAAGATCCACGACATGTACCTGTTCGAGGTCAAGAAGCCGGCCGAGTCGAAGGGCGAGTGGGACCTCTACAAGACCCTCGCGACGATCCCCGGCAACGAGGCGTTCCGCCCGATGAGCGAGGGCGGCTGCCCGCTGGTCGGCAAGAGCTGACCCGGTCGGCAGGAGCTGACCCGGTCGGCCAGCGCCGACCCGCGTCCTGACCCGGCGGGGCCGCTCCGGCCCCGCCCTCCCGGCTTCCCCCCGCGCGAGTCGCTGATCCCATGACCACGATCTTCGGCGTTCCCATGCAGGCGCTGTTCGGCCAGCTCCTGCTCGGCCTCATCAACGGCTCGTTCTACGCGATCCTCTCGCTCGGCCTCGCCATCATCTTCGGGCTCCTCAACATCATCAACTTCACGCACGGCGCCCAGTACATGATGGGCGCCTTCGTGGCCTGGATGCTGCTGAACTACGCCGGGATCGGCTACTGGTGGGCGCTGCTGCTGGCGCCCCTGGCGGTCGGGCTGTTCGGCGTGATCCTGGAGCGCCTGCTGATCGCGCGGCTCTACAAGCTCGACCACCTCTACGGCCTGCTGCTGACCTTCGGCCTCGCCCTGATCATCCAGGGGCTGTTCCGCAACGAGTACGGCGTGTCGGGCCTGCCCTACGCGATCCCGCAGGAGCTCTCGGGCGGCCAGCGGCTCCCCTTCATGTTCCTGCCGAACTACCGCGGCTGGGTCGTGGTGGCCTCCCTCGTCGTCTGCATCGCCACCTGGCTGGTGATCGAGAAGACCAAGCTCGGGGCCTACCTGCGCGCCGCGACCGAGAACCCGACCCTGGTCCAGGCCTTCGGCGTGAACGTGCCGCTGCTGCTCACGCTCACCTACGGGTTCGGCGTGGCGCTCGCGGCCTTCGCGGGGGTGCTCGCCGCGCCGGTCTACTCGGTGAACCCCAACATGGGCGCCGACATCATCATCGTGGTCTTCGCCGTGGTGGTGATCGGCGGCATGGGCTCGATCCTCGGCTCGATCGTGACCGGCTTCGCCCTCGGCCTCGTGGAGGGCCTCACCAAGGTGTTCTACCCGGAGGCGTCCTCGACCGTGATCTTCGTCATCATGGTGCTGGTCCTGCTGGTGAAACCCGCCGGCCTCTTCGGGCGCACGGCCTGATGCCCTACACTCCGCTGATCCGCACGTGAGGACCGCCTGAGATGGCCCATTCCGCCGCCGCGGCGTCCGACGCCGCCAATCCCGCCGCCATCCCCGAGGGCAAGGACGCCAAGGCGCTGCACCGCCTCGTGTTCATCGGCATCGCGGTCGCGCTCGCGCTGCTGCCGCTCGTCCTGTACCCGGTCTTCCTGATGAAGGTGCTGTGCTTCGCGCTGTTCGCGCTGGCCTTCAACCTCCTGCTCGGGTACGGCGGCCTGCTGTCGTTCGGCCACGCCGCCTATTTCGGCATGGCCTCCTACGTCTGCGCCTACGGGGCCAAGGTCTGGGGCCTCTCCCCGGAACTCGCGATCCTGGCCGGAACCGCGACGGCGGCCCTGCTCGGCCTCGTCTTCGGCGCGCTGGCGATCCGGCGCCAGGGCATCTACTTCTCGATGATCACCCTGGCGCTCGCCCAGATGGTGTTCTTCTTCTCGCTCCAGGCGAAGTTCACCGGCGGCGAGGACGGCATCCAGGCGGTGCCCCGCGGCAGCCTGTTCGGCGTGGTCAGCCTCGCGGACGACCGCGTGCTCTACGGGCTGGTGGCGCTGATCTTCCTCGGCGGCCTGCTGCTGATCTACCGCATCATCCACTCGCCCTTCGGCCAGGTGCTGAAGGCGATCCGGGACAACGAGCCCCGGGCGATCTCGCTCGGCTACCGGGCGAGCCAGTACAAGCTCGCGGTCTTCGTGCTCTCGACGACGCTCGCGGGCCTCGCCGGCGCGACCAAGGCCATCGTCTTCCAGCTCGCCTCGCTCACCGACGTGCACTGGTCGATGTCGGGCGAGGTGGTGCTGATGACGCTGGTCGGCGGCATGGGCACGGTGTTCGGTCCGATCATCGGCGCCTTCGTGATCGTCGCGATGGAGAACTACCTCGCGCAGTTCGGCGCCTGGGTGACGATCATCCAGGGCATCGTCTTCGTGATCTGCGTGCTGCTGTTCCGCGAGGGCATCGTCGGGCTGTTCGCCCGGATGCTGAAGAAGCCGCTGTGAGGGGCCGGGCGCCCGCCGCCGGGGCGCGGGGAGGCCGCCGGGCCGCGTCCCCCGGGAGGAGGCCGGAGCGATGAGCACGCCAGAGAGGACGGCCCCGGCCGTGAAGGGCGGGATCGTGGCCTACCTGACCGTCGAGGGGGCGATGGCGGCCGCCTCGTTCTACGCGCGCGCCTTCGGGGCCGAGATCGTCGCGTCCCATCCCGCCGACGAGAAGGGCCGCACCATGCACGTGCACCTGCATCTCCACGGCGCCTCGCTGATGCTGTGCGATCCCTATCCGGAGCACGGCCATCCCTGGCGCGCCCCGCAGGGCTTCCACCTCCTGCTGCCGGTCGACGACATCGCCGCCTGGTGGGAGCGGGCGGTCGCCGCGGGGGCCGAGGTGGTGACTCCGGTCGCCGAGATGTTCTGGGGCGACCTCTACGGCCAGCTGCGCGACCCTTTCGGCGTCACCTGGGCGATGAACCAGCCCAAACGAACCGGCCCAAATGAACTAGCCTGAGCGCTGACGGGCGCGCGGTGACCGGGCCGCGTCAGCGCAGGCGCTCGGCGAGGCTCGTCGCGCGCCCGGCGCCGCGGTCCGGGGAGGCGGCCCCGCCGAGCATCAGCCCGACCTCGATGCAGAGCAGGAGCAGGATGCCGGAGAGCAGCGCGATGATCGCGGCCTGACCGCGCGGGCTGAAGGCGATGACCAGGCGGGGCGGCGGCACCGCCTCCTCCGGGAGCTCCGCGGCCGGGACCGGCCGGGGGACGTCGACCGGCTCGAATTGCGGCCGGTAGGTCCCGACCGGGATGCGGATCCGCACCCCGAGACCCGGTCCGGCGAGGGCATGCGCCTCCTCGAGGGTGCGGCGCAGGCGCCCCGCCTCGACCCGCACGCTCGGATCGAGGCTCGGGTCGAAGTCGCCGCCGCGGCCCAGGGCGCGGGTCGCGATCGTGTAGGCCTTCAGGGCGGCGCCCCGCCCGGCCAGTTCCTCCTCGACCACGAAGCGCAGGAAACTCGCCAGTTTCGGGGAGCGGGCGAAGCACGGCGTGCGCAGCACCGTGTCGAGCGCGCTCCTCACCGTCTCGTCGCCGACCTGCTCCCCGGCTTCCCCCATTGACGCCATTCCCGACCTACGCAACCCACGCTCACCAGATAACTCCCCCACAGTATAACGCAACTCGCCGAGTTGCGATCCTTTGCGAGAGGGTGAACGGGTTTCTGCCCCGGATTCAGGCGCGTTCGCCCGGGAAGGGCACGCTGAACAGGAGGCTGCGCGCCTCGTCGCGCACCTCGACGCGCCAGTTCTGCCATTCGAGGGCGAGGGGTTCGGGGCCGGTCATGGCGTCGACGATCAGGGCACAGGCCTGCCGGTGCGCGTCGCCGAGGTCGCGGCATTCCAGCCCGGCCTCGTCGGGAACGCTCAGCGTCGAGTCCTTCACGTCGAAGAAATAGCGGGGCACGGAAACCGGCTTGATCATCCAACCCAGGCCCGTCGGCCGCGGCTGCCTGCTTTCCGACCCGGTCGGGCGGACCCGGCAGCGCGTCCTCACGACCTTCGGGTTCGGATCTACCCTGACATAAGTAAGGATCTTCGCCAAGCGACGGCGGCAAACCGCCGTTGGGGCACGCCCGGCGAGTGTATATCTGGTATTTGGCATAACCGCGCCGGGCCACAACCAGGAAAATCTGGCAGTCGGCTGATATATCAGTATGCCCGCATCGGGGCCGGGTGCGGCGCTGCGGGGACCGGGACGGGGGATGCCGGCTCGTCGCGGGCCGGGGGCGCCTCGCGCGGCCGGGCCTGCAGGCGGGCCTGGAGCTGGTCGCCGGCGGCGCGGGCGAGGCCGGCCTGCGCCTCGCGCGCGGCTCGGGCGCGCAGGTCGGCAGGCAGGGCGTCGAGGAGCTTTCCGGCCTCCGCCGCCGCGGTGCCGGGCCGCTCCGGGCGGTCGGGCGCCGAGGCGTAGGCGATGAGGCCGATCACCAGCCCGGCGCGCAGCACAAACCCCATCCGGCCCTCCGAGATCCCCGGGGCCGAGCCTCGCCGCCAAACCTCAACGCCGCCTGACCGCGCGCCGCGGATCGGCCCGGATGCTTAACGGCAGGGCTTTTGCGTCGCCGCGGCGCCCCTGGTAGCGTCCCGGGCGAACACGCGGGAGAAGGTGGATGACGACGAACGCGGCGACCCTGAGAGCGGCGAACGACGCGCTGGCGCCGAACGACCTCGACGCCTGGTGGCTGCCCTTCACGGCGAACCGCGCCTTCAAGCGCAAGCCCCGCATGGTCGCCCGCGCGAAGGACATGCACTACTACACGCCGGACGGACGCGCGATCCTCGACGGCGTCGCCGGCCTGTGGTGCTGCAATGCCGGCCACAACCGCGACCCGATCGTGGCGGCGATCCAGGCGCAGGCGGCGGAACTCGACTTCTCCCCCGCCTTCCAGTTCGGCCATGCCGGGGGCTTCGCGCTCGCCTCGCGCATCGCCGCCCTCGCGCCGGGCGACCTCGACCACGTCTTCTTCTGCAATTCGGGCTCGGAGGCGGTCGACACCGCGCTCAAGGTCGCGCTCGCCTACTGGAACGCCCGCGGGCAGGGGGGGCGCACGCGCCTGATCGGCCGCGAGCGCGGCTATCACGGCGTCGGCTTCGGCGGCATCTCGGTGGGCGGCATCGTCACCAACCGCAGGATGTTCGGCACGCTGCTGGCGGGCGTCGACCACCTGCCGCACACCTACGCGCGCGAGCACCAGGCCTTCACGGTGGGCGAGCCGGAATGGGGGGCGCATCTCGCCGACGATCTGGAGCGGATCGTGGCCCTGCACGACGCCTCGACGATCGCGGCGGTGATCGTGGAGCCGATGGCCGGCTCGACCGGCGTGCTGCCGCCGCCCAAGGGCTACCTGCAGCGCCTGCGGCAGATCTGCGACCGGCACGGCATCCTGCTGATCTTCGACGAGGTCATCTCGGGCTTCGGCCGGCTCGGCCACGCCTTCGCGGCCGAGCGCTACGGCGTGGTTCCGGACATGATCACCTTCGCCAAGGCGGTGAATTCCGGCACGGTGCCGATGGGCGGCGTCCTCGTGCGCAAGGGCATCTACGACGCCTTCATGCAGGGGCCCGAGCGCACCATCGAGCTGTTCCACGGCTACACCTACTCGGCGCATCCGCTCGCCTGCGCGGCGGCGCTGGCGACGCTCGACCTCTACCGCGACGAGGATCTCTTCGCCCGGGCCCGGCGCCTGGAGCCGGTGCTGGCCGAGGGCCTGATGAGCCTGCGCGACCTGCCCAACGTGCTCGACATCCGCGCCCTCGGCCTCGTCGGCGCGATCGACCTCGCCTCCCGCCCGGACGCGGCCGGGGCGCGGGCCTTCGAGGCCATGGACCGGGCCTTCCAGGAATTCGGCCTGATGGTGCGCATCACCGGCGAGACCATCGCGGTGACCCCGCCCCTTGTCATCGGCGAGGACCAGATCGGGGAACTCGTGGACAAGCTCGGCCGGGTGATCCGGGCGGTGGCCTGAGCCCCGCCCCCGCCGCGCGGGGGCGATCTCGGACCAAAGTCCAAGTTTGCCGCGCCTGCGTTAGAAATTTCTGACGCGGGTGATCAACCGATTTAGTCTGGCCCGAAGTCACCGCGGCAGCATAAGGTGCCGCTATGGCGAACGCCACGCCGACTTCTCCAGAACAACACTCGGGTTCCATGCCGACTGACATCGAGATTGCCCGCGCGGCCACCCTGCAGCCGATCAGCGCCATCGCCGAGACGCTCGGCATCCCGGACGAGGCCCTGCACCCCTACGGGCGGCACATCGCCAAGATCGACCATGCCCACATCGCCTCGCTGGAGGCCAAGCCCGAGGGCAAGCTGGTCCTGGTGACGGCGATCAGCCCGACCCCCGCGGGCGAGGGCAAGACCACCACCACCGTCGGTCTCGGCGACGCGCTGAACCGGATCGGCAAGCGGACGGTGATCTGCCTGCGCGAGCCCTCGCTCGGCCCCTGCTTCGGCATGAAGGGCGGCGCGGCCGGCGGCGGCAGGTCCCAGGTCGTGCCCATGGAGGCGATCAACCTCCACTTCACGGGCGATTTCCACGCCATCACCTCGGCCCACAGCCTCGCGGCGGCGCTGATCGACAACCACATCTACTGGGGCAACGCACTCGGCATCGACCCGCGCCGGGTCGCTTGGCGGCGCGTCGTCGACATGAACGACCGGTCGCTGCGCTCGATCGTGCAGTCGCTCGGCGGCGTCGCCAACGGCTACCCGCGCGAGGACGGGTTCGACATCACGGTCGCCTCCGAGGTGATGGCGGTGTTCTGCCTCGCCCGCGACCTCGCGGATCTGGAGGCGCGGCTCGGCCGGATCGTCGTCGCCGAGAGCCGCGAGCGCAAGCCCGTGACCCTCGCCGACCTGAAGGCGACGGGCGCCATGACGGTGCTGCTCAAGGACGCGCTGCAGCCGAACCTCGTCCAGACCCTGGAAGGGAGCCCGGCGCTGATCCATGGCGGCCCCTTCGCCAACATCGCGCATGGCTGCAACTCGGTGATCGCGACCCGCTCGGGCCTGCGCCTCGGCGAGTACGCGGTCACGGAGGCCGGGTTCGGGGCCGATCTCGGCGCCGAGAAGTTCATCGACATCAAGTGCCGCCAGACCGGCCTGTCGCCGAGCGCCGTGGTCATCGTGGCCACGGTGCGGGCCCTCAAGATGCACGGCGGCGTCGAGAAGAAGGCGCTCGGCGGGGAGAACGTCGCGGCCCTGGAGAAGGGCTTCGCCAACCTCCAGCGCCACGTCGAGAACGTGCGCCGCTTCGGACTCCCGGTGGTGGTGGCGGTGAACCACTTCCACGCCGACACGGAGGCCGAGCACGCCGCCCTCAAGGCCCTGTGCCGCGACAGGCTCGACGTCCAGGCGATCACCTGCCGCCACTGGGCGGAGGGCGGCGCGGGGGCGGAGGATCTCGCCCGGGCGGTGGTGTCCCTCGCCGAGGGCGGCGCGCCCGCGACCCCGAACTTCGTCTACCCGGAAGAGGCCAAGCTCACCGACAAGATCCGCACCATCGCCCAGACGCTGTACGGGGCGGCGGACATCCAGGTCGAGTCGAAGGCCGCCGCCAAGCTCGCCCAGTTCGAGAAGGACGGCTACGGCAGGCTCCCGGTCTGCATGGCCAAGACCCAGTACTCGTTCTCGACCGATCCCGGCCTGATCGGGGCGCCGAGCGGCCACGTGGTGGCGGTGCGCGACGTGCGCCTCTCGGCCGGGGCCGGCTTCGTGGTGGTGATCTGCGGGGAGATCATGACCATGCCGGGCCTGCCCAAGGTGCCGGCCTCCGAGGGCATCTACCTCGACGCGAACGGGCAGATCGAGGGCCTGTTCTGAGCCCGGGGCAGGCCCCGCCCGTCGCGGGCGGGGCCGGTCTCTGCGTCGCGGCGGGCCGTCGGGCGAACGTGCTGTCCGGACGTGATCGTCCGGACAGCGTCTCCCCCACCGCACCAGCGACCCGCGAGCGGGCGTGGGAGGCGCGGGCCGGGCGCATCGCGCTTGCGATCCCCAAGCTGCGCAAGGGCAGCCGCTGCGCAAGGGCAGCCGTGCGCAAGGGCCGCTCCTTGCCGAGCTTCCTGGAGCCGCGCCGCACGGCCGAGAAGGCGCTCACGGCCGTGATCCCGGAGGCCGACATGCACGGGGTCTCGACCCGGTCCGTCGATGACCTCGTCACGGCGACGGGCGGAAATCGTAATATCTTGAATGGGTTGAGACCCTAGAGGACGAGGTTCTCGTCGAAGCGGTCGGGCGAGATCGGCAGGCGGAACTCCACCGCGATGCCGCCCCTGAACTGGCGCACCACCCGGCAGGGCGTGCGCCCGACGAGGAGAGCGGAATCGATCGCGAGCGGCAGGTCGCAGGCGAGGGCGGCCCCCGACAGCGACACGTCGATCAGGCGCGCGGGCACCTCGACCCCGGTGTCGAGCCGGAGCGTGACGGCGGTCTGGCGCGGCACCACGCGCTCGTGGCGCCGGTCCTCCGGCAGGCCGAGACTCGCGCGGTTGGCCAGCCAGGTCAGCTGCGAGGCGATCTTCTCCCGCTTGTGCGCGGTCGCGCTGATCGCCACCGCGAACCCGTCCGGCAGCACCCGCGCGATCGTCCCCTCGATCCGGCCGAGATGCTCCAGGTAGATCACCGTCCGCTCGCCGACCTCGCCGGTCACGGCGCAGACCAGCCGCACCCCGCCCGGGGAGATGTCCACGGTCTGGCAGGGATATTCCCGGCGGTCGGACAGCATGTACCGCCCCAGGAGCGAGACGGTCACCCGGTGGTGGCGGCGCCGATCCGACGCCTGCGCGGCGAGCAGCCGGGCACGGGAGACGGACGGGCTCGCAACGGTGCTCATGGTCGAGGTGACCTGCGGGAAATCGGCCTTGGAACCCTCGCTTTTGTGAGCCCCAAACCTTAACGAAATGCCCGGAGCCCGGTCAGTGACGGCCGCCCCGATGCAGGACGAGCCGCGGCCGGCGCGCCTGATCGTGGTCGTTGGCCGGCTCGGGCGGGTGGTCCGGGTCCTGCCGCTCCGCCCCGGTGAGGACGCGCAGCGAGACGGTGCGCAGCGCCGTGATCGGCCGCAGGCCGAGCCAGCTCGGCGACTTCCCCGCCGAGAGGGAGCCGATCACCCGCGCCTGGGTCTTGCCGCGGTGGCGCAGGGGCAGGAGCAGCAATTCGAGATCGACCGCGTCGCCCTCGTCCGTGGTGCCGACGAGGCCGACCACCACCCCGACCGTCTCCTGCACCACCACGTCGACGAGCCGCCACGGATCGGAGGCCGCCCCGGGCCCCCACAGGCTCTGGAAGCGCCGGCCGCGCAGCTCGCCCCCGAACAGCGCGCAGAGGCGGGTTCCGGCGAGGCGGATCGTCGCCAGCTGCAGCGCCGGCTCGATCTCCAGGATCAGGCTGTCGGCCAGGATGTGGCGGATCTCCCCCGGCTCGATCTCGGCGCGCTCCGGCGCCGCGCGGGCGCCGCGCAGGCCGTTCCAGTAGGCGTGGAGCAGGGCGCTGGTCGGGTGCTTCATGGTGTCTCGTCGTGGCACAGGCCCGGATCCGGCCCTGTCGGCTTCGGGATGACTTGGCGCGACGTGAGGCGGGCGCGGCCAGGCCTGATTCGATGGAGCAGAGCCTATGCCGCGCCTCAGGCGGGATGGAGCGCAACGTTCTCGTAAGGTTAACGCCGCGCCGATGTGATCTCGGGCGCGCGCTGCCACAATTTCGACGCGGACGGGCGCCGTGGGGCTGGCGCGGCGGCCTGCCTCGCCCTATGGGTTGCCGCAGCAGGGGCGGGGGCCGATTCGGCCCGCGTCGTCACGGTCCGGACATCGTCCACGCGGGGTATTCCCCGCGCGACCGCCCCGATCAAGGGAGAGCGGCAACGCTCTCCCTTCTTTTTGTCCGGCGCGCCGTCGCGCCGGCTTCCCTTTTTGTCCGGCGCTCCGTCGTCGCGCCGGCTTGCGGCGGCGCCGCCGGACGGTCACGGTAGCGGAATGGATGCGACCCCCGATCTGCCGCGCCCGCCCCGGGTGCCGGTCTTCAACATGCCGGGCGTGGTCTCGGCCGCGGTCGGCCTGCTCGTCCTGATCCAGGCGGGCCGGGTGCTGATCCCCGACACCTGGGACATCACGCTCCTCGTCGACCTCGCGCTGGTGCCGGCCCGCGCGACCCTCGCGCTCGATCCCGGCCGGGCGGACGAGGTGGTGCGGGCCGCCGCCTCCTGGCCCGGCAGCCCCCTGGAGGTGCAGGCGCGCGCGGCCTTCGCCAACTACATCGTGGCCGAGAACGCCGCGATGCCCTGGACCTTCGTGACCTACGGGCTGCTGCACGGCTCCTGGGCGCACGTCCTCCTCAACGGCCTCTGGCTGGCGGCCTTCGGCACCCCGGTGGCGCGGCGCTGCGGCGCGTGGCGCTTCTGCGCCATCGCGCTCGCCGCGACGGTCGCGGGCGGGGCGCTGCACGTGCTGCTCGATCCGCTCAGTTCGCTGCCCCTCGTCGGCGCCTCGGCGGGCGTCTCCGGGCTGATGGCGGCCGCGACCCGCTTCGTCTTCCAGCCCGTGCCCGATGCGGGCGCGGCGCCGGGGCTGCTGCCCTGGCAGCGCCCGGTCCCGTCCCGTCTGCAGACCATCCCGGAACTCCTGCGCAACCGCGCCGCCGCCCTGTTCCTCGTGATCTGGTTCGTCACCAACCTGCTCTTCGGCCTGCTCGCGGTGCCCCTCGGCATCAGCGACGCGAGCGTCGCCTGGGACGCGCATCTCGGCGGGTTCCTGGCCGGCTTCGTCCTGCTGCCGCTGCTGGAGCCCCGGCGCCGCTGAACGCTGCGGAGGAGCGCGGCCTGTCGGGAAGTCGAGGTTGCAAGGTGACGCGGCTGACCACACACTCGGGGTGGAACGACAATCCGGCCCGGCCGCCCGGCGAGGCGGCGAGGGAAGGCCGGATCCGGACGAGGAGGAAGCGATGACCGTTGCGCGTATCCTGTCCCAGAAGGGGCGCACCGTGGTGACGGTGCAGCCCCACCGCACGCTCTCCGAGGCGGCGACCCTGCTCGCCGAGAAGGGCATCGGCGCCCTCGTGGTGAGCGATGCCGGCCTCTCGGTGCTGGGCATCATCTCGGAGCGCGACATCATCCGGGCGGTCGCCCGCCACGGCGCGGAGGCGCTCGATCACTCCATCTCGCGCCACATGACCGGGCGCGTCGTCACCTGCACCCGCGGCACCGCCATCGAGGAGGTCATGGAGCTGATGACGGACGGGCGCTTCCGCCACGTTCCGGTCGTGGAGGAGGACCGCCTCGTCGGCCTCGTCTCGATCGGCGACGTCGTGAAGCACCGCATCGCCCTGGTCGAGGCCGAGCAGCAGGCCCTGCGGGAATACATCGCCACCGCCTGACGCCCGCGCCGCGCCGGCCGCCGCGCCGGAAGCGCGTCCGGCGGGCGGCCCGGGAGGGCCGCGGCGGGCGGCCGTCAGCCCGGAAGGGCCGCGGCGGCCACGACTTCGCGGATCTCCGGGAGCATCTTGCGGGCGGCCTGACGCCCGAGCTCGATGCACTCCTCGGCCCGGTGGAACTCGAACAGGCCCATCTGGGCGAGCTTCGGGTTGATCATCACGTCGGGCGGGTCGCCCGCGAGGCGCGAGCGCGAAATCCGGTCCTGCGTGATGTTGAAGGCGTCCACCATCACGCTGGCGATGCCCCCCGGCATGCCGGGGTCGAGCCGGGGCTTGGGCGCGCGCTGGGCGCGCAGCCGCGGCCAGCGGCGCGGCGCCTCGGTCAGGGTCTCCACAGCCTCGTTCGCGGCCGCCTCGACCACGCTCGCGTCGCCGCCATGCGCCTGGATCACGGTCCCGCGGATGCGGATGTCGCCGTTGAGGTTCACGCACAGGACGACGTCCGCGCCCAGGGCGCGGGCCACCGTCACCGGCACCGGGTTCACGAGCGCCCCGTCCATCAGCCAGCGGCCGCCGACCTTGACCGGGTCGAAGATGCCCGGGAGCGCGTAGGAGGCGCGCACCGCCTCGACGACGCCGCCGCGGGTGAGCCAGATCTCGTGGCCGCTGCCGAGTTCGGTCGCGACGGTCGCGAAGGTGACGGGCAGGGCCTCGATGCATTGCCCGCCGAGGTCGCGCTCCAGCAACTGGCGCAGCCGCTCGCCCGCGATGAGGCCGGAGCCGCTCAGGTGGAAGTCGAGCAGGCCCATCACCCGGCGCTTCGTCAGCGAGAGGGCGAACTCCTTGAGGGCGGCGAGCTTGCCGCCCGCGTAGCAGGCCCCGACGGCGGCGCCGATCGAGCAGCCCGCCACCACGTCGATCCCGAATCCCGCTTCCTCCAGAGCTTCGATCACGCCGATATGCGACCAGCCCCGGGCGGCGCCGCCTCCGAGGGCGAGGCCGAGCTTGGGGCGGCGGGGGCGGGGCCCGGGCCGGGGCGGCTCGTCCGAGAGGCTCGCGCCCCCGCCCCCGCCGCCCGCATCCGCGAGGCGACGGGTCGGCCCTGCCGAAAAGAGACCCAGGCCGTCCCACATCATGACGTTCGACTCCCGTGACGTCCGCTTGCCCTGCGGAACCCGTGCCAAGCGGGCATTACTGGAAACCAGTCTGCGCCGGATCTATCAATCGATTCTCAACGACAGGGGTTTCATCGCTCCGTCCTAGACTTTCGGCGCGGGATTTTTTGCCGGCTCACCCGTGCCGGCCGGGCCGTCCTGGCGGGCGCCCGGCCCGGCCGCGCAGGGCGCTCGCGGCGGGGCATGGAGCGAGCGGCAAGGCGCGGCGGCAAGGAGCGGGGGGCAAGGAGCGGAGGGGGCGGCGTCAGGCCCGCATCAGCCGGGGCGTGCCGAAGCGGGGCAGGATGCCCTCGCGCATCACCGCGCGGCGCAGGGGGGCGATGGTCGAGAGGGCGAGGAGTCCGGCGCCGCGCAGGAGGTCGGCCGGGAGCAGGCCCGAGAGCAGGCTGCGGTTGAGGGCGTCGACGGCGCCGCTGCGCAGGCGGGCATCGAGCGCCCGGCCGCGGGCGAAGCGCCCGAGCAGCGCCTCGCCGCCGGGATCCGCGCCGCCCTGCCGCGCCTCGACCAGCAGGTCGCGCAGGGCCGCGGCGTCGCGCAGCCCGAGATTCAGGCCCTGCGCGCCGATCGGCGGGAAGACGTGGGCGGCCTCGCCGACCAGGGCGAGGCGGGGCGCGACCGGGCGCGTCGCGAGGAGGCCCCGCATCGGCACGACCCCGCGCGGCCCGTCGATCGCCATGCGGCCGAGCAGGGCCTGGGCCCGCCGCTCCACGGCGGCGGCGAGGGCCGCGTCGTCGAGGCCGCGCAGCCGCTCCGCCTTCTCGGCCGCCGTCACCCAGACCAGGCTCGACCGGCGCCCGCCCGGGAGCGGCACCAGGGTGAAGGGCCCCTGCCGGGTGTGGAACTCGGTCGAGATCTCGCGGTGGTCGCGGGCGTGGGACAGGATGGTGGTGAGCGCCGCCTGCGGGTAGTCCCAGCGCCGCACCGGGATCCCGGCCGCCTCGCGCAGGGGCGAGCGGGCGCCGTCCGCGGCGACGACGAGCCGGGCCCGCACCTGCGCCCCCCCTTCGAGCGTGACGGTCGCGGCCCCGCCTGCCGGCGCGGCGCCGGCCACGTCCTCCTCGATCAGGGTCAGGCCCGGCGCCGCGCGGGCGCAGGCGCGCAGGGCCTCGACCAGGCGCGCGCTCTCGACGTTCCAGCCGAAGGCGCCGAGGCCGATCTCCGCCGCGACGAAGCGGGCCGGCGGCGGTCGGAACAGGCTGCCTGTGTCGTCGATGAGGTGCAGTTCGGCCAGGGCGGCGGCGGAGGGCGCGATCGCCTCCCAGGCTCCCAGCGCCCCGAGGAAGCGCACCGACCCGTCGAGCAGCGCGACGGTGCGCCCGTCCGCCACCGGGGCGTGCCGGCCGAGGAGGGCGGTGCGCAGCCCGTCGCGGGACAGGGCGAGGGCCGCGGCCAGGCCGGCCGCGCCCGCCCCCACCACGGCGACCTCGAAGTCGGGATTCTCTGCCTCGCCCACGCCGACACTCCCCAGGATGACTTGCGGGCAAGATGGGGGCGGTCCGCGCCCGGCGCCATTGCCGAAACCGTCGCGGCACCTATGATCCGCCCGGCTCGAGAGACGAGGGCGGGAGGATCCGATGCCGAAGGCGATCCGGGTGCACGAATATGGCGGCCCCGAGGTGATGCGCTACGAGGAGGTCGACCTCCCGGCGCCCGGCCCGGGCCAGATCCGCGTGCGGCAGCGGGCGGTGGGCGTCAACTTCATCGACATCTACTTCCGCTCCGGCCTCTACAAGGCGCCGCAGCTGCCCTTCACCCCCGGCAACGAGGGGACCGGCGAGGTGGTGGCGGTGGGCGAGGGCGTCGCCGGCCTCGCGGTCGGCGACCGGGTCGCCTACGGCTCGGCCGCGCAGACCTACGCGCAGGAGGCGGTGATCGAGGCCCGGATGGCCGTCAAGGTGCCGGACGGCATCGACGACGCCACGGCCGCCGCCATGATGCTCAAGGGGCTCACCGCCCAGTACCTGCTGCGCAAGACCTATCGGGTGCAGCCCGGCGACACGATCCTGTTCCACGCCGCGGCGGGCGGCGTCGGCCTCATCGCCACGCAATGGGCCAAGCATCTCGGCGCGACGGTGATCGGCACGGTGGGCTCCCGGGACAAGGCGGAACTCGCCAAGCAGCACGGCTGCGACCACGTCATCCTCTACCGCGACGAGGATTTCGCGGCCCGGGTCAAGGAGATCACCGGCGGCAAGGGCTGCGCGGTGGTCTACGACGGCGTCGGCCAGGCGACCTACCCGGCCTCCCTCGACTGCCTGCGGCCCTTCGGCATGTTCGTGAGCTTCGGCAACGCCTCGGGCGTGATCGAGAATTTCAACATCGGGCTGCTCGGGCCCAAGGGCTCGCTCTACGCCACCCGGCCGACGCTGTTCACGCACGTGGCCGAGCGGGCGAGCCTGGAGGCGATGGCGGATGACCTGTTCGGGGTCGTCGGGAGCGGCGCGGTGAGGATCCCGGTCCACAGCCGGGTGCCGCTGGCCGAGGCCGCGCAGGTCCACCGCGACCTCGCCGGCCGCCAGACCACCGGCGCCACCGTGCTGATCCCGTGATCGTTCCGGCCGAGACCGACGTCCTCCTGGTGGTGGACGTCCAGCGCGACTTCCTCCCCGGCGGCGCCCTCGCGGTGCCGGACGGGGACGCGGTGCTCGGGCCGATCAACGACCTCGGACGGCGTTTCCGGCACGTCGTCCTCACCCAGGACTGGCACCCGCCCGGCCACGCCTCCTTCGCGTCGAGCCACCCGGGCCGCGCGCCCTTCGAGAGCCTGGACCTCGCCTACGGCCCGCAGGTGCTGTGGCCGGACCATTGCGTCATGGGCACGCCCGGCGCGGCGCTGGCGGACGGGCTCGATCTCGCCGGGGCCGAACTGGTGATCCGCAAGGGCTACCGGCCCGGCATCGACAGCTACTCGGCCTTCCTTGAGGCGGACCGGCGCACGACGACCGGGCTCGCGGGCTACCTGCGCGAGCGCGGCCTCGCGCGGGTCGTGCTGTGCGGGCTCGCCACGGATTTCTGCGTCGGCTGGAGCGCCCTCGACGCGCGGGCGGCCGGGTTCGAGGCCGTGGTCGTCGAGGAGGCCTGCCGGGGGATCGATCAGGCGGGCTCGCTCGCGCGCGCCTGGGAGGCGATGGCGCGCGCGGGTGTCGCGCGGGTGTCCCTCGCGGCGATCGGCGGCTGAGCCGCCGCGGTTCTCGCGGCTCAGACCGCGATCCCGTGCAGGTCGTAGGTGTCGGCGCGCTCGATCTTCACCGTGACGATGTCGCCCGCCCGCACCGGGCGCCGGGAGGCGACGTGGACGCTGCCGTCGATCTCCGGCGCGTCGGATTTGGAGCGGCCCCTGGCGACGGTCGGCCCGGCCTCGTCGATGATCACCGGCAGGCGCTTGCCGACCTTGGCCCTCTGCAGCCGCAGCGACACGGCGGCCTGGGCCTCCATGAAGCGGCGGTAGCGCTCCGCCTTGACCTCGTCGGGGACCGGGGGCGCGACCTCGTTCGCGGCGGCGCCCCGGACCGGCTCGTAGGGGAAGCAGCCGACCCGCTCCAGCTTCGCCTCGGCGAGCCAGGACAGCAGCTCCTCGAACTCGGCCTCGGTCTCGCCCGGGAAGCCGACGATGAAGGTCGAGCGGATGGCGAGGTCGGGGCAGACCGAGCGCCAGCCGCGGATGCGCTCCAGCATCTTCTCCTGGTTGGCGGGGCGGCGCATGCGCCGCAGCACCGAGGGGCTCGCGTGCTGGAGCGGCATGTCGAGGTAGGGCAGCACCTTGCCCTCCGCCATGAGCGGGATGACCTCGTCCACGTGCGGGTAGGGATAGACGTAGTGCAGGCGCACCCAGACGCCGAGCTCGCCGAGGGCCCGGGCGAGGTCGACGAAGCGCGCCCGCACCTCGCCGTCGCGCCAGGGGCTCGCCGCGTAGCGCAGGTCGACCCCGTAGGCGCTGGTGTCCTGGGAGATGACGAGGAGTTCCTTGACGCCCGCCTTCACCAGCTTCTCGGCCTCGCGCAGCACGTCGCCGGCCGGGCGGCTGACGAGGTCGCCGCGCAGGGACGGGATGATGCAGAACGTGCAGCGGTTGTTGCAGCCCTCGGAAATCTTCAGGTAGGCGTAGTGGCGCGGCGTCAGCTTCACGCCCTGGGGCGGCACGAGGTCGAGGTAGGGATCGTGCGCGGGCGGCACCGCCTCGTGCACGGCCGCGACCACGGATTCGTAGGCCTGCGGGCCGGTGACCGCGAGCAGGTTCGGGTAGCGCTCGCGGATCTCCTCGGGCTGCGCCCCCATGCAGCCGGTGACGATCACCCGGCCGTTCTCGGCCATCGCCTCGCCGATCGCCTGCAGGGATTCCGCCTTGGCGGAATCGAGGAAGCCGCAGGTGTTGACGATGACGACGTCGGCGCCGTCGTGCTTGCGGGCGAGTTCGTACCCCTCCGCGCGCAGGTGCGTGAGGATCCGCTCGGAATCGACGAGGGCCTTCGGGCAGCCGAGCGACACGAAGGAGATCTTGGGGGCAGCACTCATCAGGGGATGCATCGCTCGCCCGCCCCGCGGCGGGAGGAGCGCGAGCAGGCCTGATCGGGGGAGGGAGGGTGTTCGGGGCGGCGCCATAGCACGAGGGCGCGCGCGCGTCACGCGAGGCCCGAGCGCGCACCCGCGCGGCGGGCCCCGCAGGCCCGCGGCAAGCCCCGCAGGGCCCCGCGGCAAGCCCAGCGGCAAGCCCCGCAGGGCGTCGTGGCAAGCCCCGCAGGGCCGTGGCAAGCCCCGGCGGGGCGCACCCGCCGGCCGCCCTCTGCCGCCGGGGGATCCGCGCAACCTCCGCACAAGGCTGACCCCCAACATGGGGCGCGATCAGGCTCCCATCGTCTCACCCCGAGGGCGGTTCATCGATGTCAGGTCGCGAACAGGCCGAGAGGCTCTGGAACAACATCATCGAGCTCGGCGCCCGGCGCCTCGCGGCGCTCGGCATCATCGGGCTGACGGTGTTCCTCGCGGTCGGGCTCGGCGCCTATTACCTCAGCCGCCCCGCCCAGGAGACCCTCTACGGGGGATTGAGCCGCGACGATGTCGGCCGCATCGGCTCGGTGCTGAAGGACGCCAACATCCCCTTCGACGTCAGCACCGACGGCACCGCCGTGCTGGTCCCCTACGGGCACACCGCCCAGGCGCGCATGCTGCTCGCCGAGAAGGGCCTGCCGCAGAGCTCGAAATCCGGCTACGAGCTGTTCAACGACCTCGGCTCCCTCGGCCTCACCTCCTTCATGCAGGAGGTGACGCGGGTGCGCGCCCTGGAGGGCGAGATCGCCCGCACCATCCAGACCATGAAGGGCGTGAAGGCGGCGCGGGTCCACATCGTGCTGCCGGATCGCGGCTCGTTCCGGCGCGAGCAGCAGCCGCCCTCCGCCTCGGTGGTGGTGCGCACCGAGCCGGCCGACGACGGCAGCGGCGCCCAGGCGATCCGCCACCTCGTCGCCTCGGCGATCCCGGGCATGAAGCCCGAGCGCGTCACCGTGATCGGCACCGACGGGACGCTGCTCCTCTCCGGCGACGACGTCGGCAACGCCCCGACCGGCAAGATGGCGAACCTGGAGAAGCTCGTGAACCGCGAGATCCAGGACAACATCCGCCGCACCCTGACGCCCTATCTGGGCGTCGGCAATTTCGAGGTCAGCGTCGCGGCCCGGCTCAACACCGACAAGACGAGCACCAACGAGACGATCTTCAACCCCGACCAGCGGGTCGAGCGCTCCGTCAAGGCGACGCGGGAGACCGAGAACTCGCAGAACCGCTCCTCGCAGCGGCCGACCACGGCCCAGCAGAACCTGCCCGACCAGCGCACGCGCTCGGACGGGAACGACACGTCGAGCACCGAGACCCAGAAGCGCGAGGACCTCACCAATTACGAGATCTCCTCGAAGACCATCCAGACGGTGAGCGACGGCTACGGGATCAAGCAGATCTCGGTGGCGGTGCTGGTGAACAAGTCTCGCCTGTCCTCGCTCGCCGGCCCCAACGCGCCGCCCGCCGCGATCGACCAGCAGATCGGCGAGATCGAGCAGCTCGTCGCCTCGGCGGCCGGCTTCAGCAAGGAGCGCGGCGACCACGTCAAGGTCGCGGCGGTGGGCTTCGTCAACGACGGGGCGCCCCTCGAGCCGGTGCCGCCGCTCAGCCTGACCGAGGTGCTGATGCGCCAGTCGGCGACGCTGATCAACGCCGCCACCATCCTGGTCGTCGCCTCCCTGCTGATCTGGTTCGGCCTGCGCCCGGCCCTCCGGGCCATCCTGGAAGTCCCGGCGGCCGAGCAGGAGATCGCGGCCCTCGCGGCCGAGGGCGCGGCAGGCGCGGTGCCGGCGCTGCCGGGCGCCGAGGCCGGGAGTGCCGCCGCGGGCCTGCTCGAAGGCTCGCCGGAGGCGGCGGCCCTCGCGGCCGCGGGCGGCACGCCGGGGCCCGCGCAGCTCGGCCCGCCCGTCATGGCGAGCCTGATCGACGATCTCACCAACCGCATGAACTCCTCGCCGCAGAAGAAGCTGGAGCAGATGATCGAGTTCGACGAGGAGCAGGCCGCCAACATCCTCAAGCGCTGGCTGATGCGTGAGGAGCCGGCCTGATGACCGCGATCTTCGCCCGCTACCTGCCCGATTTCTCGGCGGAGACCTCCGCCGCCGCCGAGGCCGAGCCCCTCGCCGTCCTGCTGCGCTCCGCGCGCCGCTCGGCGGAGCCGCCCCCGCCCCCGCCCCCGGCGGAGGACCGCGAGGCCCTGCTGCGGGAGGCCGAGGAGCGCGGCCGGAGGCTCGGCCGGGCCCAGGCGGCGGCCGAGACCGCCGCCGCCCTGGACGCCGCCCTCGCCGAATCCCAGGCCGTCGCCGACGCGCAGATGCGCGAATCCCGCCGGGCCTGGGCCGAGGAGGAGGGCCAGGTCCTCGCGGCGGCGCTGATCCGGGCGACGGGCGAGATCGAGGCCCGGCTGGCCGCGCGCCTGGCCCACCTGCTCCTGCCGGTTCTCGGCGAGGCGGTGCGCGCCCGCGCCGTCGCCGAGTTGCGCGACGCGATCGCGCGGCTCCTCGCGGATGCCGCCAAGCCGGCCGTCCGGGTGAGCGGCCCGCAGGACCTGCTCGACGCGCTCGCGGCGGCGCTCGGCCCGCAGGCGCAGGGGATCGCCTTCGCGCCCGCGCAGGGGGCGGACGTGACCGTGACGGCGGAGGACGCGGTGATCGAGTCGCAGCTCGCCGCCTGGACCGGCCTGCTCTCGGCGGCGGTGACGGAGGCCTGAGATGGCGGACGAGGCCCACGAGATCATCATCGTCCGTCGCCGCGGCGACGACGAGGACGGCCATCACAGCGCCGCCTGGAAGATCGCGCTCGCCGACTTCATGACCGCCATGATGTCGCTCTTCCTGGTGCTGTGGCTGGTCAACTCGACCAGCAAGGAGACGAAGAGCGCGATCGCCGACTACTTCAACCCGATCCGCCTCGCCGAGATGTCCCCCGAGAAGAAGGGGCTGCGCGATCCGACCAACGCGCCGAGCGACAGCGGCGAGCCCGGCAAGACCGGCGAGAGCAAGGGCGGCGAGGGCAAGGGCAAGGATTCCTCGACGAGCGGCTCCGCCAGCCGCGCCAAGGAGGCGGCCCTGTTCCAGGATCCCTACGCGGTCCTGGCGAAGCTCGCCGCCGAGGCCGATGCGGAGCGGCCCGGCGACGCCTCCTCGGCCGACGCGGTCACCGTCCAGGAGGGCAAGCCGGGCGTGACCGGCGGCGAGGCGGCCCGCGACCCCTTCGACCCGCTCTACTGGCAGGTCGCCCCGCTGCCGCAGGCGCGCAGCGAGACGCCCGGCCCGATCAACACCGTGGCGAAGACCCCCAGCCGCGTCGATGCCAGGGCGGCGCTGCCGAATGCGGCGCGCGAGGGTCGGACGGGGCTGGACCTGGTGCCGAAGGAGATCGCCGACCTGCTCAAGCCGCCGGGCGCGAAGCCGGAGCGGACCGAGGCCAAACCCGCCGAGGCCAAACCCGCCGAGGCCAAGCCTGCGGAGGCCAAGCCTGCGGAGGCCAAGCCCGCGGAGGCCAAGCCCGCGGAGGTCAAGCCCGCGGCCGTCGCGCCGGTCGACGCCAAGGCCGCGGAGCCGGGCGAGAACGCCGCCCTGGCCGAGCTCAAGGCGGAGGTCCTGAAGGCGGTCCAGCCCCTCGCGACCGGAGCACCGGCCCCGAAGGTCGAGGTGCGCCGCACCGGCGAAGGCACGCTCATCAGCATCACGGACGAGCTCAATTTCAGCATGTTCAACGTCGGTTCGGCCGAGCCGCAGGCGAAGGTGGTCAAGGCCCTGGAGCGCATCGCCAAGGTGCTGAGCAGCCGGCCGGGCCAGATCGTCCTGCGCGGCCACACGGATGCGCGCCCGTTCAAGTCGGAGAGCTACGACAACTGGCGCCTGTCGAGCGCCCGGGCGCAGATGGCGGCCTACATGCTGATCCGCGGCGGCGTCGCGGAGCGCCGCATCGTCCGGATCGAGGGCCACGCCGACCGGCAGCCGCGCAATCCCTCCGATCCGATGGCCGCCGAGAACCGGCGCATCGAGATCCTGCTGCGGGAGAAGCCCGAGTGACGGGCCAGAGGGTCCCGCGCGCCCTCGGGCGGCCCGTCGCGCTGGCCCTGCTCTGCGGCCTGGTCCTCGCCGGCGCCGCGCGGGCGGAGGGGGGCGGGGCGGGCGGCCACGGCGACGGCAAGGCCGAGGGCGCGGCCGGTTCCGGCCACGCGGCGAGCCCTCCGGCGGCGGGCGGCGGTGGCGGGCACGGCGGTTCCGCCGCCGCGGCGGTCGTCGCGCCGCTGCCGGTCGCGCCGCGCAGCCTGTCGGTCGAGCTCGTGCGCACGCTGCAGCTCCTTCAGGACCGCATCGCCCGCGGCGGCACCCAGGCCCACCTCGCCCAGCGCCAGCTCATCGCGCATATCGAGCAGCGCCTGATCGGGCTCGAACCGGAGACCTGGGGCAAGCCCGCCAACGTGCAGGCCGCCGTGACCTTCGCGCTCGCCGGCGGCGGGCCGGGCGTGCTCCGGCGCGTGATCGAGGCCGGCAGCCTGCCGGATTCCGAGGCGCCGCTCCTGCAGGGAGCCCTCGCCTTCCTGGAGGGGCGCGAGAGGGACGCCCGCACGGTGCTCACCAAGCTCGACGCGCAGACCCTTCCGGCCAGCCTCGGCGGCCAGGTCGCCCTCGCGCAATCCGCCCTGGTGGTGCGCGAGAATCCCGATCAGGCCCTCCGGCTCCTCGATCTCGCCCGGCTGCTCGCCCCGGGCACGCTGGTGGAGGAGGGGGCGCTGCGCCGCGAGGTGTTCGTCCTCGCCCAGGCGGGCAACATCCCGCGCTTCGAGGCGCTCTCGATCCAGTACCTGCGGCGCTTCCGGCACTCGGTCTACGCGGGCAATTTCCGCCAGCGCTTCGCCGCGGCGCTCACCCGCCTCAAATACGGCGACGACCCGGTCCGGATCGGGCGCCTGGAAGCGATGCTGGCCGAGATCGAGCCCGAGGGGCGGGGCGACCTCTACCTGCTCGTCGCCCGGGCGGCGGTGGAGCAGGGGGAGATGCGGGCCGCGGTCTTCGCCGCCAACCGCGCGGCGGCCCTGGTCGAGGCCGGCAGCGTGAGGGCGGCCCAGGCCCGGCTCTACCGGGCGGCGGCCGCGATCGCCACGCCGGACGGGTTCGACGGCGCCTACGCGGTGCTGCGCAGCCTGGACCGCGCGGCCCTGCCGAGCGCGGATGCCGGTCTGCTCGACGCCGCCCTGTCGACGGCGGCGCAGATCCGCCGCGACCTGCCGCCCGCTCCCGCGACTCCTCCCGAGGAGGCCGCCGACGGCAAGCGGCCCGTCCCCCAGGCCAAGACGATCGCCCGCGCCCAGGAGGCGATCGAACAGATCGACGACATGATGCGGAGGACGCGCCCATGAACGCCCTCGACAGCCTCCACGGCCTGATCCGGATCGCCGTCGACGCGACGTCCGGCCGGGGATCCTCGGACGGGGATGGCCGGGCCCCCTCCGGCCAGGACAGCTTCGACACGGTGCTCGATGCCCTGGACGAGCGCCGCGACGCGCCGGCCCGGGGCCCGGCCGCCCTCATCGCGCCGGCGCCGCCGAAGCAGGAACGGGCCGCCGCGCTCCTGCAGCGCCTCAGCGCGCTGGCGGCCGGCGAGGGGGACGGCGCCGCCTCGACCGAGGCCCCGGGCCCCGCACCCGCGACGGCGCCGGAGCGGCCGGATGTCGCGAATGCCCTCACCGCCGCGCTCGCGCAGGAAGCCGTGGCCGCCCTCGCGGCCCAGCTCGGCGCGTTCGGCGCGTCCGCCTCGGTCGCCGCCGCGGATCAGACGGCTGCGCCGGCGGTCCCCGCTCAGCCTCCGGCGCTGCTCGCGCCCGGCACCGGGCCGGCGCCGGTCGCGACCGTCCTGCCGCCTGCGACGGTCCTGGCGCAGGAAACCCACTTCAACCCGGTCATGCCGCAGCTGCTGGCGGCCGGGCCCGAGGCCGGCGGGGATCCCGTCGCGGCGCTCGCCGCCCTCACCCAGGAGGCCGAGCCGCCTCCGGCCGGGGAGGCCGCGCCGCGCCTGCTCCGGCCCGACGCCCTCGCTGCGTCCGGTGCCGCGGGCGGACGCGCCGGCGTGGGCGCCCCGCGGCCCTCCGGTCCGACCGGGGCGGCGAGCGGGCCGTCGCGCCCGCAGCGCGCGGACGCGCCTTCGACCGACCCGACCTGGGCCGCAGGGGGGCCGGCGAGGGCCCTCGCCACGCCGAGCGCCACCGCGACGACCGGGTGGCCGAACCGGGTCCAGGATTCCTCCGCACCCGCCCGCGATGCGGCAGCGCCCGCGACGGCGCCCCGGCCGGATGCGGCCGGCTCGGCCGCCCTCCTGGCCTCCGCGGCGCCGGTCCCCGAGCTGCCCGCGAGCAGGCAGGCGGCGGGATCCTCCTCGTCGCCGCAGGCCGCCCTCGCGTCGGCTCCGGCGGGCGACGCGGGCGCGCGGCCGGCAGCTTCCGCGCCCGCCGCGTCGCAGCCGGTGGCGGGCCCGTCGGCCCGCGCGGGGATCGCGCCGCGGCCCCTCGGGCCCGGCGGTCGGGCCGGCCGCGACTCCGGCGCCGCGGGCGAGAACCGGGCCGTCGGCGATCGGGCAGGGGACGGGTTCGGCGGCACGGACGCGCCGGGGCCGGCCAAGGCCGGTCCTGTCGCGCCGGCGGCCGCCGAGGGCGGGCGCCAGGAGGCCCGTGCGCCGATCCGCGCGCATGCCGGGACGCCGACGGTGGCCGCCGAACCTGTCGCGGGAATGACGGCTGCCGGGTTCCCGGCCGAGGCGCCGCGCCCGGGCGACGCGGGCGATCCGGGGGCGCTCGCCCTGCCGGTGAATGCGGCCGGTGCGGCCGCGAGGCCGTCATCCGCACCTCCTCCGGGCGCGCCGCCCTCGGGCGCCCTGCCCTCCGCCACGCTGCCGCACCTCGTGGCCTCTCTCGACGCGCAGGGCGGACCGAGCACCGCGATGGCGGCCGGACCGCTGCGCATCCTGACGCTCCAGCTGAGACCGGCCGATCTCGGCTCGGTCACGGTGACGATGCGCCTGCGCGACGGGCAGCTCGACATGAGTCTCAAGACCAGCCGTGCCGAGACGGCGGAGATGCTGCGCAAGGATGCGGACCTCCTCGCCGGACTGCTGCGGGAGGCCGGATACCGGCCCGACAGCATCGGCATCCAGGCGGCGGATTCCCGGGGCAGCGGCCCGCAGGGCTTCGCGTCCCCGGCAGGGAGCGGAGGGTTCGGCGCGCCGGGCGGCGGACAGCCTTCCTTCGCCGACGGGTCCGACCACCCGGCCCGCCGCCAGGAGGCGGGTGCCGACCAGCGCGCCGGAGCGCGAGGGAACACGCAGGATGAGACGGGTTCGCAGTCCAATTCTGGCCGCAGCGGCGTTTATCTCTAGCGCCGGGCCGGTCGCCGCCAATGTCTGCGAGCGCGAGATGGCGCAGGCGGCGACGCGGCACGGCGTGCCGCTCGGCATGCTCTACGCGGTGGGGCTCACCGAGAGCGGCAAGCGCGGCTCGCTGCAGCCCTTCGCCATGAACATCGAGGGGAAGCCGTATTTCGGCAGCAGCGTCGCGGACGTGCGCGCCAAGTTCGACGAGGCCCGGCGCCGCGGCGCCCGGCTGATCGATCTCGGCTGCATGCAGATCAACCATCACTTCCACGGGGCCAAGTTCGGCTCCGTCGAGGCGATGCTGGATCCGAAAGCGAATGTCGAATACGCGACGCGGTTCCTCAAGGAGCTGAAGGCCCGCGAGGGCACCTGGACGCTCGCGGTGGCGCGCTATCACGCCGGCCCGAACAACAACCCCGCCCAGAAGCAGTATGTCTGCCAAGTCATCACCAACATGGTGGCGACCGGCTTCGGCACCTGGACGCCTCAGGCGCGGGCCTTCTGCCAGTAGGGCCCGCCCGGCGCGCCCGCGAGCGGCGCGCTCCCCTCACGCGCGGCGAGCCCGGAGGACCGGGACCGGGGTGCTGGCGGACGCGGTCCGTCATACGCCATCCGGTTGATGGCTTCGCCATCTCCCATTTCGGCCATGCGGATGTCGGCTTCGCCCAGGCGCCGCGCTCAGGCGCCGCGCTCAGGCGCCGCGCTCAGGCGCCGCGCTCAGGCGCCGCGCTCAGGCGCCGCGCAGGCGCGTGATCCGGGATCCGCTTGGGTCAAGCTGGTCCCGGATCACCGCGGGCGCCAAGCACGCGGACCGCACGGCGCGTGATGGGGTTTCCGCCTGATCCGCGCAGAATCGGACGGAGCTTGGCGGTCACCTCGACTTCCGGGGCTTCCGGTCGGATCGGCGCGGGATCGGCGTCGCGCGGCTTCCCGGTGATCGGGCCGGCATGAAAACCCGCCGATGCCGTCATCACCCATCCGGGGTCCCCAGGCTCCCCTCCCCAGGCCGGACCCGCGCGGCCAGAGCCCGGGCAGCCGATGTCGGCCTTGCCGGATCGCGGCGCTGAACCGATCAGGCGAGACCCCTTCGCGCGGGGCCGCGCTCAGCCGACGAACGTGTAGCCGATGTAGCGCTTGGCCTCGATCGGGTCGTAGCCGAGCCGCTCCCGGAGCTTCTTGCGCAGCTTGCTGACGTGGCCCTCGACCACGCTCTCCTCGACCTCGTTGCTGTAGACGCCGTAGATCGCGTTGAAGATCTGCGCCTTCGTCAGGCGGCGGCCGCGGTTGCGGACGAGGTACTCGAGGATGCTGCGCTCGCGCCGGGGCAGGGGCAGGGTCTCGCCGTCGACCTCAGGGTCGCGCCCGTCGAAATGCACCTTCAGGCGCTCGCCCTGCTCGCCGGCCGGCTGCGTCTCGCCGTTGACCCGGCGCCAGATCGCCTCGGAGCGGGCCAGGATCTCCCGGACGTGCACCGGCTTGCCGAGCACGTCGTCGATGCCCGCGGTGAAGAGCTGCAGGGTCGTCTCGAGGGTCCTCACGTCGCTCAGCGCGATGATCGGCGCGCGGGACTGCCGCCGGATCAGGCTCGCGCAGGCCATGCGGTCGGCGAAATCCCCGAGCAGGAAGCCCTGGATGGCGTCGAGGTCGCAGGCCGAGGCGGCGCTGAACCAGTTCTTGAACTCCTCGCCCATCAGCCCGAGGGACGAAACGCCCTCCCGCTCGAAACTCGCCGCGTAGCCGCTCGTCACCGTCGGCCGGTCATCGACGAAAATGTACATGGATCGGGGACCCGGTGCATCGTTTTCGGCAGTCATCCTCCGTCCATGTCCCGGCGGCAGCTCGGCACGCGGGCCCGGCCCCCTTGGGGCGGCCACGGCGAGAACTTCTCCGGCGGGGAAATGGTCGGTCGAAGGAGGCTGCAAACCCTTCTTGAACGATCATGTCCGGGGTGGGTGATTCGGTCAATGGCAGCGATGCAACAACGGGGCAAAGCTGCCACAGGGGCATCGCCCCTGGGCTCAGGCGGGCGCGAGCCGCGCCCGGGTCAGCACCTCGGCGAAGCGCTCCAGGTCGAGGCCGAGGCCCGGGCCGGCCAGGATCCGGTCGATCGCCACGCCCACGTAGGTGCCGTCGAGGACGAGCTTGAAGAAGACCGTCATCGCCTCGCTGCCGAACTCCATGTCGAGGACGACGGTGGGCGAGCGGCCCCAGGAGAAGCTCACGTCGGCCGCGTCGGCGTAGGTGAGGGTGGATTCCTTGAAGAACGGCTCGGCCGAGGAGGCGACGAGGTCGGCGATGTTGCCGTGGCGGTCGTCGCGCACCCAGCCGATCAGCACGCCGCCGTCGAGCAGGCAGAACTCGGCGATGAAGTCGCGGATCTCGTGCGCGAAGATGCACTCCGCCGCCTGGAGCAGGCTGGCCGCGGCCGGCATCCCGGCAGGCATGTCAGAGGCTTGGGCCATCATCGCGACCTCGCGAACACATAGAACAGGATCTGAGCCACAGCGCGGTAAAACTCAGCCGGGATCAACTGATCCACTTGCACACTATCATAGAGCGATCTTGCCAGAGGCTTGTCTTCGATCACCGGGATGCCGTTGGCCTCGGCGATCTCGCGGATCTTGAGGGCGATCAGGTCCTGCCCCTTGGCAACGACCAGCGGGGCGGGGTTCTCGTCGCGCTCGTAGCGCAGGGCCACCGCGAAGTGGGTCGGGTTGGCGATCACCACGGTCGCGCGCGGCACCGCCGCCAGCATCCGCTTGCGGGTGCGGTCCTGCGCCAGCGAGCGCAGGCGGGCCTTGACCAGCGGATCGCCCTCGATCTGCTTGTGCTCGTCCTTGGTCTCCTGGCGGGACATCCGCAGCGAGCGCTGCCAGCGCAGCCGGGCCCAGATCAGGTCGGCGGCGACGAGGACGATCGTGGCGATGCTGACCGCCGAGACGAGGCGGATCGCCATCGACAGGATCAGTTCCGGTACCTGGCTCGGATCGACGGTCATGGCGTTCAGCACTTTGTGCCGCTCGGAGCGCAGCAGCAGCAGGGAGACCACAGTGATCGTGAGGAACTTAAAGAGCGATTTCAGGAACTCGACCTGGCCCGAGCGGCCGAAGATGCGGCTCCAGCCGGAGGCGGGCGAGACCCGCGACCATTTCGGCTGGATGCGGTCGCCGACGAAGCGGGGCAGGTTCTGCAGCATGGAGGCGGCGAGCCCGCAGACCGCCAGGATGGCCAGGACCGGCAGCAGGAAGCGGCCGGCGGCGATGGCGACGCTCTGCAGCAGCAGCGTGGCGTCGCGCGCATTCTCCAGGGTGAAGCCCCGGGGCTGATCGATCAGGGGCACGAACTCGCGGGCGAGCGTGGCCGCCTGCCCGCGCACGAACAGGGTCAGGGCGATCAGCAGGCCGATCACCGAGGCGAGCACCGACGCCTCCCGAGAGACCGGAACGTCGCCCTTCTCGATCGCCTCGCGGACGCGGCGCTCGGTCGGGCTCTCGGTCTTGCTCTCCTGATCGGTCTCGTCGGCCATGCGGCGTCACGCTCCCGCGCCGCGGGTCGGGGGAGGGGGCGGGCGAACGGTGCGGCCGTCAGCGGATGAAGGTGTCATCCTCGCCCTCGCCGTTGATCTCGATCTCGCCGCGCCCGGCCATGTCGAGGGCGAGGTCCGTGATGGCGCGGCGGGCGTCGAGGACGTCGCGCTGGGCCGCTGGCTCGCCGCCGTTGAGTTCGTGCTCGATCATGCGGCGCACGCGGGCCGAGAGCGAGGAGAGCACCGTGTCGCGGAAATCGGCCGGCGTGCCCTTGAGGGAGAGGACGAGGCGGTCGTTCGGCACCGCGTCGAACAGGGCGGTCCGCGACCGCGGCGCCAGCTTGACGATGTCCTCGAAGGTGAACAGCAGGCCCTTGAGGATCTCGGCGGATTTCGGCCGCGACTCCGACAGGCTCGACAGCACGTCGTCCATGTGCTCGCGCTCCATCTTGTTGATGATGTCGGCGATCTTGGCGTGGGTGTCGGCGCCGGCGTTGCGCGCGAAGTTCACCATCAGGTCGTCGTTGATGATCTTCTCGATCGAGCGCAGCGTGTCGTCGACGATCGGCTTGAAGGCGAGCATCCGCCGCATCAATCCGTTGCGCAGCGGCTGGGGCAGGTGGGTCATCACCTTGGCGGCGGCCGCCGGCTTGATCTTGGACAGGATCAGGGCCGCCGTCTGCGGGTGCTCCTTGACGAGGTAGCTCGCCAGCACGGTCTCGGACACGCCCGACAGCCGCTCCCAGACCGAGCGCTTCGAGTTGTTGCCGCGCACCTCGGCGAGGATGTCGGCGATCTGCTCGGGGGGAAGCAGGCCGCTGAGGAGCTTCTCCACCTCCTGCACGGTGCCGAGCAGGTTCGCGCCCTGCGAGAATTCGGACACGAACGCGTCGACGAGGCCTTCCAGGGTGTCGGCGCTGACGGGGCCGAGCTTCACCGCCGCCCGGGTGATGAGCTTGATCTCGTCCTCGTCGAAGTACTTGAGGAGGCGGCCGGCCGCCGGCTTGCCCATGGCGAGCAGCAGCGTCGCGACCTCGTCCACCGCACGCAGGCGGCGCGGCGCGCCGCCTCGAACCGCCAGGGGTGCCGCCGTCATCCCGCCCTCTCCGCCTTACGCGGCTTCGTTGCTGCTGGGCCCGACGATCTCGGTCAGCGAGACGCCGAAGCGGGAATTGTCCTCCTCGACCACCACGACCTCGCCGCGGGCGATCACCCGGCCGTTGACCATGATGTCGACGGGCTCGCCGACCCGGTGGTCGAGGGGGACGATGGCCCCGCGGCCGAGCTTCATCAGGTTGGCGACCGGCATCGTGGCCGAGCCGAGGACGACCTGGATCAGGACCGGGATGCGCAGCACCGAGTCGAGGTTGCGGCCGGCGCCGACCGTCTCCTCCGCCCGGGGCGGCGCCATGGTGGCGGCCGTGCCGAACAGGGCCTCGGCGTGGCTCGCCGACAGGTCGGGGGCGTCGTCGAACGGGTTCTTGCTCATCGGAACGGGTCTCGCGGCGGGGGCGTGGGGTCGGGGGCGGCGCGGCGTCCGTCAGGGCGCCGGGCGGCGGTCTTGGCGGCGGTCTTGGCGAAGGTCTTGAGGGGAGGGGGGGCGCTGCCGGGCATCGAGGTCGGCGAGGGTGCGGCGGGCCTCGTCGATCTTGGCCGAGAGCGCCTCCAGAATCTCCCGGCCCTCGCCGGTGAAGCCGCGCAAAGCCTCGCCCGCCTGGGTGAGGGCCTGGCTCGTCTGCGCGAAGGCGCGCCCGTACTCGGCCTGGACGCGGTCGAGGCGCTTGAGCTTGAGGTACATCGGCACGACGCACAGGCAGGTGAGCACGAGGGCGCCGAGCAGGACGCCGTCAACGAGCGAGGACGCCATCCATGAATTCCTTATCCTGATCGATCTGGTCTTCGACGCGCAGCACGTAGGCGCCGTTCGCCTGGCCGACCTGGCACCAGAAGAGCGCCTGATCGTTGCCTTGGAGTTTCACCCGGCTGCGCGGCGTCGCGTCCAAGGTGAGGACCTGGCCGACCTTCAGGTCGGCGATCTCGCCGAGCGTCAGGGTGCGCTCCTCCAGCACCGCCCGCAGCGTGACCTCCGTCTTGCGGACCTCGGTCGAGATCTGCTTCTCCCAGCGTGGGTCCCGGCTGGTCGATTCGCCGGTGAGGACCTTGGACAGGCTCTGGCGCATCGGGTTGAGCACCGCCTGCGGGATGATGAGGAACATTTCGCCGCCCCGGTTGAGTGCCTGAAGCAGGAATTTCGCCGCCACCGCCTTGTTCGAGCGCCGGCCGATGATGGCGAAGTCCATGCGCGTCTCGGTCCGCTCCAGCTTCAGCGTCGCCACCGAGACCAGCGCGAAGGCGGCTTCGAGCGCCTTGCCGATCTGCTCGAAGGTCATCTGGGCGATGCGCAACTCGATGCTGGAGAAGTTGCGCGCCTCCTCGACGGGCGGCTCCGAGCCGTCGGCCCCGAGCAGCACCTCCACCATGGTGAAGACGAAGTCGCGGTCGAGCCCGACCAGGAGGTGCCCGTCCCATTGCGGCGAGTAGAAGATGCCGACCACCGCGTTGGCCTCGTAGGGCTCGAGCAGGTCGCCGAACAGGCCGCTCTCGACGCTCATCAGCGAGTAGAAGATCGGCGAGACGGCGAGGTGCTTGAGGTTGTCGGCGCAGGCGGTGGCCAGCCGGTCGAAGATGACGTTGAGCATCGGCAGCCTGTCCGGGGACAGGCCGGAGGCGTCGAGCAGGCGGTCGCGGACGTCCATCATGGTCAGGCCGCCTCGCGCTGCTGGCCGCCGCCCACGGTGGCGGTCTCGACCTCGTCGATGGTCGGGCGGTCCGCGAGCGAGATGCCCTTGCGGCCGTGCTCGACCGCGATCTGCGGCAGGGCGCCGTTCATGTAGGCGATGAGGCTCTGCTTCACGATGACGTAGACCCTCGTCTGCTTGTCGCGCACCATCTTCACCTTGCTGGCGAGGGGCGCGAGGATGCCGTAGGAGAGCGTGATGCCGCCGAGCGTGCCGATCAGCGCGGCGCCGATCAGGTGGCCCAGCACGTGCGGCGGCTGGTCCAGGGCGCCCATGGCGTTCACGATGCCGAGCACCGCCGCCACGATGCCGAGGGCCGGGAGCGCCTCCGCGACCGTGCTGATCGAGGCGTAGGGCTTGAGCGCGTCCCGCTTGTGGGTGCCGATCTCCTCGTCCATCAGCGCCTCGATCTCGTGCGGCCGCGCGTTGCCGATCAGGATCAGCCGGGCGTAGTCGCAGATGAACATCGTCAGTTCGAGGTTCTTCAGGATGTCGGGATAGTTCTTGAAGATCGACGAGTTCGCCGGGTCGTCGAGGTGCGGCTCGACCTCGTTGCGCGGCTTGGCCTTGAGCTCGCGCATGAGGGCGTGGAGCAGGCCGAGGAGCGAGAGGTAATCCTTGCGCTTGGGCACCCGGTCGGTGACCGCCTCGAGCAGGCCCTTGCCCGAATCGACCACCGTCTTCATCGGGTTGGCGATCACGAAGGTGCCGATCGCCATTCCGCCGATGATGACGAATTCCCAGGGCTGCCAGATCACCGCGAGGTGCCCGCCCTCGGCGAGGAACCCGCCGATCATCGCCCCGAGCGCGATGACCAAGCCGATCAGTACACCCACGATCCTCGCTCCCCCGGGACAGTCGCCGATGGTCGTGGGATAGGACCGCAGGCTTGCGCGGGGCTGAAGAGCGGGAGGATGGCGGGCGGGCGAGCCGGGTGCGGGATCGGGGCCCGGAGCGTTGACGAATGCGGCGCCGCGCGCAAGGTGCGCCGGGCCGCACGGAGATCAGTCGAGATGCATTGTGTCGTGACCGGGGCGGCCGGCTTCATCGGATTCCACCTCGCCCGGCGCCTCCTCGCCGACGGACACCGCGTCACCGGGATCGACGGCCTCACCGACTATTACGACGTCGGCCTGAAGCGGGCGCGGCTGCGCGCCCTCGAAGGGCCGGGCTTTGCCAACCACGTCGGCCTCCTGGAGGAGCCCGGCTTCTTCGCCCGCGTGATGGACCAGGCGAGGCCCGACATCCTCGTCCACCTCGCCGCCCAGGCGGGCGTGCGCTACAGCCTCGAGAACCCGGCGAGCTACGTCGCCGCCAACGTGGTGGGCACCTTCGAGGTGCTGGAGGGCCTGCGGGCGCATCCGGTGCGCCACGCGCTCCTCGCCTCGACCTCCTCGGTCTACGGCGGCAACGACCGCGTCCCCTTCCGCGAGACCGACCCGGTGGCGCGGCCGGTCAGCCTCTACGCCGCCTCCAAGGTGGCGGGAGAATCCATGGCGCATGCCTACGCGCATCTGTGGCGGATCCCGACCACCGCCTTCCGGTTCTTCACGGTCTACGGGCCGTGGGGCCGTCCGGACATGGCCGTGTTCGTCTTCACGAAGCGGATCCTGGCGGGCGAGCCGGTCGAGGTGTTCGACCACGGCCGGGCCGCGCGCGACTTCACCTACATCGACGACCTGATCGAGAGCATCGTGCGGCTGATCGACCGGCCGCCGGGAGGCGCGCCGGTCTCGGAATCCGACTCGCTCAGCCCCGTCGCGCCCTTCCGGGTGGTGAATATCGGGGGCGGCAACCCCGCCACCGTCTCGGACCTGCTGGACGGCCTGGAGGCGGCGCTGGGGCGGCGGGCGACGCGCCTGCTGCGCGACCTGCCGCCCGGCGACGTGCCGCTCACCCAGGCCGAGACCGGCCTGCTGCGCGACCTCATCGGCTACGCGCCCGCGACGCCCCTGCGCGAGGGCGTCGCCGCCTTCGTGGACTGGTACCGGGCGTATCATGCGAACGGCCCGGACGCTGACGCCGCGGGCCTTCGAGCCTCTCGAAGGGTCGACACGAGCGAATAGCGTGGCGGCACGTCGAGAACGGAACCAACGGCCATCGGAAATGACCGTCGGCATGGCGGCGCCGCGGCCCGCCGGTCAGGCGTTGCCGCCCTTCGCCTGGCGGATCAGCGAGACGAAGCGGTCGAAGAGGTAGTGGCTGTCGCGCGGTCCCGGCGAGGCCTCCGGGTGGTACTGCACCGAGAAGGCCGGGCGGTCGGTGAGCGCGAGCCCGCAATTCGAGCCGTCGAACAGCGAGACGTGCGTCTCGACCGCCGTGCCGGGCAGGCTCTGCGGATCGACCGCGAATCCGTGATTCATCGACACGATCTCGACCTTGCCGGTGGTCTTGTCCTTCACCGGGTGGTTCGCGCCGTGGTGACCCTGGCCCATCTTCACGGTCCTGCCGCCGAGGGCGAGGCCCATCAGCTGGTGGCCGAGGCAGATGCCGAAGGTCGGCACCTTGCGGTCGAGGAGCTGGCGGATCACCGGCACCGCATACGCGCCGGTCGCGGCCGGGTCGCCCGGGCCGTTCGACAGGAAGACCCCGTCGGGCTTCAAGGCCAGGATGTCCTCGGCCGTCGCGGTGGCCGGCACCACGGTGACGTCGCAGCCCGCCCGGGTGAGCAGCCGCAGGATGTTGCGCTTGACCCCGTAATCGATCGCCACGACCCGCAGGCCCTCGCCGGGCGCCTTCCGGCCGTAGCCCTGGCCGCGCTCCCACACGGTCTCGCCCCAGGCGGCGGTGGCGCGGCTCGTCACCGGCGGGACCAGGTCGAGCCCCTCCATGGAGGGCAGGTCCCGCGCCCTGGCCCTCAGGCCCTCGCGGTCGAAGCGCCCCTGCGGGTCGTGGGCGATGACGGCGTTCGGCATGCCGCGCTCGCGGATCAGCGCGGTGAGCGCCCGCGTGTCGACGCCGGTGATGCCGATGATGCCGCGGGCCCGCAGCCAGCCGTCGAGGTGGTCGGACGAGCGCCAGTTCGACGGGTTCGTCACCGCGGCGGCGATCACCGCGCCGCGCACGCCCGAGGCCGGGGCCTGCTCCAGGCTCTCCAGGTCCTCGTCGTTGGTGCCGACATTGCCGATATGCGGGAAGGTGAAGGTGACGATCTGGCCCGCGTAGGAGGGATCGGTCAGGATCTCCTGGTAGCCGGTCATGGCGGTGTTGAAGCAGACCTCGCCCGCCGCCTCGCCGGTCGCCCCGATGCCGAAGCCTTCGAGGATGGTGCCGTCCGCCAGCACCAGCAGGGCGGTGGCGACGGGCTCGGCCCAGCCGTCGGAGGACGCGGGGGCGCCCGCGGCGTCGTCTTGCAGCATGATCGTGATCTCGCTTATGTCGCGCGGACGGCCGACCGCCCGGGGGGTGGCGCGCGCGGGAAGTGTCCGGCAGGGCGTCTTTAAGGGGCGCCCCCTCGCCCGGTCAATGTGGGGATCCCGCGCCGGCGGCTCAAGTTCCTCGTTCCAAACGGAGATCCGACCACCATGCTGCGCGAGCGCCTCACCGCCGAGATGAAGGAGGCCATGAAGGCCGGCGACAAGGCGAAGCTCGCCACCGTCCGCCTCATCCAGGCCGCCCTCAAGGACAAGGACATCGAGGCCCGCGGTCTCGGCAAGGGGCCGCTCGCCGACGAGGAGATCCTCGCCGTGCTGCAGAAGATGATCAAGCAGCGCAACGAATCCGCCGCGCTCTACGAGCAGGGCGAGCGCCCGGAACTCGCCTCCGCCGAGCGGGCCGAGGCGGCGATCATCGCCACCTTCCTGCCCCAGCAGATGGACGAGGCCGAGACCCGGGCCGCGATCGAGGCCGCCATCGCCGAGACCGGCGCCGCCGGCCCCAAGGACATGGGCAGGGTGATCGGCGCCCTGAAGGCGAAATATGCCGGACGGATGGACTTCGCCAGGGCGAGCGGGCTCGTGAAGGGGATGCTGGCGGGGGGCTGACGGGCCCCCGACCGCCCCGGCGGCCGGGGTCAGGCGCCGCGCAGGGAGCCGATCGCGCCCGCCGGGCCGTCCGCTTCCGGGCGGTCCGGCACGATCCGGAACGCCCGGGGCCGCACGAACAGCACGCGCAGGGGCGTGTGCCGCACCGCGCGCGCGATGAGGAGCGGCACGCTCGCGGCCGCGACCGTCACCGCCAGCGAGGCGAGGCCGACATCCGCGATCACCCCGGTCCTCGCGATCAGGATGCGGGTCGCCGCCATCGGCAGGAAGAAGGCGAGGTAGATCACGATCGAGCGCTCGCCGCAGTGCCGGAGCGCCGCCGTGACCGGGCCGCCGGCCCGGGTGAGGAGGGCCGCCGCCGCGACGATGGCGAGCGCCCCGGCCGCCCCGAGCAGCAGACCCACCACCGGCAGGCTCGCGAGCGTCGGATGCCCGGCCAGCCCGGAGGGTGTGAAGGCGAGGACGCCGTCGAGGAGCGCCCAGGCCGCCAGCCCCGCCAGGGCCGGGGCCGGGCGGCGGCGGGCGAAGTCGGCCAGGGCGAAGATCCGCTCGGCGAACAGCGCGCCTCCGAGGAAGTAGACGTAGCGCGCGCAGAACTCGTCCACCGCCAGCCAGCCGGTCTCGATCGGCAGGATCTCCAGCGCGGCCGCCGCGCCGAGCAGGACCGGCCACGGCACCCGCCGCAGGAGCTTGGTCGCGACCGAGAACAGCGCCAGCAGGTAGATGAACCACAGCGTCGAGTAGGGCTCGACGAGGGCGTGCGCGAGGTGGAGCAGGAAGGCCCCGGGGCCCGCCCCCGCGGTGATCTGGCCGTACTTCGCGGCCGACTGGATCAGCGTCCACAATCCGTAGAAATAGGCGAAGTGCACGACGCGCCGGTCCGCGAACAGGCGCCAGTCCCGGTCGAGGACGCGCCCGACGAAGAGGCCCGAGAGCAGGAAGAAGTCCGGGATCCGGAACGGCTTGGCGAAGGCCACGACCGGGTGGAGGAAGCCCTCGCCGCCCATCGCCTCGCCGGTGCCGAGGGTCGCGTGCATCATCACCACGAGGAGGATGCAGATGCCCTTGGCGACGTCGACCCAGGCGAGGCGGGACGGCGCGGCGGGGGAGGGGGCGGACATCGGGGCCTCCTGGCTGTCTTCGCCGCCGAGTTGAGCCCATCGGCGGTAAAGGCCGCGTCTCGGCGCGGACCGAGCGCGGGAAAGCCTTGACGGCAGGTTAACGGGGCTCGCGCTTCGTGGCGCGCCGCGCGCGCGTCAGCCGCGTCGCCGCGTGGAAATCGTCGGGCTTGGTGCGCACCCAGGCGAGGAAGCGGGCGATCTCCGGATCGGCGCGCAGGCTCTCCACGTCGGCGAGCCGGCGGGCGATCTCGGCCTCGCTGTAGCGGGCGTGGATCGCCGAGTGGCAGATCTGGTGCAGCTGCACGGTCCGCCCGTGGGTGCCGCCCTTGAGCTTCGGCGTGAGGTGGTGGCGGCTCTGGCGCGCGCCGGGCGGGATCGGCCGCTCGCAGAGGGGGCATGTCGCGGGGGCGGAGGCGCCCGGCGTCGCCGGATCGTCGCCCCGCCAGCGCCGGCCTCGCCGTCCCACCCCGTCCTCCCCCGCTCGCCGCCCCCGGCCCCTCGCGCCGCCCCGATCTGGGATGTGCCCGGCGGGCGGGCGAGGGCCGCGCGCTGCGGCGGATCGCGCGCAATTGACAAACCCGTCGGCGGCGCAGACAGTTCGGGCGTTCCGAGGGGGGCCCCGCATGGGGCTGAGAGTGGGTTTCGTGCGCCCTGACCCTTGAACCTGATCCGGGTCATACCGGCGGAGGGACGGGAACCACCACGCGAGACGCTCCCCCGTACGCCACGGTCACTGTCCGGATCTCCTCGAACCGGGAGAGATCCATGAACGCCCCCGTCATTCCCCCCAAAGGCCTGCCGCAGAGCGTGACCACGGGACCGATCGCCGGCTCCGTCAAGGTCTATGCCAGTCCCGAGGGGCGGCCTGACATCCGGGTGCCGCTGCGCGAGATCGCCCTCAGCGATCCGGCCGAGGCGCCGGTGCGCGTCTACGATCCCTCGGGCCCCTACACGGAGAGCGACGCCAAGGTCGACCTCGCGGCCGGCCTGCCCCAGCTGCGCGATCCCTGGATCGCCGGCCGCGGCTACGCCGCGGTGACGCCCCGCGCGGTCAAGCCGGAGGATAACGGCTTCGCGGCCGAGGACAGGCTGGTCGCCCCCTGCCCGGCCGCGCGCACGATCCGCAGGGCCGCTCCCGGCCAGATGGTGACCCAGTACGAGTTCGCCCGGGCCGGGATCGTCACCGAGGAGATGATCTACGTCGCCCACCGGGAGAATCTCGGCCGCCGGGCGATGCTGGACCAGGCCGAGGCCAAGCTCGCCGACGGCGAGAGCTTCGGCGCGGCGATTCCGCCCTTCATCACCCCGGAATTCGTGCGCGACGAGATCGCCCGCGGCCGCGCCATCATCCCGGCCAACATCAACCACACCGAACTCGAGCCGATGGCCATCGGCCGCAACTTCCTGGTCAAGATCAACGCCAATATCGGCAACTCGGCCGTGACCTCCTCGGCGGCCGAGGAGGTCGAGAAGATGGTCTGGGCGACCCGCTGGGGCGCCGACACCGTCATGGACCTGTCGACGGGCCGCAACATCCACAACATCCGCGGCTGGATCCTGCGCAACGCGCCGGTGCCGATCGGGACCGTGCCGATCTACCAGGCCCTGGAGAAGGTCGGGGGCGACCCGCTGAAACTCGACTGGGAGGTGTTCAGGGACACGCTCATCGAGCAGGCCGAGCAGGGGGTCGACTACTTCACCATCCATGCGGGCGTGCGGCTCGCCCACGTGCCGCTGACCGCGCGGCGGGTCACCGGCATCGTCTCGCGCGGCGGCTCGATCATGGCCCGCTGGTGCCTCGCCGGCCACCGGGAATCGTTCCTCTACGAGCGGTTCGACGAGATCTGCGAGATCATGCGCGCCTACGACGTCTCCTTCTCGCTCGGGGACGGCCTGCGGCCCGGCTCGATCGCCGACGCCAACGACGCGGCGCAATTCGCCGAGCTCGAGACCCTCGGCGAACTCACCAAGGTCGCCTGGGAGAAGGGCTGTCAGGTCATGATCGAGGGCCCCGGCCACGTGCCGATGCACAAGATCAAGGTCAACATGGAGAAGCAGCTGCGCGAGTGCGGCGAGGCGCCGTTCTACACGCTCGGGCCGCTGACCACCGACGTGGCGCCCGGCTACGACCACATCACCTCCGGCATCGGCGCGGCGATGATCGGCTGGTACGGCACCGCGATGCTCTGCTACGTGACCCCCAAGGAGCATCTCGGCCTGCCGAACCGCGACGACGTGAAGACCGGCGTCATCACCTACAAGATCGCCGCCCACGCCGCCGACCTCGCCAAGGGCCACCCGGCCGCGCAGCTGCGCGACGACGCCCTGTCCCGGGCCCGGTTCGACTTCCGCTGGGAGGACCAGTTCAACCTCTCCCTCGACCCGGACACGGCCCGCGCCTACCACGACGAGACGCTGCCCAAGGACGCCCACAAGGTCGCGCATTTCTGCTCGATGTGCGGCCCGAAATTCTGCTCGATGAAGATCACGCAGGACCTGCGGGCGGACGTGCTGGCCATGGAGGCGGCCGGCACCGTGGTGGGCGCCGCCCCCGCGATGAGCGAGGCGGACCGGGCGGCCGGCATGGCGGCCAAGTCGGCCGAGTTCCTGGCCGAGGGCGGCAAGCTCTACGTCGACGCCGCGGAGTGAGCGCGGCGGGCGCCGCGACGCGGCGGCGCCCGCATCCGGCGCCGCGACGGCGTGGCGCCGGCATCCGGCGCGGAAACCCTAGCTTGGGCGTGCGCGTTCTTCCGGCGAAGGTCGATGACCGGGGGGATGCTCCGATGCTGCTTCTGACGATCCTGGCTGCCGCGAACCTCGCCATCGCGGGGCTCTTCTCGCTCGTCGCCTTCCTGGCCGAGTGAGGCGCGCCGCCCCGCGGCGGCCGGGAAGAGCCCTTCCCGCAGGGCCGGCCGCCCGCGGGCGCATAGCTCGGCCGTACGGACGCGCTATGTGGGCGGGATGCCGACACCCCCCACCCTCTCCGACCTGTGCAAGGCGGACCTCATCACCCGTGACCAGATCGACGCCGCCGTCTCGGACTTCCTCGCCGCGCCGGCGCCGGGACCCCGCACCATCGCCGACGGGGTCATCCTCGACATCGCCGCGGCCGTCCTCGATCATCCCTGGGCCCACATGGTCGCCTACGACGCCGAGGTGAGCCGCACCGCCCGCCACCTCGCCGTGCGCACGGCGGTGCTCCTCGCCATCCTCGGCTGAGCGGACCGGCATGAGGGGCCCGCCTGTCCGGCGGGCCTGCGCCTGTCCGGCGGGCCGCGCCTGTCCGGCGGGCCGCGCCTGTCCGGCGGGCCCGATGGTGACGTCGGTGGAACCCGCCCTCGCGGGCCGCCGGACCTCCGGATCCGGTTCCCCGGGAGCCGCCTTCCGCCGGGATCGCGTCGTGCCGAGCGCCGGAGACCCAGCGGAAAGTTCCCCTCTTGCAGCGTTCCGCCGCACCACCCATTCGGATGATTGCAGCGTGCGCCGCACCATGCGATGCAAGACATGCGTCGTCACGATGGCGTCGTGACCACGCCGCCCCTGTGGGCGTTTCCTCCCTAGACTTCGGGCCGTTCCGCAAGGGCGGCCTTTTTTGTTGCTGCGCGGGTCTTGGCCGCGGCCGGCAGCCCTCCACAACCCGACTTGCGAATAATTGTGCAAGCGCCTCGGCTGATCCGGGATCGGCTTGATCGAAGCGGATCCCGGATCACGAGCCCGCGCGGCGCCCGAGCGACGCCGACATCCGCATGGCCGAAACGGGAGATGGCGAAGCCATCGACCGGATGGCGGATGACCGGCACTTTCATGCATGGTGGGCGGCTCGTCCCGATCGTGCGGCGACGTCGTCTTCCTCGTCAGACCGTTCGGCCGGCAACGATAGGGGAAATGAAACCAGCCTCCCGCCCTCCACCCGCACAGTCGAGCCACAGACCAGATCCGCCACGCCCCCTTTTTGGTCTGCTTGCGACTTGACCGACGCCGCTATCCGGCGCGATGGGAGGCGGGATCGGGGGCGAGGCGGGCCGGCACGTGCGAGAGGGGCGTGGGAAGGATTGGTGCGGGCACGGACGTGCCGCGTCCGGGGAAGATCAGGCGACACTCGCCGCACCTTTCGAGGTCGTAGGCCCGGGGCTCCACACGGGGAGGACGTGCCGGGTGATCGTGGAGCCGGCGCCCCCCGATTTCGGCATCCGGTTCCGAACGCTGCGTCAGGCGGCGGATTTCACCCCGGCGACGTGGCGCGTGCGGGTGCCGAGCCGGATGAGCACCGCGCTCGATCTCGGGGCCGGGGGTCGGCTGCGCACCGTCGAGCACCTGATGGCGAGCCTCGCGAGCTGCGGCATCGACAACGCCGCCGTCACGGTGGCGGGCGGGGAGATCCCGATCCTCGACGGCTCGGCCGGCCCCTGGTGCGGCCTGATCGGGCGGGCCGGGCTGCGCCGTCAGGCCGCCGCCCGCCACGCCATCGCCCTGCTGGCGCCGTTCGAGGTCAGCGACGCGCACGGCTTCGTGCGGGGGGAGCCCTGCGACCGCTGCTGCGTCGATGTCAGCACCGACCGCATGCCCGGCTTCGGCGTCCTGCGCTGGTCGGGCGCGATCGATCCCGAGACCTTCCGGAGCGCCATCGCGCCGAGCCGCAGCTTCGGCAACGCCTCGGTGCTCTGGCGGGCCGCCCTGCGCAGCCGGCTGGCCACGCGCCTGCTGCCGCCGGACCTGCGGCACCGGCTCTGGCTGCGCTCGTTCCACAGCCAGACCGTCACCGGCTGCACCGGCCCCACTCCCGCCGAGCCCCGGCCCGAGTGCCAGCACCCGATCTCGCCCTGGACCCTGTCCCGGATGATCGTCACCGCGCCGGAGCCGCTGCTGCGCGGCGCCCGGCCGGGGCGGGTCGCCGTGGTGCTGGGCGGACGCATCCTCGGCGGCGCCCGCTTCCCGGACGAGCCGGTGCGCCACCGCGTGCTCGACCTCCTCGGCGACCTCGCGCTCGCCGGGCGGCCCCTGCGCGCGCGGATCGTCGCCAATTGCCCGACCCACGCCCTGACCTTCGCCTTCGTGGCCGAGCTGATGGCCCGGCCCGAGCTCTGGCGGCTGGAGCCGGCCCCGGCAGCCCCCGCGCGAGCGCGGCCTGAGCGAGGCCCGGGCATCCCGCCGGGGAAAGCCCCGCGGCGCTCCCCGCCGGCGCGTCAGGACAGGATGTTCACCGCCCGCGCGGCCACGAGCGCGACGGTGAGGAGCGAGATCGACGCCTCCGCCATCATCAGGAGCTTGGCCCGCTGCGTGAGCGGCAGCGTGTCGGTGGGGGAGAAGGCGGTCGCGTTGGTGAAGGAGAGGAACAGGTAATCGACGAAGCCCGGCACGAAGCCGGTCTCCCCGGCCTTCTCGATCGTCATCTGGGGGAACAGGAAATCGGCGCCCCGCTCGGTGCGGAAGCTGCGCAGGGCCGGGCCGCCGCGGTCCGAGGCCCAGTACCAGAGCGCGAAGATGATGACGTTCGTCGACCAGATGTTGAGGGCGTCGAGCAGGAGGGTCGGGGCGGTGCCGGCCTTGCCGGCCAGGAGCGCGCGCACGAGCGCCACCAGCGCGGCGGTGTTCATGATGGTGACGAGGACGGTCAGCACCAGCGCGGTGCGGCGGATCAGGCGGCGGTGCCGGGCCACGATCTGCCAGTGGGCGTCCGTCGTCGCCCGGCTGGCCCGGCGCTGGTTCCAGGCCGTCGCGGCCGAGAGCGGCAGCAGCAGCGCCAGTTCGAGGCCGGGGGCGAGCCAGCGCGGCCCGATGGTGAGGTCGTTGACGACGAGGAATTGGAGCGCGGCCACGACCCCGATCGCGCCCCGCGCGAGCCAGAAGTCGAGGGCGCGGGTGTGGACGAGGTGGCGGTGCATGGGCGGTTCCGTGTCGGCGGTCCGCGCATAGCCGAAGCGCGGCGCCGCCGCCACGGGTCGGGCCTGCCTTCAGCCGGACACTTTGCGCGCGTCAAAGGCGCCGCCCGGGGCGGGTTTTCTCCCGCGGGGCGGGCTTGCGCCCGCAAGGGGCCTGCGGGGCGGGCTTGCGCCCGCAAGGGGCCTGCGGGGCGGGCTTGCGCCCGCAAGGGGATTGCACCCGCGAGGGGGCGCCCGCGCGGCGGCAGCGACAGGAGAACGATGGTGGCCAATGGCGCGACGGATGCCTGCGTGCAGGGCATCGATACCGGTTTCGTCTCCCTCGGCTATGTCCGGGTGGCCGTGCTCGGGGTCGTGCAGGGTCTGACCGAACTCCTGCCGATCTCCTCGACCGCGCATATGCGCGTGGTGCCGGGGCTCCTCGGCTGGCAGGATCCGGGCTCGGCCTTCTCGGCCGCGATGCAGCTCGCGGCGCTGGCGGCCGTGGTGAGCTACTACTGGCGCGACGTGCGCGAGATCGCCGTCGGCTCGGTCACGGCGGTGATCCGCAAGGATTATTACAGCCCCGACTTCCGCTTCGCGGTCGGCATCGCCCTCGCCACGGTCCCGATCGTGATCGCGGGCGTGCTGCTGTCGCCGGTGCTGAACGCCTGCAACTCGCCGCTGCGCACCCTGCCGGTCATCGCCTGGGCCTGCGTGGTCATGGGCCTGCTGCTCGCCCTGGCGGAGGCGGCGGCCCGCCACGTGCGGCCGGCGGGCTCGGCGAAGCTGCGCGACATGCTGGCGGTCGGCCTCGCCCAGGTCGGCGCCCTCGTCCCGGGGGTCTCGCGCTCGGGATCGACCCTCACCGGCGCCCTCATGCTCGGCTTCCAGCGGGCCGACGCGGCGCGCATCTCCTTCATCCTCGGGCTGCCGGCAATCCTGCTCGCGGGCCTGCGCGAGATCTGGATCCTGCACAAGGCCGGGCTCAGCGCCGCGGGCTGGAGCGTGCTCGCGGTCGGGCTCGCGGTGGCGAGCGTCTCGGCCTTCGCGGCGATCTGGCTGCTGATGCGCGTGCTCGAGCGCTTCTCGGCCTGGCCCTTCGTGCTCTACCGCATCGCCCTCGGGCTCGGTCTCCTGGTCGCCCTGCATTTCGGCCTCATCGCCGCCTGAGACGAGGAACCTCTCCGGCCGCGCTTGACTGGCGGGCCAAGCGGTGCGAGTGCCGCGCCCCAATCGAAGAACCAACCCAGGGCAGGAACCCGCAGCCGTGTCGCGCGCCTTCATCTTTCCCGGACAGGGCAGCCAAGCCGTCGGCATGGGCGCGGCGCTCGGCCAGAGCCACGCGGCGGCCCGGGCGGTCTTCGCCGAGGTCGACGAGGCGCTCGGACAGAGCCTGTCGCGCCTGATGTTCGAGGGGCCGGCCGAGGAACTGACCCTGACGGCCAACGCCCAGCCGGCTTTGATGGCCGCGAGCCTCGCGGTGCTGCGGGTGCTGGAGGCCGAGCGCGGGCTCGACCTCGCCCGCGACGTGGCGTTCGTGGCCGGCCACTCGCTCGGCGAGTACAGCGCGCTCGCGGCGGCGGGCGCCCTCTCGGTCGCCGACACGGCGCGGCTGCTGCGCCTGCGCGGGGAGGCGATGCAGCGGGCGGTCCCGGTCGGCACCGGGGCGATGGCGGCGCTGCTGGGCCTGCCGATCGAGACCGTCGAGGAGATCGCCGGCGAGGCCGAGCAGGGCGAGGTCTGCGACGTCGCCAACGACAACGGCGCCGGCCAGGTCGTGGTCTCCGGCCACGTGGCGGCGGTCGAGCGGGCGGTCGCCCTGGCGCAGGCGCGCGGCGCCAAGCGCGCCGTGATGCTGAACGTCTCCGCCCCCTTCCATTGCCGCCTGATGAGTCCCGCCGCCGAGACGATGCGGGCGGCCCTCGACCAAGTTCAGCTCGGCGCCGCCAAGGTGCCGGTCGTGGCCAACATCCTGGCCGCGCCGATCCGCGAGCCCGCCGCGATCCGCGACGCGCTGGTCCGGCAGGTGACCGGGACGGTGCGCTGGCGCGAATGCGTCGCCGCCATGGCGGCGTCCGGCGTGGACGCCTTCTGCGAGGTCGGCTCCGGCAAGGTCCTGACCGGCCTCGTGAAGCGCATCGCGCCGGGCGCCGGCGCGGTCGCGATCGGCGCGCCGGCCGACATCGACGCCTTCACCCTCTGAGCGGGGCCTCACGAGCATGTTCGACCTCACCGGCCGCAAGGCCCTCGTCACCGGCGCCACCGGCGGCCTCGGCGGCGCCATCGCGCGGGCCTTCCACGCGCAGGGGGCGCAGGTGGCGATCTCCGGCACCCGCCGCGAGGCGCTCGACGCGCTGGCGGCGGAACTCGGCGGCGCGCGCGTCCACGTCGTCCCGGCCGACCTCTCCGACACCGCCGCCGTCGAGGCGCTGGTGCCGGCGGCGGAAGCGGCGCTCGGCGGGCTCGACATCCTCGTCAACAATGCCGGCATCACCCGCGACAACCTCTTCCTGCGCATGAAGGACGAGGAGTGGGACAGCGTCATCGCGGTCAACCTCACGGCGGCGTTCCGCCTGTCGCGGGCGGCCGTGAAGGGCATGATGCGCCGCCGCTCCGGCCGCATCGTCAATATCGGCTCGGTGGTGGGCTCGACCGGCAATGCCGGCCAGGGCAACTACGCCGCCGCCAAGGCCGGCCTCGTCGGCCTGACCAAGGCCCTGGCCGCCGAGGTGGCGAGCCGCAAGATCACGGTGAACTGCATCGCGCCGGGCTTCATCGCCTCGCCGATGACCGACGCGCTCAACGCGAAGCAGCGCGAGGCCATCCTGGCCACCGTCCCGATGGGGCGGCTCGGCGAGGGCGGCGAGGTCGCGGCGGCGGCGGTCTTCCTCGCCTCCGACGAGGCGGGTTACGTCACCGGCCACACCCTGCACGTGAACGGCGGGATGGCCATGATCTGAGCGCGCAGCACGCCGCCCGGGTGCCTGAACCGGCGCTGAACCGGCCCTCGCCAGGGCGGAAGCCCTGTGTTAAGCACCCGGCCGGCCGCACAAGGGGATTGAGCGGTCCGGCCGCGTGCGGCTTCCCATCACACCGCGCGGCCGGCAAAACCGGCCGCACCACCAGCTTCCCGGGGAGCACCGGCTCGCCAGCAGCGGCGCCTCCCTCACCACGAGAAGAACCGAGGACCATCAGATGAGCGATATCGCGGACCGGGTGAAGAAGATCGTTGTCGAGCACCTCGGCGTGGAGGCCGAGAAGGTGACCGAGAACGCGAACTTCATCGACGATCTCGGGGCCGACAGCCTCGACACGGTCGAGCTGGTGATGGCGTTCGAGGAAGAGTTCAACGTCGAGATCCCGGACGACGCGGCCGAGACGATCCAGACGGTCGGCGACGCGATCAAGTTCCTGGAGAAGAACTCCGGCTGAGGGTCGGACGCGGGATCGAGCGGCTCGGCCGTGCGGCGGCCGGGCGGAATGCGGTTTGAGACGGGTTTGGGATAACGCGATGCGTCGGGTCGTCGTCACGGGCCTCGGGATGGTGTCGCCGCTCGGAAGCGGCGTCGACATCACGTGGCGCCGCCTCATCGAGGGGCAGAGCGGGGCTGCCCGCGTGGAGGCCTTCGACGTCTCGGATCTCTCCTGCCAGATCGCCTGCTCGGTTCCGCTCGGCAATGCGGGTGAGGGGGCCTTCAACCCCGACGCCTACATGGAGCCCAAGGAGCAGCGGAAGGTCGATCCCTTCATCGTCTACGCGATGGCGGCCTCCGCGCAGGCCCTCGACGATGCCGGCTGGCACCCGACCACCCACGAGGACCAGTGCGCCACCGGCGTGCTGATCGGGTCCGGCATCGGCGGCATCGGCGGCATCTACGACGCCTCCGTGACGCTGTTCGAGAAGGGCCCGCGGCGGATCTCGCCCTTCTTCATCCCGGGCCGGATCATCAACCTCGCCTCGGGCCAGGTCTCCATCGCGCACGGGCTCAAGGGCCCGAACCACGCGGTGGTCACGGCCTGCTCCACGGGCGCCCACGCGGTGGGCGACGCCGCCCGCCTGATCGCGCTCGGCGACGCGGACGTGATGCTGGCCGGCGGCGCCGAATCGCCGATCAACCGGCTGTCGCTCGCCGGCTTCGCCGCCTGCCGCGCCCTCTCGACCGGCTTCAACGACCGGCCGCAGCAGGCCTCCCGCCCCTACGACCGCGACCGCGACGGCTTCGTGATGGGCGAGGGGGCGGGCGTGCTGGTGCTGGAGGAGTACGAGCACGCCAAGGCCCGCGGCGCCCGGATCTACGCCGAGGTGGTGGGCTACGGCCTCTCGGGCGACGCCTACCACATCACCTCGCCCTCGCCGGACGGGGACGGGGCCTATCGCTGCATGAGCGCGGCGGTGAAGCGGGCCGGGATCGCGCCCTCCGACATCGACTACATCAACGCCCACGGCACCTCGACGCCGCTCGGCGACGAGCTGGAGCTGAAGGCGGTCGAGCGCCTGATCGGTGAGGCGCGCGGCGTCTCGATGTCCTCGACCAAGTCGGCCACCGGGCACCTGCTCGGCGCGGCGGGCGCCATCGAGGCGATCTTCTCCGTGCTGGCGATCCGCGACCAGGTCGTGCCGCCGACCCTGAACCTCGACAACCCCTCGGTCCAGACCGCGATCGATCTCGTCCCGCACGAGGCGCGCCGCCGCAAGGTCGACGTGGTGCTCTCGAACTCCTTCGGCTTCGGCGGCACCAACGCCTCGCTGATCCTGCGGCGGGTGGCCTGACGGCGGCGCGGGCTCCCGGACCGCGGGTCCCGCCCGGTCCTCACGGCAGGGACCTGGTCCCGGCACGGCGATCGAGGGTTCCGTGCGGACCGCGACGAACCGGGCCCGGCAAGCGGGCGGACACCGGACAGGCGATGCGGCCCTGCCCGGATCTCGCGCCGAACCGATCGCCGGCAATCCGGATCACCCCGCTTCGGCCCAAATCGGAACGAAGCGCCGAAGGCCAGAAAGACCGAGAGAAGACCAACGGCCGGGATGCTCACGCACCGGGCCGTCGACCCTCTCGAAATCTCGAGACACGCCGATCGCGCGACGACAATGCGAGAACGGAACCGGGGGTCATGGGACATGACCATGCGCCAGCCTGGAGCCGCGCCCGATCGCGTCGCCATCGGGCGCGGCTCTCGGTCCTTGATTCACCGCATTTCCGACGAACCGGCATTCACGTCAGCGTGAGATGCTCGAGAGCAGGGTTCGATCAAGTTGCAGCGGGACCCTGCTTTGGTGTGTTGATTTCGCCGCGTTGCCTACGCCGAATCGGCGTCCACTTCGTCGAAAATGCTCTAGGCATAAACGATCGCACATTCGACCTCATACAATGCTCCTTCGTTGTTGCCGAACATGATGAAGCCACCAATATCTTCTGGCCTGCTTTTATGGAAAGTGCGCGAGCCTAATACATCATTGCGAATCACGTCCCAATCGTAGATTTCAAGCTTCATCTCGTCCGTCATTTGGAACATCATATTGACTTCTTTTCTCTCTTGCGATTTCATGCTGACGCAATTCTGGTTTTGAGGCCAGACCTTGTTGCCGTTCACGCTCAGGAAGACATCGTCGGGAAGCCCGTCGAAGATCTTGTTCAATTCCGGATAGATCGAGGCGGCGCCGGCCAGGCCGCCGATGGCGCCTCCTGCCACGGAGAGCACGATCGCACCCGTTCCTGCGGTGCCGACGGTCACGGCGAGAGCGGCGGCGCCGCCCAGGACGGCCAGGAAGAAGGCCGGCGGGCCGCTCGCCACCGGCTCGGACGGTTTGATGCACTTGATCGCCGTGACCTGAAGGTAGCGGTTCTTCGTGCCTTCGCCGATGGATAAATAGATATCTCCCGACTCGTCGACGTTTATAAAATAATCCTGCGTATTCTTCGCATCCGGTATCAGGGTAAAATCGGATTGCCCGTTCCAATTTCCGTATATCTTCCAGTCACTATCCCAAATCTTGAGCGTGCCTTTTTTGGTTTGTACAACCAATGGGCGTTCGCGGTGCTGTGAGATCCAGGCATAGACACTATAATCTTTTGTATTTGGATGGATATAGCGATCATCTCGTGAGTTTTCAGTGTTTACGAAAGACACTCCCGTGTCGGAGCGATTGCTCAAGCCTCTGATTCCCGTCGTCATTCTGTCCTCCTGCAGACTATGCCGGATTTCTCACGAATCGAAGCGCTGCTCATGGCGACCAGAAGCGGCAACAGCTTCGGATCGCCGCTCTGCTTACGAGATCGAAATGCGTGAATCAATTGCAATGTATTTTCTCTTTAATGATAAACTGCTTTTTCTAGGAATGTATTTCCAGTCGTGCAATTGCACGGTGATCATGTGATCAGCGGATTCGCATGGCATTTATCAATATTGATGACGCAGTATTGTCCATCTGGTCGCATTCTTGACCGGCTTCTCTTCGACGCTTCATGAATTGCGAATGCGTGGCACGTCCTGTCTCTCTCGCATCTCCGTCTCTCTTGCGCCGCGCGCCCGCACTGCACCTGATCGGATGTGCCCGGGGTCAGTCGGACGGTTCATTCTGTGACGGTCATCGGAGCTGACGACCCGGTGGCCATTGCGGCGAAGGAGGCCGCGAGCGCCCCCGAGCCGGGATGCCGGCCGGTTCGGCGTCCGGCGGCGCGACGCGTCGGGGGTCTCGCTCGAACGGGCGCAGCGAAGCGCCGCCGCAATCAAGCCGATCCGGTCGCGCGGGCACCCGGCCAACCGGGCGTTGCAGTCCGGATCGCGCGGCGCGCCCATCCGCGCCGGGCGGGACCGGCTCCATTTCGCCATAAAGGCTGGTAGGGTCGGGCGGTCCCGGACCCGCGGGCCGGCCACGCGCGCGTCCCGCCTCGGGGACCGCCACAACAGGACCGCCATGTTCCGTACCCGAAAGACCGACGCGCCCCCGCCGAGCGCGCCGGATCAGCCGGCCCCGCCGAGCCGTCTCGCCCCCCGCAGCCCCAGCGAGGCGATCAAGCCGACCGCGGCGCCGCCCCCGCCGGAGCCGCCCCCGCGCGAGCGCGGCGGCCTGCTCTCGGCGATCAGCGGCTTCCTCACGCTCTTCGCCATCCTGGGGCTCGGGGCGATGCTCGGGCTCGTCGTGCTCAACCGCCAGGTCAATGAGGCCGGCCCGCTCGCCAACGACAAGGTGGTGGTGGTGCCGCCGCGCTCCAGCGTCGGCGAGATGGCGGCGCTGCTCGCCCGCGAGGGCGTGATCGACCACCCGGCCCTGTTCGAGCTGACGGCCCGCTTCGCCCGCAAGCAGCCGCTCAAGGCCGGCGAGTTCAACTTCAGGGCCCATGCCAGCATCGATGACGTGATCGACACCCTGGTCCAGGGCCGTCCCGTCCAGCACGCCGTGACCTTCCCGGAAGGGCTCACCAGCGAGCAGATCGTCGCCCGGCTCAACGACAACGACATACTCACCGGCGAGATCGGCGAGGTCCCGCCCGAGGGCTCGCTCCTGCCCGACACCTACAAGTTCGAGCGCGGCGACAGCCGCCAGAAGATCATCAACCTGATGCGCGCCAAGCAGCGCGAGGTGCTGAACCAGGTCTGGGCCCGGCGCTCGCCCGACATCCCGGTCAAGACGCCCCAGGAACTGGTGACCCTCGCGTCGATCGTCGAGAAGGAGACGGGCCGGGCCGACGAGCGCCCGCGGGTCGCCGGCGTCTTCGTCAACCGCCTGCAGAAGCGCATGAAGCTGCAATCCGACCCGACCATCGTGTACGGGCTGGTCGGCGGGCGCGGCACCCTCGGGCGGGGCATCCTGCGCTCGGAGATCGAGCGCCCGACCCCCTACAACACCTACGTGATCGAGGGCCTGCCGCCCGGGCCGATCGCCAATCCGGGCCGCGCCGCCCTGGAGGCGGTGGCGAACCCGTCGCGCACCCGGGAGCTCTACTTCGTGGCCGACGGCACCGGGGGCCACGCCTTCGCCGAGAGCCTCGACGCGCACAATCGCAACGTCGCCCGCTGGCGGGCGGCCGAGAAGGCGAAGGCCGCGACCGACCCGGCCGCGGCCACCTCCGTCGACAAGGTCGAGCCGCCGGCGGCCGATCCCTCCGCGCTGCCCGCCACGCGGGGGCTCGGCGCGGCACCCCTGGCCTACGACGCGGCCGATCCCAACGCGAAGCCGCGGGGCTTCGACGCCTCGGAGGGGACGGCGCGCGATCCTCTGCGCAACAAGACCTACGACCTGACCTATCCCAAGACCGTTCCGGTCCTGCGCAATCCCTGACGAGGCCGGAGCGATGGCGATCGCGAGCATGACGGGCTTCGCCCGCGAGGCGGGCGTGACCGGCCCGGTCCACTGGGCCTGGGAGGTCAGGAGCGTCAACGGCCGCGGCCTCGACGTGCGGGTGCGGGTGCCCCCGGGCTTCGAGGCCCTCGGCGAGGAGGTGCGGGGCCGCCTGCAGAGGCGCCTCGCCCGCGGCCAGTGCCAGCTCGCCCTGACGCTCTCGCGCGCCGAGTCCGCGCCGCGCGTGCGCGTCAACGAGGCGCTGCTCGCCTCCCTGATCGAGGCGGTGGCCCGGCTGCCGCGGCCGGAGGGCGTCGCGCCCGCGACCCTGGACGGGCTGCTGCAGGTGCGCGGCGTCATCGAATCCGAGGAGGTGCGCGAGGATGCGGGCGCCCTGCAGAGCGACCTCTCGGCGGCGGGCGCACGCCTCGCGGAGGCGCTGGCGGGCATGCGGGCCGAGGAGGGCCGGGCGCTCGCCGGCCTCATCGCCGAGCAGCTCGCGACCATCGCCGCCCTGGCGGATGCGGCCGATGCCTGCCCGGCGCGCCAGCCCGAGGCGATCCGCGCCAAGCTCGCGGCCCAGATCGCCGCGCTGATGGAGCTCTCCGCCTTCGACGCGGCGCGCCTGCACCAGGAGGCGGTGCTGCTCGCCTCGCGGGCCGACGTGCGCGAGGAGATCGACCGCCTGCGCACCCACGTGGCGGCGGCCCGCACCCTGCTGGAGGCCGGCGGGGCGGTCGGGCGGCGGCTCGACTTCCTGGCCCAGGAATTCGGCCGCGAGGCCAACACGCTCTGCGCCAAGGCCAACGACGTGGCGCTCTCGCGCATCGGCCTCGACCTCAAGGCCGTCGTTGAGCAATTCCGCGAGCAGGTGCAGAACGTCGAGTAGCGGGCCCGGCCGCCGCGGGTCCTTAACGGTCGAACGGTAAGCTGGCGCGACGAGGCCCGGGAGAATCGAGTGCAGATGAGCGTGGGGTCGCAGACGCCGGTGTCGCGGCGCGGTCTGGTCCTGATCCTGTCCTCGCCCTCGGGGGCGGGCAAGACGACGCTGACCCGCGCCCTCGCCCAGCAGCCCGAATGGGGGCTCGAGCTCTCGGTCTCGGTGACGACCAGGGCCCGGCGGCCCTCCGAGATCGACGGCCAGCACTACCGCTTCATCGACCGGGAGACCTTCGAGCAGCTGCGCGAGCGCGACGACATGCTCGAATGGGCCGAGGTGCACGGCAATTTCTACGGAACGCCGCGCCGCCCGGTCGAGCGGGCGCTCGCGGCCGGCCGCGACATGATCTTCGACATCGATTACCAGGGCACGCGGCAGGTGCGCGCCAAGCTGCGCGACGACGTGGTGACGATCTTCATCCTGCCGCCCAGCATGGCGGAGCTGCGCCGCCGCCTGGAGCGCCGGGCCGAGGATTCCCGCGAGACGATCGAGCGGCGCCTGCGCAATGCCCGCAGCGAGATCGAGCGCTGGTCGGAATACGACTACGTCCTCGTCAACGACGACCTCGACCGCTCCTTCAAGACCCTGGAGGCGATCCTCAGCGCCGAGCGCCTGCGCCGCACCCGGCAGGTCGGGCTCGACGCCTTCGTGGCGGGGCTCCTCGCCGAACCGGCGGGCGGCTGACCGCGGAACCAATCGCAATCGCCCGCGCTTCCTGGCGGTCGAGGAGCACGGGGCGGCGCGATGCGGGGGGAGCGGCGGCAGGGTGGGCGGTCGCGACGGATCGTCCCTGGCGAGGCCCGCCCCGTCGCGCGGCCGGGCGCGGCGTCAGCCCGGCACTTTTCGGCTTCAGCTTAAGCCGATAAGATTAGACCGCTGTGATGAACACGATGTCCGACCGCGCGCTGGCCGCGGAAGCCGCGCGGCTCGACGCCCTCTCGACCGGGGAGATCGACGCCCTCGACCTGGGCGTCGTCCAGGTCGATTCCGACGGGACGATCCTCCTCTACAACCGGGCCGAGAGCGTGTTCTCGGGCCGGTCGGCGGAGCGCGTCGTCGGCCGCAACTTCTTCCGCGACGTCGCGCCCTGCACGCGCCTGCCCGCCTTCTACGGCCGCTTCCGCGAGGGGGTGCGGCGGGGCGTCCTCGACGAGGTGTTCTCCTTCGCCTACGGCTTCGATCCGCAGCCGCTGCGGGTCCGCGTCGCCCTGCGCGGCTCGGCGACGCCCGGCCGCTACTGGATCGTGACGCGGCCCGTCGGGCAGGTCACCGTCTCGGAGGCCCGTGAGGCGGTCCGCGTCGCGGTCGACCAGCGCGTCCGGGCGGAGCCGATCGATCCCGATCTCTGCGCGCGGGAGCCGATCCACGTCCCCGGCGCGATCCAGCCGCACGCCGTCCTGCTCGCCTGCGACGCGGCGACCCTGACCGTGGCCGCCTGCAGCGCCAATGCGGCCGAGACCCTCGGCGCCGCGCCGCTCGGCCGCCCGCTCGCCGGACTGCTGCCGGACCCGCTCGTCGCGGCGATCCGCGCGGCCGCCGCCTCCGCCTGGGAGGCGGGGCGGATCCTGCGCTGGCGCACGGCCCTGGCGCCCGGGGGTGCCCCGCACGAGGTGCTGGCGCATCGCAGCGGGGCGCGGGTGATCGTCGAGCTCGAACGGGTGCCGGCCGATCCGGCGGATTTCGCGGCGGCGAGCCTCGCCGAGGTCGAGGAGGCGATCGGTCACCTGCGGGCGGCCGAGACGCTGGCCGAGGCGGCCCGCGTCGCCGCCCGGGAGGCGCGGCGCCTCACCGGCTTCGACTGCATCCTGATTTACCGCTTCGACGCGGACTGGAACGGCGAGGCCATCGCGGAGGCGCGGGATCCCGCCTGGGACCGCTCGCTCCTCGGGCTGCACTTCCCCGCCTCCGACATCCCGGCCCAGGCACGCGCCCTCTACGCGCGGGCGAAGAGCCGCTTCGTCATCGACCGCGACTACGTGCCGGTCCCGCTGCTGGCGGGCCCGGACGCGCCGGGGCCGATCGACCTGACCTTCGCGCAGAGCCGCAGCCTGTCGCCGATCCACCTGGAGTACCAGCGCAATCTCGGGGTGAACGGCTCCATGTCGGTCTCGATCCTGCTCGAGGGCCGGCTCTGGGGCCTGATGATCGGGCATCACCGCAAGCCGCACTACGTCGCCCCCGAGACGCGCGCCGCCGCGGGCCTGCTGACCGACGCCCTGGCGCTGCGGCTGCACGAATTGGAGAGCCGCCGTCTCCGGCGCGAGCAGCAGGCGCATCTGGCGGCCGAGAGCCGGCTCGTGCGCGCGCTCGCCCGCTCGGACGACGTGCTCACGGCGCTCACCTCCGGCGAGACGACGCTCCTCGACCTCTTCGGCGCGACCGGGGCGGCCATCGTCGCGCAGGGCGCCGTGCGCCGGCTCGGCGCCGCGCCCCCGGACGCGGCGATCCTGGCCATCGCGGCGCATCTGCGCGCGCGCCTGCCGGCCGAACGGTCGAGCTACGCGGCCACGGAGTTCGCGGCGGAGCACCCGCCGACCCGGCCCTACGCGGAGATCGCGAGCGGCTTGCTCGCGGCCTTCGTCGATCCGGCCCGCGATCATCTCCTGCTCTGGTTTCGGCCGGAGGTGTCGAGCACGGTCACCTGGGGCGGCGACCCGCGCAAGCCCGTCCTCGCCGCCGCCGGCACCGCCACGATGCTGCCGCGCCGCTCCTTCGAGCGCTGGGTGGAGGAGCGGCGCGGCGCCGCCGAGCCCTTCGCCGAGTGGCAGGTCGGCATGGCCGAGGCGCTGGCCCAGGCGGTGGAGGGGGTGGTGCTGCGCCAGCGGCGCAAGATCGCCGAACTCACCGGCCTGCTCGCCGAGAAGGAGGCGCTGCTCGCCGAGAAGGACCTGCTCGCCAAGGAGATCGACCACCGGGTCAAGAACTCGCTGCAGATCGTCTCGGCCTTCCTGCACATGCAGCGGCGCCAGGTGAAGGATCCGGCGGCCCAGCAGGCCTTCTCGGAGACGATGGGGCGGGTGATGAGCGTCGCCCGCGTGCATGACAGCCTCTACCAGACGGAGAGCGTGGACGAGGTCGATCTCGGGCAGACCATCGAGAACCTGTGCGCGGACCTCTCGGCCATGGCCGGGGATCGCCACACGCTGGAACTCGATGCCGAGCAGGGCCTGATGGTGCCCTACCGCAAGGCGGTGGCCCTCTCGCTGATCGCCACCGAACTCGTCACCAACGCCTTCAAGTACGCCTATGACGGCGCGGAGGGCGGGCGGGTCTCCGTGAGCGTCGCCTCCCAGGCGGAGGGCCGCGTGCGCCTCTCGGTGCGCGACGAGGGGCGCGGACTGCCGACGGGCTGGGCCGAGGCCCCGGCCCGCGGCACCGGCCTCGGCATGAAGCTCGTGCGGGCGATGCTGGAGCAGATCAACGCGCGGATCGAGGTCGAGCCCTGCCTGGGGACCTGCTTCACCGTGACGGCCTGAGCCCCATCCGCCGGAGAGGCCGCCGGGCCGGTGGCGGGGAGACGGACGCGTCAGCCTCGGCCGCTGAGCGCAAACCGGTCAGGATTGCCTGCCGAAACGGCTTGCGCCGCGCCGCCCGCCATGGTCGCCTGCCCGGGCTTTCGGGGAGGAGGACCATGACGGACCCGGGACGACAGCTGAGCCGGCGCACGCTGCTGGCGGCGGGCGGGGCGGCCCTCGCGGGGCTCGGATGCGGCGGCGCCCGCGCCGCGAAGGCGAAGCCCATCGCCGTCGCCCTCGTCGCCTCGGTGCCGATCGAGCAGCAATGGATCAGCCGCATCCACCTCGCCCTCAAGGCGGCGCAGGCGCGCGGCGACATCACCTACGCGTATTCCGAGAACGTCGCCAACACCGATGCCGAGCGCGTCCTGCGCGAATACGCGGAGGGCAGGAAGGACCTGATCATCGGCGAGGCCTTCGGCCTGGAGCGGCCGGCGCGCCGGATCGCCGCCGACTACAAGTCCACCGCCTTCCTGATGGGCTCGTCCTTCCCGGCGCAGGCGCCCAACCTCTCGGTCTTCGACAACTACATCCAGGACGCCTCGTACCTGACCGGGATCGTGGCCGGGAAGGAGACGAGGACCAACATCATCGGCATGGTCGGCGGCTACGCCATCCCGGAGGTGAACCGGCTGATGCACGCCTTCATGGCCGGCGCCCGGTCCGTCAATCCGGACGTCAAGTTCCTGGTCTCCTTCATCAATTCCTGGTACGACCCGCCCAAGGCGAAGGAGACCGCCTTCGCCATGATCGAGCGCAGGGCCGACGTGCTCTACGCGGAGCGCTTCGGCGTCTCCGACGCCGCCAAGGAGCGCGGCGTCAAGGCGATCGGCAACGTCATCGACACGGCCGCGCAATACCCGGGCACGGTGATCGCCTCGGCCCTCTGGCACATGGAGCCGACGATCGACCGCGCCGTCGCCAAGGTCATCGAGGGCAGCTTCACGGCGGAGGATTACGGCCCCTGGAGCCACATGGCCAAGGGCGGCTGCTCGCTCGCCCCCCTCGATCCGAAGCTGGTGCCGCAGCCGGTGATCGATCTCGTCCTCGCCAAGGAGAAGGAGATCCGCGGCGGTTCCTTCACGGTGGCGGTGAACGATTCCGAGCCGAAATCCAGCGCCTGAGGTGAGCGGCCGAGCCCCCTCCCGTCCCGGGCCTGACGGGTCCGGGCGGGTCGTGCTGGAATTGCGCGGGATCACCAAGCGCTTCGGATCGCTCGTCGCCAACGACGCCATCGACCTCGACCTGAGGCAAGGGGAGATCCTGGCGCTCCTCGGCGAGAACGGCGCCGGCAAGACGACGCTGATGAGCATCCTGTTCGGCCATTACACGGCCGATGCGGGGAGCGTGCGCGTCGCCGGCCCGGACGGCCGCCTCGTCGCGCTCCCGCCCGGCCGGCCGCGGGCGGCGCTCGCGGCGGGAATCGGCATGGTGCACCAGCACTTCGCCCTGGCCGAGGCGCTGACCGGGTTCGAGAACGTCACGCTCGGCACCGAGCCGCTCTGGCGCCCCGGCCGCCGCGTCGCCGCCGCGCGCCGCCGCCTGGACGGGCTGATGCGGCGCTCGGGCCTCGGCGTCGACCTCGACGTGCCGGTCGCGCGGCTCGCGGTCGGCGAGCGCCAGCGGGTCGAGATCCTGAAGGCGCTCTACCGCGACGCGCGCGTGCTGATCCTCGACGAGCCGACCGCGGTGCTCACCCCGGCCGAGAGCGAGGGCCTGTTCGCGACCCTGCGGGCGCTCGCCGGGCAGGGGCTCGCCGTCGCCTTCATCTCGCACAAGCTCGGCGAGGTGCTGGGCGGGAGCGACCGCGTCGCGGTGCTGCGCGGCGGGCGCAAGGTGGCCGAGCGCCCGACCGCCGGCGCCGACCGGGCGGTCCTCGCCGAGCTGATGGTCGGCCGGGCCGTGCCGGCCTCGCGCCGGCAGGCGCGGGCCCCCGGCCGCGAGGTGCTGGCCCTCGACGGCGTGAGCGTCGCCGGGCCGGATGCCCGCAACCGCCTCGACGGGGCGAGCCTGTCCCTGCGCGAGGGCGAGATCCTCGGCATCGCCGGGGTGGCGGGCAACGGCCAGGCCGCCCTGGCCCGGCTCCTGTTCGGGCTCGCCCGGCCGAGCGCCGGCACGGTGCGCGTGAACGGGCAGGTGCTCCGCCGCTTCGCGCCGAAGCAGGCCGTGGCCCTCGGCATCGGCCGCATCCCGGAGGACCGCCACCACGAGGGCGTGGTGGCGACGATGTCGGTGGCCGAGACCATCGCGGCGGAGGGGATCCGCACCCGCTTCCAGCGGGCGGGACTGCTGCGCTTTCCCGCGATCCGGGCGCGCGCAGAGGCCGCGATCCGCGACTACGACATCCGCTGCCCGGGCCCGGACGCGCCGATCCGGCTCCTCTCGGGCGGCAACATGCAGAAGGCGATCCTGGCCCGCGCCCTCGACGGCGCGCCGGGCCTGATCGTCGCCGCCCAGCCGACCCGGGGCCTCGACGTCGGGGCCGTGGCGGAGGTGCACCGCCGCCTCCTCGACGCGCGGCTGCGCGGGGCCGGCATCGTGCTGATCTCGGAGGATCTCGACGAACTCCTCGCGCTGAGCGACCGGATCGCCGTGATGGTGCGCTCCCGCCTGTCACCGGCGCTCGAGTCCGAGCGCCTCGACCTGACGCGGCTCGGGCTGATGATGGCCGGGCAGGATCCGGACGGCGCGGCGCGCCCGCGGGACGCGGCCGGGGCCTGAGCGGGTCCGGGCGGCGCCCGGCCCCGCTCATCCCACATCCGCTTGATCCCTTCGGGATGGCGGATGTGGGCTTCGCTCAGGCGCCGCGCGGGCTCGGGATCCGCTTGATCCCTTCGGGATGGCGGATGTGGGCTTCGCTCAGGCGCCGCGCAGGCTTGTGATCCGGGATCCGCTTCGATCAAGCGGATCCCGGATCACATCCGCCCGGCCCGCGGATGCGCCGCCTCGAAGGCGCTCATCAGGCGGGCGGAATCGACCTTGGTGTAGATCTGCGTGGTGGCCAGCGAGGCGTGGCCGAGCAGGTCCTGGATCGCGCGCAGGTCCCCCTGCCGCGCCAGGAGATGCGTGGCGAAGGAGTGGCGCAGGGCGTGGGGCGTCGCGCTGTCGGGCAGGCCGAGGGCGCCGCGCAGGGACGCGACCGCGAGCTGCACCACGCGGGGCGAGAGCGGGCCGCCCTTCTGCCCGACGAAGAGCGGGCCGTCCGGCGCGAGCGCGTAGGGGCAGGCGGCGAGGTACTCGGCCAGGGCGGCCTGGACCGGGGCGATCACCGGCACCATGCGGGTCTTCTGCCCCTTGCCCACGATGGTGAGCGTGTCGAGGCCGCCGACCGGCGCATCCTTGCGCCGCAGGCCCAGCGCCTCGCCGATGCGCAGACCCGCCCCGTAGAGCAGCGCGAGCACCGCCGCGTCGCGGGCGAGCACCCAGTCGGGGCGATCCTCGCCGGCCCGGATGTCGGGGCTTGCCAGCGCCACGGCGGCGGCGACCGGGAGGGGCCGTGGCAGCCGCCGCTCCACCTTGGGCGAGCGCACGGCGGAGAGGGCCGAGACCGTGCCGTGCCCCTCCCGCTCCAGGTGGCGGGCGAAGGAGCGCAGGGACGCGAGCGCCCGCATCAGGCTGCGCCCGCCGATCCCCTCGGCCCGGCGCGCGGCCATGAAGGCGCGCAGGTCGCGCGGCTTGAGGGCGACGAGGGACGGGATGTCGGGCTGGGTTCCCGCCCGCGCGCGGTGGGCCAGGAACTGGCGCAGGTCCCGCGCATAGGCCTCGACGGTGTTGGGCGAGAAGCGGCGCTCGCGCGCGAGCAGGGTCAGCCAGGAGGCGACCGCCTCCCGCACGTCCGCGGCGCCGGGGAGGAGGTCGGGGGGCGTGGTCTGGAGCACGGCGCGGGTCCCTCGTGGCGCCGCCCCGCCGGGGCGGCCGCCCCAGCAGACCCGTCAGCCGTTGAGGCTCCGTTGACGACGCGCCCGCCATCCACCGCGGGTTGCGCCCGCCCTCAGCCCGGCTCGAAGGCCAGCACCACCCCGTGCCGCGCCTGCGCGCCCGGGGCGAGCAGGCGCTGCGAGTCGCGCTCGGCGAGTTCGCCCGAGAACCCGACCCAATCCGCGTGGCCGGTCCAGCATTCGAGGGAGAGGAAGGGGGCACTCGGCCGCGTCCAGACGGCGAGGTGCGGGAAATCCTCCGCCTCGAGCCGGATCGCGGCGCCGGAGGGGGCGACGAAGCGCATCCAGCGGCTGCGCGCGGCGAGGAAGACCAGGGCCTCCGTGAAGGTCTCCGGATCGAGCGCCAGGAGGTCGCCGTCGAGCGGCACCGGGCGCCGCTCGCGCCGCAGCAGCCCGCCCGGGCCGACCTCCGGCACGGCGGGCGTCTCGGCCCGCTCGAACTGCACCGCGTAGCCGCCCCCCGCCCGGCGCGCGCCGCCCGCGAAGGGCCACGGGAAGGCCGGGTGGAAGCCGAGGGCGTAGGGGAGGGGCTCCTCGCCCGGATTGGCGACCTCGCAGGCGAGGGCGAGTTCGCCCGGGCGCAGGCGCGCCGTGATCTCGAGCCGGAACCGGAACGGGTAGCGCGCCAGCGTCGCCTCGCTCTCCTCGAGCCGCAGGCGGACGTGGTCGGGACCCTGCTCGACCAGGGTGAAGCGGCTGTCGCGGGCGAAGCCGTGCTGCCCCATCGGGTAGGCGCGGCCCGCGACCGTCACCTGCCCCTCCGCCGAGGCGCCGACGACCGGGAAGAGCCAGGGGGCGTGGCGGTTCCAGTGCGCGGGGTCGCCGCCCCACAGGCATTCGCGGCCCGCCACCTGCCAGGAGACCGGCTCGGCGCCGTCGAGGGCGATGCGGGCGCGGGTGTCGCCGCTGCGGATCTCCACCGTCTCACTCATCGCGATCTCCCCGGGCGGCCGCGCCCGGGCCGCGGCGCAGAGTTAGACCACCGCCCCGGCCAGGGTCCAGCTTGCACCGGGCGCGGGTCGCCGGGCGGGCCGCGCGGCCGGCCATGCGCAGGGCGCAATGCGCGCCGGAGTTGACCTGCTCCCTGGCCCGGGGCTTGCTGTGCGGCGGCCCATCCCCGCTCACCCCAGAGTCCGCCATGCCCGTCATCAACCGCGTTTCCGCCCTCGCCGACGAGATCACGGGCTGGCGCCGCGACTTCCACCAGCACCCGGAACTCCTCTACGCGGTGGACCGCACCGCCGGCATCGTCGCCGAGAAGCTGCGCGCCTTCGGCTGCGACGAGGTGGTGACCGGGCTCGGCAAGACCGGCGTCGTCGGCCTCATCCGGGGCCGCAGGGCCGAGTCCGGCCGCACGATCGGGCTGCGCGCCGACATGGACGCGCTGCCGATCGAGGAGGCGACCCAGCTGCCCTACCGCTCGACCGTGCCCGGCACGATGCACGCCTGCGGCCATGACGGCCACACCGCGATGCTGCTCGGCGCGGCCCGGTACCTCGCCGAGACCCGCAACTTCGACGGCACGGCGGTGGTGATCTTCCAGCCGGCGGAGGAGGGCGGCGGGGGCGGCGCCGCCATGGTGAAGGACGGCCTCATGGAGCGCTTCGGCATCCAGGAGGTCTACGGGCTGCACAATAAGCCGGGACTGCCCCTCGGCTCCTTCGCGATCCGGCCCGGGCCGATCATGGCGGCGGCGGACCGCTTCACGATCACGATCGAGGGGCGCGGCGGCCACGCGGCCGCGCCGCACGATTGCATCGACACGGTGGTGGTCGCCGCCCAGATCATCACGGCCCTGCAATCGGTTGTGGCGCGCAACGCCGACCCGATCGCCTCCGCGGTGGTGTCGGTGACGACCGTGCGGGCGGGCGACGCCTTCAACGTCATCCCGCAGACGGCGGTGCTGAACGGGACGGTGCGCTGCCTCGCCGAGCCGGTGCGGGCGCTGTGCGAGGCGCGGATCGGCGCGCTCGCGGCCGGGATCGCCGAGGCCTTCGGGGCGCGCGCCACGACCCACTACGTGCGGGGCTACCCGGTGACCGACAACCACCCGGATCAGGCCGCCTTCATGGCCGACGTGGCCGAGGAGGTCGCGGGCGAGGCCGGGGTGAACCGCGCCGTCGACCCGATGATGGGGGCGGAGGACTTCTCCTACATGCTGGAGGAGCGGCCGGGCGCCTACATCTTCCTCGGCACCGGCGACGGGCCCGGCCTGCACCACCCGGCCTACGATTTCAACGATGCCGCCACGCCCTACGGCGTGTCCCTGTGGGCGCGGCTGATCGAGCGGGCGATGCCGGCCTGAGCCTCATTCCGCCGGCCGGGGCCGAAGGGCTCAGCGGTGCGGCGGCGAACCGAAGGACCGCGTCGGCGAAACACGATGCGAGACCAAGAGACCGAGCAGAATTGCATGGGGCAATTCCGCTTGGAGGAGGCGAGAGCGGATGCGCCTCGCCCCGGCGGCCCAGGATGCTGCCGCATCGGGCCGTCGACCATCATGAATCGTCGACGCAAGCCGGTGGCGTGACGAACATTCGGGAACCGAACCGACGGTCATGAGACAGGGCCGTCGGGATCAGAGATCGAAGCTGACGCCCTGGGCGAGGGGCAGGGCGCGGCCGTAATTGATCGTGTTCGTCGCCCGCCGCATGTAGGCCTTCCAGGCATCCGAGCCGGCCTCGCGCCCGCCGCCCGTCTCCTTCTCGCCGCCGAAGGCCCCGCCGATCTCGGCGCCCGAGGGGCCGATATTGACGTTGGCGATGCCGCAATCGGACCCGGCCGCCGACAGGAAGGTCTCGGCCTCCCCGAGGTCGCGGGTGAAGATCGAGGAGGAGAGGCCCGCCGCCACCGCGTTCTGGGCCGCGATCGCCGCGGCGAGGTCGCGGTAGGGCACCACGTAGAGGATCGGCGCGAAGGTCTCGCGCAGCATCGGGCCGGCCTGCGCCTGCATCTCGACCAGGGCCGGGCGGAGATAGGCCGCCTCCTCGCCGCGGATGTCGGTCAGGCGCTGCCCGCCATGGATCGCGGCGCCGAGGGCGCGGGCCTCGTCGAGGGCGCGGGCCATGGCCTCGGCCGCCGCGACGTCGATCAGCGGGCCGACCAGCGTCGCCGGGTCGCGAGGGTCGCCGATCCGCACCGAGGCGTAGGCCTGCCGCAGCCGCGGCAGGAAGCTCCCGGCGACGCTCTCGTGCACGAAGAGGCGCCGCAGCGTGGTGCAGCGCTGGCCGGCCGTGCCCATCGCCGCGAAGGCGACGGCCCGCAGCGCGAGGTCGAGATCCGCCGAGGGCGCGATGATCGCGGCGTTGTTGCCGCCGAGTTCCAGGATGGCGCGCGCGAAGCGCGCGGCCAGGATCGGCGCCACCCGACGCCCCATCGCGGTCGAGCCGGTGGCCGAGACGAGGGGGATGCGCGGATCGGCCACCAGCGCCTCGCCCAGGGCCCGCCCGCCGATCAGCACCGAGAGCAGCCCGGGGGGCGCCTCGGGCCCGAAGCGCGCGAGCGCGCGCCCGGCGATGGCCTGTACGGCCAGGGCCGTGAGCGGCGTCTTCTCCGAGGGCTTCCAGACCACCGGATCGCCGCAGACCAGGGCGAGCGCCGCGTTCCAGGACCAGACCGCCACCGGGAAGTTGAAGGCCGTGATCACCCCGCAGGGCCCGAGCGGGTGCCAGACCTCCATCATGCGGTGGTCCGGGCGCTCGGTCGCGATGGTGAGGCCGTGGAGCTGGCGCGAGAGGCCGACCGCGAAGTCGCAGATGTCGATCATCTCCTGGACCTCGCCGAGGCCCTCGGAGAGGATCTTGCCGGCCTCCAGGGTGACGAGCCGGCCGAGATCGGCCTTGGCGGCCCGCAACTCCTCGCCGAGGAGCCGCACCAGCTCGCCGCGGCGGGGCGCCGGCACCCTGCGCCAGGCCGGGAAGGCCTCCGCGGCCGCCGCGATGGCCGGCCCGGCCTCCCGGGTCTCGGGCAGGTGGCCGATCACCAGCCCGTCGATGGGCGAGCGGACCGGCAGGCCCGTCCTGGCGAAGGAGGCCGGGACGCCGAGCCGCTCCAGCACGGCGAGGAGGTCGTCGCGGATGGAGAGGACGGTCGGGGCCATGCGGGTGTCCGGGGCTGGGGGCAAAAGGCGGCCGCGCCGGAGCACCTCGCCGGCGCGGCCGCGGATCCGGCCGGGGGCCCTCAGGCCGCCTTGTTCTTCGGGCTGATCAGCTTGCGGTTGATCAGCACCTCGGCGATCTGGACCGTGTTCAGCGCCGCGCCCTTGCGCAGGTTGTCGGAGACGCACCAGAAGGACAGGCCGTTCTCGACCGTGATGTCCTCGCGGATGCGCGACACGTAGGTCGCGTCCTCGCCCGCCGCCTCGTGGGGCGTGATGTAGCCGCCCGGCTCGCGCTTGTCGTCGACCAGCACGCCGGGCGCCGAGCGCAGGATCTCGCGCGCCTCCTCGGCGCTGATCGGCCGCTCGAACTCCACGTTCACCGCCTCCGAATGGCCGATGAACACCGGCACCCGCACGCAGGTCGCCGTCAGCTTGATCTTGGGATCCAGCATCTTCTTGGTCTCGGCCACCATCTTCCACTCCTCCTTGGTGGAGCCGTCCTCCATGAAGACGTCGATGTGGGGGATGACGTTGAAGGCGATCCGCTTGGTGAACTTCTGGACCTTGACCTCGCCGGCCGTGAAGACGGCGCGGGTCTGGTTGAACAGCTCGTCCATGGCGTCCTTGCCGGCGCCGGAGACCGACTGGTAGGTGGCGACGACGACGCGCTTGATGGTGGCGGCGTCGTGCAGCGGCTTCAGCGCCACCACGAGCTGCGCGGTCGAGCAGTTCGGGTTGGCGATGATGTTCTTCTTCGAGAAGCCGACGACCGCGTCCGCGTTCACCTCCGGCACGATCAGCGGCACGTCGGAATCGTAGCGGAAGGCCGAGGAATTATCGATCACCACGCAGCCCTGCGCGCCGATCCGCGGCGACCATTCCTTCGAGGTCTCGCCGCCCGCCGACATCAGGCAGATGTCCGTGTCGGAGAAGTCGTACTGGTCGAGGGCCTGGACCTTCAGCGTCCTGTCGCCGAAGGAGACCTCCTGGCCCAGGCTGCGGCGCGAGGCCAGCGCCACGACCGTATCGGCCGGGAAGGCGCGCTCCGCCAGGATGTCCAGCATCTCCCGGCCGACATTGCCGGTGGCTCCCACGACGGCGACCTTGTAACCCATCTCACTCACTCCAGCTTGGCGACGACCCTCCCCGGAGATCGTGATCGGGCCTCGCTCGAAGGAGCCCGGCCTCCGTCCGCCGCGGACGGGGAGGGATCCGAGGACGACGCGAGGCTTCAGCCGGCGATGACCGCCGTCAGCGCTTTCGTTTTCGTCGTCTGCGACGCGGCACGCATGGCGCGGTGAATCGTCCCCGGACGGTGCTCCGCTCATCGGAGGCACGGCCGAGCGCACCAACACCGCGCGGCGGCGGATCTGTCAAGGGCCGCTTGGCCGCGCCGGCAACAGAATCGCGCGGCCGTCATGCGGTGACGGATTGTTCACCACGTTCGCGCGCTTCCGTGGACGGCGCGCCGGCGTCAACCGGATGGCGAGGCCTGCGCGCTTGCATGGCGGGGCGGCCGCGCGACGGCCGCGCGAGCGTTCGGAGGCCCCGTGAGGCATCGGGATTTCGATGACGCGGCCCTCACGCGGGCCGGCCGGGCCCTGGCCCGGGATCTCGGTCCCGCCGAGCCCGTCCTGCCGCGCCCGCTGCCGCGGGCGGCGGGCGGCGGGGGCTGGCGCCTGCTGCGGCGCTGCATCGGCGCGGCCGCCGTGATCGCGCTCCTGAGCATCCTGGCGGGCGAGCGGCGGCAGGCGGAGGCCGAGGCGCAGGCCGCCGCGGTCGCGGCCGCGCCCCCCTGGGAGGGCGTGGCGGCGGACCGCTACGCCCTGGAGGGCGACGAGGAGGTGCGCGCCACCGCCCGCCGCCGGCCGAGCCTCGGCCTGCGCGAGGACAGCCTCGTCGCCGGCGCGTTCGGCAGCATCGAGCAGCCCTTCCTGCGCCTGACCCTGGCCGAGTCCCCCGACCCGGAGGCGAGCCTGTTCGTGACCCTCGCCCGCCGCGCCGCGGAGCATGACGGGCTCGCCGTCCTGCGCGCGGGCGACCGCGGCGCGATCGAGAGCCGCTTCGGGCCGGTCGAGACCGTCGAGGCGACGCTCTCGGGGCCGGAAGGGCGCCGCGCCTGCACGGCCTTCCGCCTCCTCGACGCGGGAATGCGCCTCGACGGCTGGCTCTGCGCGCCGCTGGGCCTGCCGCCCGAGCCCGCGGCGGTCGGCTGCGCCATCGACCGCCTGACCGCGCGCCCCAGCGTCCTGCTGCCCGCCGGGATCGTCGATCTGCTGACGCGGCCGGCCCGGCCGGTCTGCGCGCCGCCCACGCCGCCCGCCGCCGCGCTGGCGCCCCGAAAGGGGCGCGACCGGAAGAATGCGGCGAAAGTGCGACAATCAGCCCAAGCGTTGCTGGAGCCCGGAACCACGGCCGCGCTCGGACGTCATCCTGAGGCAAGCCGCTGACCTTTCCTTATGACCTCGCCGCCTAGGGTGCGGCGCGACAACGAGGTTCCGCCATGCGCACGTCCAGACTGGCCCTGATCGGCCTTCTCTCCCTCGCGGCGCTCGGCGCCGAGACCGCCGCCTCCCAGGCCCAGGATTCCTACGTCATCCGCAGCACCCGCGGCGGCCAGGGCCTCGCCATCCGGGTGCGCCCGCGCAGCTGGCTCGATGCCGGCAACGTCGTGGAGGCGAATTCCGGCGCCGTCTCCAACCCGGCGACGAACCCGCACTTCATCACCGCCTCGTACCTCGCCTCGCCGCCCTACATCGCCAACCGCGAGCGCTTCGGCGGCTTCGGCGTGCTGCCCGACCCGATCACCAACGGGCCGTTCATCGGCGCCCGCCGCGCCGCCGTCACGGTCGACCTCTCGGGCCTCGACTACCTCGACCCGACCTCGCCGCGGGCGCGCGGCTACTGATCCGCGCAACATTCGTGATCCGAGCAGCTTGCGCCGACGCGGTCGCCGCTTCGGCGGCGAACCGAAGCACCGCGTCAGCGAAACATGATGTGGAGACAAGGGCCTGAGCAGAATCACCCGACGCCGTTCTGCCCAGGGCCGCCCCCGGGACGCTCGCGGCGCGGGCGGCCGGCTCCCGGACGACCCGCCGCGGGCCCGGCCGAGGCCGTGCCTCGCGGGATCCGGCCGGGGGCGGTCGCCATTCGGGCCAAGCCGCTGACGTGCCGTTCTTTTCTCCGGCGAACCGGCGCCGCCCGCGCGGGACGCTGCGCGGCATCGCCCTATTCTCATTCCGGCCGCGACCGCGTACATGACGGGGCTGTCGCCCCATTCCCCCATCCGCGAAGGCCGGTTCGTTGAAGAAAGCGTTCGTCAAATCCTACGGCTGCCAGATGAACGTCTACGACGCGGCCCGGATGGTCGACCTCCTCGGCCGCGAGGGCTTCGCCGAGACGGAGGCGATGGAGGAGGCGGACGTCGTCATCCTCAACACCTGCCACATCCGCGAGAAGGCGGCCGAGAAGGTCTATTCCGAACTCGGCCGGGTGCGGGACCTGAAGGGCGAGCGGGCCGGGGCGGGGCGCGAGACCACGATCGTGGTGGCGGGCTGCGTGGCGCAGGCGGAGGGCCGCGAGATCATCCACCGGGCCCCCGCCGTCGACGTGGTGGTGGGACCCCAGAGCTACCACCGGCTGCCGGAGCTCCTGGCCCGCGCCCGGGACGGCAAGGTCGTCGACACCGAGTTCCCCCTCGACGACAAGTTCGACCACCTGCCCCCGCGCCGCGTCGCCGGTCCCTCCGCCTTCCTCACCGTGCAGGAGGGCTGCGACAAGTTCTGCGCCTTCTGCGTCGTGCCCTACACGCGGGGGGCGGAGGTGTCGCGGCCCGTGGCGAAGATCCTCGCCGAGGCCGAGCGGCTGGCCGCGGGCGGCGCGCGGGAACTCACCCTGATCGGCCAGAACGTGAACGCCTTCCACGGCGAGGGGCCGGACGGGCGCCCGTGGTCCCTCGGGCGCCTGATGCGCCGCCTCGCGGAGGTGCCGGGCATCGCGCGGCTGCGCTACACGACCAGCCACCCGCGGGACATGGACGACGACCTGATCGCGGCCCACCGGGACTGCCCGGCGGTGATGCCCTACCTGCACCTTCCGGTGCAGTCGGGCTCCGACCGCATTCTGGCGGCCATGAACCGCCGGCACGACGCGGACACCTACCGGCGGCTGATCGACCGGATCCGGGCGGCGCGGCCGGACATCGCCCTCACCTCCGACTTCATCGTCGGCTTCCCGGGCGAGACCGACGCGGACCACGCCGAGACGATGCGGCTCGTGGCGGAGATCGGCTTCTCGGGCGCCTTCTCGTTCAAGTACAGCCCGCGCCCGGGCACGCCCGCGGCGGAGAGCGCCGACGCGGTGCCGGAGGCGGTCAAGCGCGAGCGCCTCGCCGCGTTGCAGGCGCTGATCGACGGGCAGGCCCGGGCCTTCAACCTCGCCAGCCTCGGCCGCACGGTCGAGGTGCTGATCGAGAAGCCCGGCCGTCATCCGGGCCAGGTCGCCGGCAAGTCGCCCTACCTCCAGGCGGTGCAGATCGAGGCGGAGCCGGCGGTGATCGGGACGATCCTGCCGGTGCGCCTCACCCGCGCCGGATCGAACAGCCTGTTCGGGGAACGGGCCGAGGCGGCCCCGGCCGCCGCAGCATAGGGGACGCATGTGCGACCGGGCGACAACGCGGGACGCGGCGGACGGGGGCGCGAGGGGCCGGGCAGGCCGGTCGCTGGCCTGAGCGAGGCCGCCGAGATCGCGCTCACCTTCGACGACAACCGCCTCGCCAGCCTGGTCTTCGGCCAGTACGACCAGAACGTGGCGCATCTGGAGCGGCGGCTCGGCGTGACCGCGACCGCGCTCGGCAACCACGTGGTGGTCAAGGGCACGCCGGAGGCCGCCGAGCGGGCCCGGATCGTGCTGGAGACCCTCTATGCCCGGGTGCGCGACGGCGGCGGGCTGCCGCTGACCCTCGGCGACGTCGACGGCGTCATCCAGGAGGCCTCCCTGCAGGGCAGCCTGTTTCCGGCGAGCGAGGCCCCGTCGAACGGCGAGCGCGCGCAGTTCGACCAGATCGCCACCCGCCGCCGCGGGGCCGTGCGGGCCCGCAACGCCGCGCAGGACGCCTACATCAAGGCCCTGCGCGCCAACGAACTCGTCTTCGCCGAGGGGCCGGCCGGCACCGGCAAGACCTGGCTGGCGGTCGGCCACGCGGTCTCGCTCCTGGAGCAGGGCCACGCGGAGCGGCTGATCCTGTCGCGCCCGGCCGTCGAGGCGGGCGAGCGCCTCGGCTTCCTGCCCGGCGACATGCGCGAGAAGGTCGATCCCTATCTCCGCCCGATCTACGACGCGCTCTACGACTTCATGGAGGCGCGCCACGTCGACCGGGGCCTGCAGACCGGCATGATCGAGATCGCGCCGCTCGCCTTCATGCGCGGGCGCACCCTCACCAACGCGGTGGTGCTGCTGGACGAGGCGCAGAACACCACCTCCATGCAGATGAAGATGTTCCTGACCCGCCTGGGCGAGAACTCGCGGATGATCGTGACGGGCGATCCGAGCCAGATCGACCTTCCGCCCGGCCAGAAATCCGGCCTCGTCGAGGCGGTCCGCATCCTGGAGGGCGTGGAGGGGATCGGGCGCGTCACCTTCAAGGACGCGGACGTGGTCCGGCACGACCTGGTGCGGCGGATCGTCAGCGCCTACGAGGCGGATACGAGCCGCGCCGGGGCCGAGGACCGTCCCGCCCCGCGCCGCGGGGCCTGAGCCGTGGAGAACGAGATCGACGTCGTCCTGGAGGACGAGCGCTGGGAGGCGGCCATCCCGGATCTCGGCCCCTTCGTGCGCCGCGCCGTCGAGGCGGCCCTGGCGATCCTGCCGCCCGCGGAGGCGGTCGAGGTGAGCGTCCTGCTCACCGACGACGAGGCGGTGCAGGAGCTCAACCGCACATGGCGCGGCAAGGACAAGCCGACGAACGTGCTCTCCTTCCCGGCCGGCCACGCCCATGGCGGGGCGCCGCGGCCCCTCGGCGACGTGGTTCTTGCGTATGACACGATGCTGCGCGAGAGTGGGGAGCAGTCGAAGCCTCTCGGCCACCATCTCGCGCATCTGCTGGTTCATGGCACGCTCCATCTCCTGGGCCAGGATCATGAGACCGGCGAGGCCGAGGCCGAGGCGATGGAGGCTCTGGAGGCCGCGGCCCTGGCGCGGCTCGGCGTTCCGGATCCCTACGGCGAGCCCGCGGAATGAGCCGCGGATCCTGCAATTCCAGACCAGAGAGACATGAGCAACGATCGAAGTCGTGGCGCCGCCGCGACCGCCCAGCCCGCCCCGGACGAGGACAGTCCGGCCCGTGAGCCGTGGTATGACCGTCTCCTCACCATCTTCCACCTGAAGCCGCGGGAGGCTCCGCGCGACGAGATCACCGACGCGCTGGCGGAGGCGCAGTCGGGCGATCACGCCTTCTCGCCCGTCGAGCGGGCGATGCTGAAGAACGTGCTGAGCCTGCACCGGGTGCGGGTCGACGACGTGATGGTGCCGCGGGCCGACATCGTCGCCGTGCCGGCGGAGATCTCCCTCGGCGAACTCCTGAAGGTGTTCCGGACGGCGGGCCATTCGCGCCTGCCGGTCTACGGCGACACCCTGGACGATCCCCGCGGCATGGTCCACATCCGCGACTTCGTCGACCACCTCGCCACCCGCGCCGAGGCCGGCGCGGCCCACGGCGCCAAATCCCCGGCCAGATCCCCGGCCAACTCCCCGGCCAACTCCCCGGCCAAGCCCGCGGCCGAGCCGCCGCCGGTGATCCAGGGGGACGGGCGGGCGCGCCGGCCGCACCTCGCCCGGACGCCCGACCTGTGCGAGGTCGATCTCGACCTCTCCCTCGCCGCCACGCGGATCCTGCGGCCCGTGCTCTACGTGCCGCCCTCGATGCCGGCGATCGACCTCCTGGTGCGGATGCAGGCCAGCCGGACCCACATGGCCCTCGTCATCGACGAGTATGGCGGGACCGACGGGCTGATCTCGATCGAGGACCTGATCGAGGTCGTGGTCGGCGACATCGAGGACGAGCACGACGTGGCCGAGGGGCACCGGGTGCTGCGGGTCGACGGCGAGGCCGAGATCTACGTGGCGGATGCGCGCGCGAGCCTCGACGACGTCGCGGAGGCGACCGGCTTCGACATCGCCGGGGCGGTGGGCGAACTCGCCGAGGAGGTCGACACGATCGGCGGCCTCGTCGTCACCATCACCGGGCGGGTGCCGTCCCGGGGCGAGGTCGTGGCGGTTCCGGGCGACTTCGAGGTCGAGGTGCTGGACGCCGATCCACGCCGCATCAAGCGGCTTCGCCTCCACCACGGCCCGGCCAAGCTCGCCGCCCCGGAGGAGCCCCTGGCCCTGCCGGCACCCCGCACGCTCAACGGCAGCGGCGCCCCGGTCGACGCCGGGGCGTGAGGGTGGGGGCCCCTCGGCCCCCGCCCGTCCCCGCGGAGCGAATCCGGAGGCGCCCCCCGACCCGTCCGGGCACGTCCAGGCGCGCGGGAGAGGCCGCGCGGCCTCCGGGCGCGATCCCGCGATCGCCGGCCCGCGCGGGGCGGCGCGCCCCGGGAGGGCCTCGCGCGCCCGCGGCGGCCTCGGCGGCCTCGGCGGCGCCACTGTTATCGTCCCTTCATCTTCCCGGGCCAGTGCGGCCGGGGCCTCACCGCCTCGCGCCGGACCGGCGGCCTCACTCGACCACGGCGAATCACCCCATGCGGCCAGACGGAACGGATTTCGCGGCGCCCTCGCGGCTCGGAGCCCTCGCGGACCGCTTCGCCCTGGCGGGCGGCTGGCGCCGGCTCGCGCTGGCGTGGCTGGCGGGCGCCTGCGGCGCCCTGGCCATGCCGCCCTTCGGGGTCCTGCCCGCCCTGGCGGTGGCGCTCGTCCCGGCGGTCTGGCTCCTCGACGGCGCCGCGACGGGGAGCGGCCGGCTGCGCCGCGTCCTCGCCACGGCGGCCAGCGCCGGGGCGATCGGCTGGGCCTGGGGCTTCGGCTACTTCGTCGCCGGGCTGTGGTGGCTCGGCGCCGCCTTCCTGGTCGATGCCGACGAGTTCGCCCTGCTCATGCCCCTCGGCGTGCTCGGCCTGCCCGCCCTGCTCGGGCTGTTCTTCGGGCTCGGCTTCGCCCTGGCGCGGCTCGTCTGGTCGCGGGGCGCCGGGCGGATCGCCGCCCTGGCGGCCGGCCTCGCCGCCTCCGAGTGGCTGCGCGGGCACTTGTTCACGGGCTTCCCCTGGAACACCCTCGGCATGGCGCTCGGCCAGAACCTCTGGCTGATGCAGGCGGCCTCCGTCGTCGGGCTCTACGGCCTGACCCTGCTCGCCGTCCTGATCGGGGCGGCGCCCGCCACGCTGGCCACCGGCGCGACCGCCCGGGCGCGCCGCTGGCCGACCCTGGCCGCTCTGGCGGGACTCGCGCTCCTCGCCGGGGCGGGCGCCCTGCGCGTCCCCGCCGGCAAGGTGCCGGAGGTGCCGGGCGTGCGGCTTCGCCTCGTCCAGCCCGACATCCCCCAGGACGCGCGCTTCAACCCGCGCAACCGCGAGGGCATTCTTCAGCGCTACCTCGGCCTCAGCGACAGCGCGACCGGCCCCGGATCGAGCGGGCTCGCCGACGTCACCCACCTGATCTGGCCCGAATCGGCCTTCCCGTTCCTGATCCAGCGCGAGCCCCGGGCGCTCGGCCAGATCACCGCCGCCCTGCCGCCGGGCAAGTACCTCGTCACCGGCGCCGCGCGCGCGGACGAGCCCCTGCCGGGGGAGCGCCTGCACTTCTACAACGGCATCCTGGTCATCGGCGCCGAGGGCTTCGTCGGCGTGCCCTACGACAAGCACCACCTCGTCCCGTTCGGGGAGTACCTGCCCGCCCCGGTCGACCGCATCCTGCGCGCGCTCGGCCTGCGGCAATTCGTGTCCGTGCCGGGCGGCTTCACCGCCGCCGAGGGCGCGAGGCGCCCGTTCTCGGTGCCGGGCCTGCCGGCCGCCGCGGCCTCGATCTGCTACGAGGTCATCTTCCCCGGCGCCGTCGTGCCCTCGGTGAGCCCGCGGGCCGGACTGATCCTCAACCTGACCAACGACGGCTGGTTCGGCGACACGCCCGGGCCGCGGCAGCATTTCGCCCAGGCCCGGCTGCGTGCCGTAGAGGAAGGTCTGCCGCTCGCGCGTGCTGCCAACACGGGCGTCTCGGCCATGGTCGATCCTTACGGACGGGTGACTGGCATGCTCCCAGTCGGGGCGGAGGGCGTCCTCGATGTGAGGCTGCCGCGCGACCTAGGGGAAAGTACGATCTACGCACGTTTTGGCGATTTGTTTTTCGTCGCATTGCTTCTAGGGTCGGTCCTGCTGGCCGCGGGCGCCCGAATCGGGAGCGCACGCCCGTAAGGCCACCGTGCGGGGTGTGGAGCAGGACTTGAAGAAAGCACCGGATCCGATCGATCGTCATGTTGGCCACCGGGTGCGGGTGCGGCGGCTTCTCATGGGGGTAAGTCAGGAGAAGCTGGGGGATGCGCTCGGCGTCACCTTCCAGCAGATCCAGAAGTACGAGAAGGGCGCCAACCGCATCAGTGCGAGCCGGCTGCAGCAGATCGCCGAAATGCTCGGCGTGCCCGTGGGATTTTTCTACGAGGGCGCGCCGCGCAGCGAGAACGGCCACGACGAGGAGCGCGGCGACGCGGCGCGCGCCCCGAGCGTCGACCTGTTCTGGACGAGTCAGGACCTCCAGCTCGTCCGCGCCTTCCAGCGCGTGAACGATCCGCTCCTGCGCCGGCGAGTCGTCTCGCTGGTCGAGGCGATGGGCGGCGGCAAGGACGCGGTCGTCGAGGAGTGATCCGCGGTCCGGACGATCACGTCCGGACCGCGGATCACGAGCCCGCGCCGCGCGTGAGCGAAGCCGACATCCGCATGACGCCTCCGGCGACCGGTCCGGCAGGCGAATCGCCGGACCGTGCGGCCGGACCGGCCTCCCGGGGGTGCTCAGCCGCCTCCCGCCCGGCCCCGGTCCGCGGGCGCCTCGCGGGACGGGAGGCCGAGCAGCGCGCGGGCCTCGTCCGGGGTCGCCGGAGCGCGATCGAGCAGGGCCAGGAGCGCCACCGCCTTCTCGACGAGGGCGGCGTTGCTCGGGGCCAGCTGGCCGCGCGAGAGGTAGAGATTGTCCTCCAGCCCGACCCGCACGTGGCCGCCGGCCGTGGCGGCGAGCGCCAGGATCGGAAACTCCGCCCGCGAGATCCCGAAGGCCGACCAGATCGCGTCCGGCGGCAGCCGGTCGCGCATCTGCAGCAGCGTCTCCGGCGTCGCCGGCGCCCCCCAGGGGATCCCGAGGCAGATCTGGAACAGGGGCGGCCGGTCGAGGTAGCCCTCGGCGATCAGCTGCTTGGCGAGTTCGATCTGGCCGAGATCGAACACCTCGATCTCCGGCCGCGCGCCGGCGTCGCGGATGCGCGCCGCCATCTCGCGCAGGTGGCCCGGCGTGTTGAGGAAGGCGTGCTCGCCGAAATTCATCGTCGCCACGTCGAGAGTGCAGATCTCCGGGCGCAGCGCCGTCACGTGCCGGGTCCGGGCCTCCGGCGAGGCGAGGCTGGTGCCCGGGCCCGCCCGGGCCGGCTCCTCGTCGGGGCCTGGCACGAAGCGCCCGCCCGCTCCGGTCGTCAGGTTGAGGATCACCGCCTCGTCGCGCTCGCGGATGCGCTCGACGACCTCGCGGTAGAGGGCGAGGTCCATGCTCGGCTTGGCGGTGCCGGGGTCGCGCACGTGGATGTGGACCACGGCGGCCCCGGCCTCGGCCGCCTCCAGGGCCGAGCGCGCGATCTCCTGCGGGGAGACCGGCACGGCCGGGTTCCGGGACGGCGTGTCGAACGAGCCCGTGAGGGCGCAGGTGATGACAGTCTTGCCCGAGAGGGTGGTGGCGGACATGCGTGCCTCCCCGCGTCAGTCGCTGCCGCCGTCGACCACCAGGGTCTCGCCGGTCACGTAGGCCGCGCCCGCGGCCAGGAAGAGCATCGCCTCGGCGATGTCCTCGGGCTTGGCGAGCCGCGCCAGCAGGGTGCGCGACAGGGTCGCCTGCTTGCGCTCGGCCGGCCAGGCCTCGGTCCAGGGCGTCTCGACCAGGCCCGGCGCGACCGCGTTGACCCGCACCTCGGGGGCGAGCGCCCGGGCGAGGCTGCGGGTGAGGTTCACGAGCCCCGCCTTGCTGGCCGAGTAGGCGATGCTGGAGCCGCGCCGGCCGAGGCCGGCCACCGAGGCCGTGTTGACGATGGCGCCGCGCCGGGCCCGGAGGGCGGGCGCCGCGGCGCGCGCGCAGCGGTACGGGCCGATCAGGTTGGTCGAGAGGATCGTCTGCCAGAACTCCTCCGTCATCGCGTCGAGATCGGCGAAGGGAATCGGCTGGGCGGTGCCGGAGGTGCCGGCATTGTTGATCAGGACGTCGAGGCCGCCGAGCGCCTCGACCGCCCGGCCGACCAGCGCCTCCGCCTCGCCCGCCTGCGCGACGCTGCCGGCGACGGCCGTGACGCGGTAGCCCTCCGCCGCGAGGCGCGCGGCGGCCTCCGGCCCGCGCCCGTCCTCGGCCAGGTGATTGAGGGCGACCGCCGCGCCGCAGCGCGCGAACAGGGTCGCGGCCGCGAGCCCGATCCCCGACGCTGCCCCGGTCACCAGGACGGATTTCCCCCTCAGGTCCGCACTGATCATCCGCGTTTCCACCCTGCGAAATCGTGTTTCGCGCGAAACTGGCAGGGTGGACGGGGCCTGTCCAGCGGCGTCAGCGGATCAGGCGGTCGGCATGGGCGGCGCCGAGCCCGATCCGCTCGTAGTGCCGGCGCACCGCGTCGAGCTTGGTGAAGACGTCCTCGTAGCCGAGCGCCTGGCCGTAGGGATCGACGTAGGTATAGCCGCCCGTGACGTGGAACAGGGTGGCCATCTCGGTCACGTCGTCGGGCACGACCAGCGTGTGGGTCTCGCCGGGGGGCTCGAAGGCGTAGTCGCCGGGCGTCGCCTCCCACTCGTGCTCCAGGTAGCGCCAGCGCCCGCGCAGGGTGAAGGCGTGGACCGGCCCGCTGTGCCGGTGCCGCGACAGCACGCCCGCCGCCCGCACCCGCAGGATGTTCACGTAGTAGCCCTGGCTCACGCAGAGCACGAGGGGCTTGAAGGCGACGTCCGCCGATTGGGGCACCCAGTCGCGCTCGTCGCCGTCGAGGGCGAGGGCGCCGCCCACGAAGATGTCCGGCACCATGCCGCCCGGCTGCGGCAGCTGGTAGGCGATCTTGCGGGTGTCGAGGCGGGTGTCGAGGCGGGTGTCGAGGGCGGTGCGGGCAGTCTCGGTCATGGGGCCTCCGGATCTCGTCCCACAAGCTCTACGCGCGCAGGCGCCGGCAGATCCACCCCGCGCGGCGCGCGGCCGGCCACGCTCATCCTCCGTCAAGGCAAGTCCAGCGTCGAGGCAAGTCCAGGCGAGGCGGCAATGCTTGCTCCCGATTGACGCGAACGGCATATTGTCGGGTGCTTGCGCCGCGGCTCAGGGCAAACCATTAAAATACATATGCTCATGACGTATATATAGCGCCGTGCCTGCGGGCGCATAATCTGTGGGTGCGCTGGCGCACAAACTGACATGTCACCCATGATTATTCGGTCGGCGGGCGCGGAGCCGACGATTGTCAGGGAGCGATCTCGGACGTATGCCCCGGCCGGCAGCTTCGCAGGATCCGGACCATGCCGAGAGAGCGCGGAAAACGGCTTCAGATGGCGTTGGCGCTGCGGGGGAGGACCAAGCTCTACGCGTTTGCGGCGGAACTCGACGTCAATCCGAGTTCCGTGACGCGCTGGGTTGGCGGCGGGGAGATCTCGACCGAGCACGCCGTGCGCATATGCGAGGTGCTCGACGTCTCGCTGGACTGGCTGCTCCTGGGGCGCGGCGCGCCGGACCTCGCGGCCGATCGCGCGATCTCGGAGCGGGAGGCGAGGCTGCTGGCGACCTGCCAGCACCTGCCGTGCGACCTCGTCGACCAGGTGATCGGCCTGTTCGCGTGCCTGACCAAGCACGCGCGCTGACCGCGGGGGCGCCGGGACGGTTCGCGGCGGGAGGAGGGCGCCCCGGCGAACGGGGCGCCCTCCCGGGGATCCGCGGTGCCGGCTCCCGCTCGCCGGCGGGCGGCCTCGGGCGGGTTACGCCTCGAAGCAGAGCTTCCTGCCGGCGTTGGTGGGACTCGTGGCATTGTCCAGCCAGCCATTGACGTCCGTCGTATCGAGCGCCACCAGCCGGCCGGCATTGGCCTTGATTTTCAGAGTCAGAACCGAGAACTCGGTGCGGCGCACCTCGTAGCTCTGCTTCGAGACTTCCGATTTTCCGTTCTTGTCGTGCGCCATGTACAGCGCTGTATAGTAGACATAGAGCTTCGGTTGTGACAGATTGCTCATATCAATCGTCGATTGCGAGAACAAGTTCTTCCATTGTTGTGAATGTTCCTGGCCGAAGACGGATTTCGCCATGTCGGCGATGGCCGTCTTGATCGTCTGAAGATCCTTCGACGATACTCCCGTGTATAGATTGCTGATTTGATCGATAAGAAGGTTGTAATCTTTGCTCTCAAAGGTCTGCTTGGTGGTGTTGTTCGTCAAGAGGCCGAAGAACGGGTTGTTGCCGATCTCGGTGACGTAGCCGTTGAACGCTGCCGCCAGGGCCTCCGGGGTGAGCGTGGCCGGGTTGAAGTTGGCGCGCTTCTGGCTGTGCTGGAGGATGCTGGAGACCGCGGTCGGAAGGTTGGTGAGTTCCGTGTAGATCGCGGTCCCGCTCGCGTTCGGGTCGGCGGTGTCCTCACCGAGGAACGTCCCGCGCGCCGTCGCCGCGGCATTGTCGGCGAACACGAAATGATCATAATATTGGGGGATATTGTAAATCCAGCTATTCACGACATCATCTTCACTGAAGGTATTCATGTTAGATCCTCACTGATCATCGGCCACGACTCGGCGGCCGCGGACAGTCATAGCGCAATCCCTCGCGCCTATCTTGCAATGTATTTGCGCCGGTAAGCCGTAAGAGAGGAAGAATTTTCGTCAGGCGCAATCGAAAGCAGCGAAAATTGATTTGTCCATGCAACGGATGGATCATTTCATGTCTTGAGAAGCTGCCCGTGTCCGGAGCCAGGCAGATCGCGACGATCGGCAAATCTCCGGATGCGAGCGAGGCGTCGAGGCGGTCGAGAGAGGCATGCCTTAGAGTTTAATAATCTAACCTAGAGTGCGTTTCGGCCGCCGTCGCGGGGCGCTGCCGCGTGCCGAGCCGGAGACGGCGCCCCTGCGCGGGGTCCGGGTTCCGGGAGAGCGGGCCGGGAGAACCGGGCCGGGGCGGCGACCGCCGCTCAGCGCAGGGGCAGGAAGCCGGAGAAGCCGATCGCGAGTGGGCCGCCGGGATCCGGCGCGCCGGTCGAGCCCCGGGCGGGCGCGTCGCCCGGCCCCGTCACGACGATCGCGCCGTCGGCGGCGGACAGGAAGGCGGTGAGCGGGATGGGGCCGAGGCCGCCGATCTCGCCCAGGGTGACGGGCCGGGAGGCCAAGCTGGCATCGCCCCGCACCGGCAGGCCGCCGATCCTGAGCGGGAGGCGCGGGCGCCAGGAGGGATCGGCCGGCGCGACGACCCGGCCCTCGAAATGGAGGCCGTCCTCCGCGTACCAGTAGCGCCCCTGCTGGGCGGCGCCGCGCGGCGGCGCGCCGGGCGCCTGCCGCGCCAGCACCGGCGTCCAGGGGAACGGCGCGACCCGGTTCGGGCCGTACTGGCCGCGCCGCGCCCCCGGCGGCAGCCCGTAACCCCAGCCGTTGAAGTCGTTGCCGGCGACGCGGTGGCCCGCGAGGTCTGTCCCGATCCTCACCAGCGCCCCCGCGCCCGGGGCGTTCAGCGCGGTGTTGTTCGTCGCCACCAGGACGCCCCCTCCGTCCTGGGACAGGAACCCGGCCTCGAGCCGCGCGCCCTCCTGCACGGCCAGCGCCGTGTTGCTCATCATCAGGCGGCCGCCCGTGACCTCCGCGGCCGGGAAGCGGCCGACCAGCTGCTCGACATGGCCCCCGAGCACGCTGAGGAGGCCGCCCGTCACCCGGAGGCTCGGCGCCAGGGTGCCGCCGGTGAGCCGCAGGCTCTGCACCAGCACCGTGCCGCCCTTCACCAGCAGCGCCGGCCCGTCCGCCCGCGCATCGGCCCCCTTGGTCGAGCTGACCTGGCCGAGCATCACGTCGCCGTCCTCGTGGATGTAGGCGGCGCGGTCTCCGTCGAGCTGGATCTGGGCGATGTGGCGGGCGGCGCCCTTGCAGCAGCCCTGGGCCGTGCAGCAGCCGTGCGCCCTGGCCACGACCTTGTTCTGGAAGGTCGTGATCGCCTTGACGTCGAGCCCGTCCGCCCGCCCGAACTCCACGCAGGTGCCCTGCCCATCGCCCCACACGGCCATCAGCTCGGGATCGGCCGCGAAGTCGAACGGGAAGCAATGCACCGAGGTCACGTGCACGAAGTCGAGGGCGCCGTCGATCAGCAGGCCCTGGTTGAACATCCCGAGTTCGAGCAGGTCGATCTGCAATCCGCCGGGATTCGGGCCCTCGACCGGCTGGTGCCCGTTGATGCCGTTCCAGGCGTTCGAGAGGCGCAGATGGCCGATCTTGTAGCGGCTGGCGTTCCGCACATCGATGGCCCAGGGGTAGCGGCGCAGGGTGTCGCGGCTGGTGGCCCCGCTCTGGTCGAAGACGATGCCGATCCGGTCGATCCCGGAACTGTCGCCCACCGCCACCTCGATGACGGCGGCGGAGCCCTGGTAGCACGGCCCGACCTTCAGGATGGTCGAGGTCACGCCGTCGCCGAGCAGGAGTTGGCCGCTCGCCTGGGGCAGGCTGCCGCAGACCGGGTAGGTGCCGGCCGGGAATCGCAGGGCACGCCCCGTCGCCAGGGCCTCGCGCAGGTAGGGCGTGAGGTCGGCCGTGGATCGTCGCGCGCGGATGCCGGCGCGCAGGGGCTCGGGGATGAACGCCATCACGTCGAGCCCGTCCGGCGCCGCCGCGTCCGGGCCGGCGGCCGGCGCCCCGCCGCGCTCCGGGGCCGCCGGGGCCGCCGCGGGCAGGAGGAGCGCGAGCGCGAGTGCGGTGACGAGTCGGAGGGCCATGCTGCATTTCCCCTGGCTGGTCCCTTGGCCGGCCCCTCGGCCGACCCCTCGGCCGACCCCTGGCCGGTCCCGGCCCCGCCTCCGGCCTGCGCGCCGCCCGGCGCGCTACTCGACGATGCCGAGCGCCCGCATCCGGGCGATCGTCTCCAGGAGTCTGGGCCCGGTCTCGCGGCGCAGCACCGCCTCCGTCATCACGAAGGCCGGACCGCTGACATTGACCGCGAACAGGCCCTGGGCCCCCGGGCTGTGGATCGGGGCCGCCACCGCGTTGATCTCGGGGTGCCAGATGCCGACGCCGACGCAGAAGCCGCGCTCGGCCACCTCCGCCTGGCAGCGGGCGATGGTCCCCTCCAGGCGCGGCCACTCGGCCCCGGCCTCCGCGCGCAGGCGCGCGAGCAGGGGCGCGCGCTCGGCCTCGTCCATGCCCGCGAGCGTCGCCATGCCCATGGCGCTGCGGGCGAGCGGGAGGTGGAAGCCGACCTCCCGCGAGATGGTGATGGTCTGGCCGACGCCGCGCCAGAGCTGGATGTAGACGCTGTGCAGCCCGTCGCGCAGGCCCAGCGCCACGTGGGCCTGGACCGCCGTGGCGAGGTCCTGCAGGTAGGGCTTCGCCATCTGCGGGAAGGAGTTCTGGCGCAGGAAGGCGGCCGAGAGGGCGAGCACCGCCGGCCCCAGCCCGTAGCGCTCGCCATCCTCCCCGTGGACGAGGTAGCCGAGCGCCAGCAGCGTGTGCGTCAGGCGCGACACGGTCGGCTTCGGCAGGCCGGTGCGCGCCGCGATCTCCCGGTTGCCGAGCCACTCGGACGCGTCCCGGAAGGCGCGCAGCACCTGCAACCCTCGGGCGAGGGCGGTGACGAACTGGCGGTCGCCGTCCTCGCCGTCGGGGCGCGCGGGATCCCGCCACCCGGCCGCGGCGCGGCCGCGCGGCGTGTCGCGGCCCGGCGCGAGAGCCTCTGACATGTTCAGCCCCGTCTGGCATGGCCGCGCCCGCGGCCCCGGGCGCAACCCTGCCGATCCGCCGCCATTCCGGCAACCCGTTTCGCGATGCGGACCGCTATTTCGCGTCTTGACCCGTCCCGGGTGCGCGGGCAGGGTTCGGCCCTGGCCGCCCGGCCGTCGCGCCGGCGGCCGGCCCGACGGCGACGCCGAACACGGCGCGCGGTACGATGACAATCAAGACGAAAACGCCACCCGGAGGAGACGCCCTTGTTGAGATCGATCGCACGCACCGCCGCGGCCGGCATCCTGGCGCTCGCGGCCGGGGCGGCGCTGGCCGCGCCCGCCACCCTCAAGATCGCCTTCATCGATCCGCTGTCCGGCGGCGGCGCCGGCACCGGCGAGGCCGGCCTCAAGACCTTCCAGTTCATGGCCGAGCGCCTCAACGCCAACAACCCCGACCTGAAGCTCGAAGTCCTCGGCTACGACAACAAGCTCAATCCGCAGGAGAGCCTCGTCCAGCTTCAGAAGGCGATCGATTCCGGCGCCCGCGTCGTCGTGCAGGGCAACGGTTCGAGCGTGGCCTCCGCCATCGTCGACTTCGTCAACAAGTACAACGATCGCAACCCTGGCAAGGAGGTCGTCTACCTCAACTACGCCGCCGTCGATCCCGTGCTGACCAACGCGAAGTGCAGCTACTGGCACTTCCGGTTCGACGCCAATTCCGACATCAAGATGGGGGCCCTGACGAATTTCCTGAAGGGCAAGCCCGAGGTCAAGAAGGTCTACCTGATCAACCAGGATTACTCGTTCGGGCAGGCGGTGCGCAGCGCGGCGCGCGCGATGCTGAAGGAGAAGCGTCCGGACGTGCAGATCGTCGGCGACGAGGTCGCGCCGCTGCAGAAGGTCAACGACTTCTCGCCCTACGTCGCCAAGGTGAAAGCGTCCGGCGCCGACACGGTCATCACCGGCAACTGGGGCCAGGACATGGCGCTGCTGCTCAAGGCAGCGGCCGATGCCGGGCTTCAGGCCAATTTCTACACGTATTACGGCGGCGGGTCGGGATCGCCGACCGCGATCAAGCAGACGAATCTGGCCGACCGGGTCTTCCAGGTCGCCGAGGGCTACGCCAACATCCCGTACCCGGCCGGGCAGGAGTTCGAGAAGGCGTTCCGGGCCCGGGTCGGCCAGGAGCTGACCTATCCCCGCATCGTCAACCTGATGAACATCCTCGCCAAGGCCGCCGGCGAGGCGAAGTCGACCGACCCGAAGGCGATCGCGAAGGCGCTGGAATCCATCCACAACGACACGCTCTACGGCCAGGACAGCTTCATGCGGCCGGACGACCACCAGCTCTTCCAGCCGATCTACATCTCGCAATTCGGCCCCGTGGACACCGCCAAGCAATTCGACAGCGAGAATACCGGCTGGGGCTGGAAGGCGGCGGGCGAGGTCAGCGCGAAGGACACGCTGCTGCCGACCACCTGCAAGATGGACCGGCCGAGCTGAGGGCGGAAGGTCGGGAGGCGGTCGTCGGCCTTGCGCGACGGCCCCTCGGGAGCGAGCGTCGCGCGGCGCAGGGGCGAGGTCTCGCGGCCCGCCCCGCCCGCGCGGCGATGGACGCGGCGGCGGCGGGGGAGACCGCGTGCCCGCCTCCGCCCATCCCCGCGGCGGGCGCTGCCGCGAGCGCATGGTGACCCCGCGAAGAGCCGCGACCGCGCTGCAGGAGATCGCAGTTTGCTCGAACTTCTCATCGTCTCGACTCTGAACGGCGTGCTCTACGGCATGCTGCTGTTCCTGATGGCGAGCGGGTTGACGCTCATCTTCAGCATGATGGGCGTGCTCAACTTCGCGCATGCGAGCTTCTACATGCTCGGCGCGTTCTTCGGCTATCAGATCAGCCGCTTCACCGGCTTCTGGGTCGGGCTCGTGGTGGCACCCCTGGCGGTCGGCGGCATCGGGGCGCTGATCGAGCGCTTCGGCCTGCGCAACGTGCACCGGCACGGCCACGTCCCCGAACTCCTCTTCACCTTCGGCCTCGCCTACGTCATCGAGGAGGCGGTGCAGATGGTCTGGGGCAAGCTGCCGGTCGATTACCGGGTCCCGGCGCTCCTGGATTTTCCCGCCTTCACCATCTTCGACACCAACTACCCGGCCTACAAGCTGTTCATGCTGGTCGTCTCGGTGACGATCTTCGCCGGGCTGCTCCTCGTCCTGACCCGCACCCGGATCGGGCTGATCATCCAGGCGGCGCTGACCCATCCGAGCATGGTGGCGATGCTCGGCCACGACGTCGCCAAGGTCTTCATGCTGGTCTTCGGCATCGGCACCGGGCTCGCGGCGGTGGCGGGGGTCATCGCGGGGCCGGCCCTGGTCACCCAGGCGAACATGGCGGGCCTGCTCGGCCCGATCCTGTTCGTGGTCGTGGTGGTGGGCGGGCTCGGCTCGCTCACCGGCGCCTTCGTGGCCTCCCTGCTGATCGGCCTCGTCCAGACCTTCGCGGTCTCCCTCGACGTCTCGCCGGCGAGCGTGGCCGCCGCGCTCGGGATCGCGGCGGCGCCGGGGGCCGGGGTGCTCGGCGACCTCTGGACGGTCACGATCGCGCAGGTCGGGCCGGTGATCCCCTACCTCCTGCTCGTGATCGTGCTGATCGTGCGACCGACCGGGCTGCTCGGGAACCGCGAAGCATGACCGATCTCGCTCACGGCGCCGCCCCCGACTGGGCCGCGGGCCGGCCGGCCGCCGCGGCGGCGCCGCCGCGCCGCGGCCTGCTCGGCCGGGTCGCCCCCTGGCTCGCCGCCGCCGCGATCCTCGCGGCCGCCCCGCAGGTCTTCTCCGGCGGCACCGCCCTCACGATGCTGAGCCTGATGGGCATCGCGATCGTGTTCGCCCTGTCCTACAACATGCTGCTCGGCCAGACCGGGCTGCTCTCCTTCGGGCACGCGGTCTATTACGGGCTCGGCGCGTTCTTCACGGTCCACGCCATGAACGCCGTCGCGGCCGGGCGCCTGCCCATCCCCCTCGCGGTCATGCCGCTCGTCGGCGCGGCGACCGGGCTCGGATTCGGCCTCGTCTTCGGGGCGGTCTCGACGCGGCGCGCCGGCACCGTCTTCGCGATGATCTCGCTCGGCCTCGCCGAACTCGTCGCCTCGGGCTCGCACATCCTGCACAGCTTCTTCGGCGGCGAGGAGGGCGTCACCACCAACCGCACCAAGATGCTGCGCCTGTTCGACCTCAGCTTCGGGCCGCAGATCCAGGTCTACTACCTGATCGCCGGCTGGTGCCTGATCTGCGCCCTGCTGATGTACGGGATCACCCGGACGCCGCTCGGGCGGCTGTGCAACGCCGTGCGGGAGAACCCGGAGCGGGTCGAGTTCATCGGCTACGAGCCCCGCACCGTGCGCCTGATCGCCTTCTGCCTCTCGGCCGGCTTCGCGGGCGTGGCGGGGGCGCTCGCGGCCATCAACTTCGAGATCGTCAACGTCTCGTATCTCAGCCTCAACCAGTCGGGGGTGGTGCTGCTCGCCGCCTTCATCGGCGGCATCGGCCACTTCGTCGGGCCGGTGATCGGCGCCGTGGTGGTGACGATCCTGCAGGTGTCGCTCTCCGACCTGACCGAGGTCTGGCAGCTGTATTTCGGGCTCCTGTTCATCGCGATCGTGATGTTCGCCCCGGGCGGCCTCGCCGGGCTCGCCCTGATGCACGGTCCCCTGCTGCGCGCCGGCACCGCCCACCGGCTCCTGCCGGCCTACGCCCTCGCCCTGCCGCCCGCGCTCGCGCTGGTCCTCGGCCTGATCGGCCTGATCGAGATGAGCTTCCACGCCCTCGTGAAGGCCGGCGAGGGCAGCGCCCTGCGCCTGTTCGGCCTCGCCCTCGACGTCGCCTCGCCACTGCCCTGGCTCCTCGCCGCGGCCGCCCTCGCGGCGGGCATCCTCGGCCTGCGCGCCGCGTCCCCCCGCGTGGCGGCCGCGTGGCACGAGGCCGCGCCGGCCGGTCCGGAGGCCGCCTCCCGATGAGCGCGCCCGCCCTCGAACTCGCCGGCGTCACCAAGTCCTTCGGGCCGACGCAGATCATCGCGGGCATCGACCTCGCCGTCCCGGCGGGCGAGCGCCACGCCATCATCGGACCGAACGGGGCCGGCAAGTCGACCCTGTTCAACCTGATCAGCGGCCGCCTCGCCCCGACGAGCGGCACCATCCGGCTGGAGGGCGCCGACATCACCGGGGCGCGGCCCGCCGCCATCAACCGGCGCGGCCTCGCGCGCAGCTTCCAGGTCACCAACATCTTCCCCAAGCTCACCGTCTGGGAGAACGTGCGCTGCGCGGTGCTGCGCGCCATGGGCCACCGGCCGGTCTTCTGGCGCAGCGCCGAGCGCCTGCCGGGCGTCGCCGACCGCACGGCGGCGATCCTCGACAGCATCCGCCTCGGCCACCGCGCCGCGATGCCGGCCGGCATGCTCGCCTACGCGGAGCAGCGGGCCCTAGAGATCGGCATCAGCATCGCGAGCGACGCCCGGGTGATCCTGCTCGACGAGCCCATGGCCGGCATGAGCCACAGCGAGAGCGAGCACGCCACCGCGCTGATCCGCGAGGTCACGGCCGGGCGCACCCTGCTGATGGTCGAGCACGACATGGCGGTGGTGTTCGGCCTCGCCGACCGCATCTCGGTGCTCGTCTACGGCCGCCTCATCGCCACCGACACGCCGGCCCGCATCCGGGGCAATCGCGCCGTGCAGGAAGCCTATCTGGGGGTCGCCGCATGAGCGCCGCCGCCTCGCCGCCCGGCCCGGCCCTGCTCGAGGTCGAGGACCTGCACGCCTATTACGGCAAGAGCCACATCCTGCAGGGCGTGAGCTTCACGGTCGGGGCGGGGGAGATCGTCTCGATCCTCGGCCGCAACGGGGTCGGCCGCTCGACGACCCTGAAGGCCATCATGGGGGATGTCGCCCCGCGCGGCACGATCCGCTTCAAGGGCCGGCCGATCGCCGGGCTGAAACCCCACCTCGTCGCGCGCCGCGGCCTCGGCTACGTGCCGGAGGAGCGGGCGATCTTCCCCAAGCTCACGGTGCGCCAGAACCTCGCCCTCGGCGAGAAGGCGGGCTCGGGCGCGCGCTGGACCGAGGCCGACATCTTCCGGCTCTTCCCGCGGCTCGAGGAGCGCATCGACACGCCGGGGGGCGTGCTGTCGGGGGGCGAGCAGCAGATGCTCACCATCTGCCGCACCCTGATGGGCAATCCCGAGCTGATCATGATCGACGAGCCGACGGAGGGGCTCTCGCCCCAGATGGTGGCGCGCGTCGGCGAGCTCGTCGCCGAGATCGCGGCCCGGGGCGTCTCCGTTCTCCTGGTCGAGCAGAAGCTGACGATCGCCCTGAAGCTGTCGCGGCGGCTCTACGTGATGGGCCACGGCCGCGTCGTCTTCGAGGGCACGCCCGCCGCGCTGATGGCCGACGAGGCCGTGCGGCGGGAATGGCTGGAGGTGTGAGGCGGGGGCTCCCCCTCCCTACGAGCCGGGCCCGCGCCGCGATCCGCACCTCGGCTCAGAACAGGCTGAACCGGTAGTCGGCGCCGATCCGCATCAGGTGCGCGTCGAGGCCGACCCGCGCCCGCACCGGCGTTCCTCCGGCCCGGAACGCCACCCTCCGGTCGAGCTCCGCGAAGAGATACTCGGCCTTGAGCGACCAGTCCGGCGTGATCTTGTAGGCGACGCCGCCGCCCACCGTGTAGCCGTCGAGCGGGATCGAGCGGCGGACCGGGCCCGCGAAGGCCCCGACGAACGGCCGGCCGGCGCCGAGACCGAACCGCTGCGTCGCCGCGACGCCCTCGGCGTTGAATTCCGTGAAGGCCCAGCCGCCCGTGGCGTAGACCAGGACCGGGCCCCAGGCGTAACCGATCCGCCCGCGGATCGTGGCGTGGTACGTGTCCGTCTGCAGGCGGCCATTCGCGGTGCCCAGACCCGCCGCGGCGATGATGCCGGTGTGCCGGACGCCGCTGTAGCCGATATCGCCCTCGAGGCCGGCGACGAATCCGTTCTCGGGCGCGAACTGGTAATTGTACCCGACCGTCCCCCCCGCCACGAACCCGCCCGCCGAGGGGCGCGACGCCGCGCCGGGCAGGGGAGCGAGGCTCCGCAGCAGGAAATTCCCGTCCACGAGGCCCGCGACGTTCGCGCCGAAATACGCGCCCGTCCAGGTGAAGGTCGGCACGGGCGCGACGACCGGCGGCGCCGCGCGGCGAGGTAGATCGGCGGCCTGCGCGCCCGTGGCGGCGAGCACGGCCAGCAATCCGGAAGCAGCAACCCTGTTCACGGCAGGCTCTCCGACGAGACTGACGTAAGGTTAGATCACCCGAAGCGAGTCGTCTGTGGCAAGGCCGCCACAGTGCGCGGCGAAGATCGGCGCGACAGTGAGGCAAATATCACGTGATACGACATCCGGCTGATTGCTTCGCCATCTCCCATTTCGGCAATGCGGATGTCGGCTTCGCTCAAGCGCCGCGCGGGCTTGGCAGACGCTGTCCGGAAGATCACTTCCGGAAAGCGTATGAAATGAGCAGAAGATCTCTTGCCGTCGGGTCGCTGTCCCGGTGCTCCGAGGGCGCAATCGTGCGGGCCGCGCGGACGATCGGCAAAAGTTAAGCGAAAGTAAAACGCTGGAGGCCGTCGGACCGAGATGGCTGCGCCGGCCGAGATGCGGCGGTCCCGGTCTGCCGCGAAGGGCGGCGCCGGCGCGGGACGTCGCGAGCGGCGGGCGATCCCGGGCCGGCCGCCCGCGCCGCGGCGGGCGGCCGGCGGCGCGCCTCAGCGCACGCCGAGCAGCTCGACGTCGAAGATCAGGGTCGCGTTCGGCGGGATGACGCCGCCGGCGCCGCGCGCGCCGTAGCCGAGATCCGGCGGGATCAGGAGGGTGCGCTTGCCGCCGACCTTCATGGTCGAGAGGCCCTCGTCCCAGCCCTTGATGACCTGGCCGGTGCCGACCGCGAATTCCAGCGGCTGGCCGCGATCGACCGAGCTGTCGAACTTCTTCCCCTTGCGGCCCTTGTCATCGAGCCAGCCCGTGTAGTGCACGCTGACCCTCTGGCCGGCCTGGGGCTGCGGCCCGGTGCCGACCACGTCGTCCTTGTACTTCAGGCCCGAGGCGGTGGTGACGAAATCGGCGGAGGAGGCGGCGCTGCTCATGGCGATCAACAGGGCTCCGGCACGGAGGAGGGAGGAGGGGCGCATCGCGGACAAGGGTCCTCGTGTCACGAACGGAGGGCCGGGTTAGCACGCCCGCCCGCCGCTGCCGAGAGGCCGGGGTCACGCCCGCGGCAGGCTGTCCGGATCGACGGGCGCGCCCTCGGCCCAGCGCAGGACGAGCGCCCGCACGTCCTCCGGGGCGGCGAGCCGGCGCTGCGCGATCGTCTCGCCGCCGCCGACGCGCACGCTGATGCCGCCATCCGCGTTCACGGTCGCGAAGGCCTTCTCGTCCGTGAGGTCGTCGCCGAGGAAGACGGCGCGGCGCCCCGCATAGGGCGGCCGCTCCTGGAACTGCCGGATGGCGTGGCCCTTGGTGGCGCTGGCGGGCAGGATCTCGCCCACCGCCTTGCCGAGCTGCAGCCGGTAGGCGCTGCCGAGATCGGCCGCCAGCCGCTCCACCGCCGCCTGCGCCCGGTCCGCGTCGCCCGGCGTGGCGAGGCGCCAATGCACCGCCACCGAGCACCCCTTGTCCTCGATCAGCACCCGATCGAGTGCGGCGGCCTGCCGCTTCAGCGCCTCGACCCCCGCGCGCAGGGAGGGGTGGGCGGCGGGCTCGCAGCCCGCGACGGCGTCGCCCCGCCGCATCTCCACCCCGTGCAGCCCGCCCACGTCGAAGCGCTCGGGCGCCAGGAACCCGTCGATGGTCGCGATCGGCCGGCCGGTCACGATGGCGAGCGCGCCGCCGAGCCGCGCCCGCAGGGCCGCGAGGGCGGGCGGCAGCGCCGGCGGCACGACGACCGCGTCGGGCCGGGGAGCGATGTCGACGAGGGTGCCGTCAAAGTCGAGGAACAGCGCGTGGGCGGTGTCGGTCACGGTTCGGCTCTCCGGAAGCGGCGGCGCAGCCTCCCGCCGCGCGGGTCGGGCCCGCGACGGGGGCGAGGCCATAAACCGCGTGGCGGCCGCCGAGGCAAATGCCCCGGGGCCGAGGCAGGGGGTTCGGGGCGGAGGCAGGGGCCTCGGCGGCCGAAGCCTCGGGCATCGTGACGCGGGGCCGGCGGCGCGGGGCCGGCGCATCCTCCCGGGCGAGAGGAGGCCCGCATGCCGCCGCAGCCGATCCCCCCGGGCCCGGGCCAGGAGAGCGTCTGGGCCTACCCGCGCCCGCCGCGCCTGGAGCCCGTGGCCGAGCGCCTCGCCGTCGTCCTCGGCGGAATCACCATCGCGCAGACCCGGGCCGGGTTCCGCGTGCTGGAAACCAGCCATCCGCCGACCTACTACTTCCCGCCCGACTCGGTCCTGCCGGGCGTGCTCGGCCCGCCCCGGCCCGCCAGCCTGTGCGAGTGGAAGGGGCGCGCCGTCCTGCACGACGTGACGGCCGGCGGCCGCACCGTCCCGGGCGCGGCCTGGGCCTACCCGGCGCCGATGCCGGGATTCCGGCCGATCGCCCACTACCTCGCCTTCTACGCCGGCCCCATGGAGGCCTGCTTCGTCGGCGACGAGCGGGTGACGCCCCAGCCCGGCGGCTTCTACGGCGGCTGGATCACCGGCGCGGTGGTCGGGCCGTTCAAGGGCGGGCCGGGCACGATCGGCTGGTGAGGGGGGCCTCCTCGGCGCGCTCCACGGCCGCGTCGCCCGCGAGCCGGTCGAGCCGGTCCAGCATCCGCCGCACGTGGCTGCCGGGCCAGTAGAGGCGCCCGCAGGACGGGCAGGCCCGGAACGGGCCGGGTCCGGCCCGCGCCGCCGCCGGCAGGGCGGCAACCTCCTCGGCCGGGGCCGCTCGCAACGGGGCGTTGTCGACCAGGCAGCGGCTGAAGCGGGCGAGGTGCCAGTCGATCGCGCGCAGCCGCGACAGCTGCCGGGCCTGCGCCTCCGGCCGCTCCTCCCGGATCAGGAGCGCGCGTGCCCGCGCCTCCCGGGCGAGGCGCCGGTCGCGGGTGAGGAGGATCCTCTCCTCCGCGGCCGCGAGCGCCAGGAGGTCGCGGTCGGGCGTGCCCGGCGCGGCGAGCCGCGCGTCGTGGCCCGCCGCGCGCAGCAGGCGCGCGAGCCGCCCCAGCATCTCGTCGCAGAGCCAGCGGGGCGGGGCGTCGACGCTCACGGCGCGGGGCGCGGCGCCTCGATCGCGGGCCAGGGCCGCGCCGCCTCGAAGGCCCGCGCCGCCGCCAGCACCCGCGCGTCCTCGCCCATCGGGCCGACGATCTGCAGCCCGACCGGGAGCCCCGCCGCGCTGAGACCGCAGGGCACGCTCGCCGCCGGCTGACCGGTGAGGTTGAACGGGTAGGAGAACGGCGTCCAGGCGAGCCAGTCGTCGCCCTCGCTCCCGTCCGCCGGCGTGAGCCGCCCGACCGGGAGCGCGGGCACGGCCACCGCGGGGGTCAGCAGCAGGTCGTAGCGGGCGTGGAACCGCGCCATCGCGGTGAAGATCGCGGCCCGCGCGTTGAGCGCGGCCAGGAAATCCGGCGCCGAGATCCGGCTGCCGCGCTCGGCCGCCGCGCGCAGGGCCGGCTCGACCGCCCCGCGCTGCGCCTCCGGGATGGTGCGCAGCACGCTCCAGGCGCCGACGAGCCAGATGCCGTTGAGCGTCTCGACCGGGTCGGCGAAGCCCGGATCCGCCTCCTCCACGGTCGCGCCGAGCTCCGCGAAGGCGGATGCCGCCCGCGCGGTCAGCGCCTCGACCTCCGGGTCGACCCGCGCCGCGTAGCCGAGCCGCGGGCTCCAGGCGATCCGCAGGCCGCGCACGCCCGCCGCGAGGCCGGCCGCGTAATCCGGCGGCTCCGAGAGCCAGGCCAGCATGTCGCGCGCGTCGGGCCGCGCGATCGCCCGCAGCATCAGCGCCGCGTCGGAGACCCGCCGCGCGAGCGGGCCGAGATGCGCCACCGGCCCGAACGGGGAGGGCGGGTAGGCCGGCACCCGCCCGTAGGAGGGTTTCAGCCCGAAGACGCCGCAGAAGGCGGCCGGGATGCGGATCGAGCCCGCCCCGTCCGTGCCCAGATGCGCGAGGCCGAGATCGAGCGCCGCCGCCGCCGCGGCCCCGGCCGAGGAGCCTCCCGTGGTGCGGGACAGGTCCCAGGGATTGCGGGTCGGGCCGGTCAGGGTCGAGTCGCCGAGGCCCTTCCAGCCGAATTCCGGCATCGTCGTCTTGCCGAGCGGGATCGCGCCCGCCTCGAGCAGGCGCTCGGTCGCGGGCGCGCTCGCGGCGAGGGGCTCCGGCGAGGTCGTGGGCGAGCCGCGCCGCATCGGATGGCCCGCCCAGGCGATGTTGTCCTTGATCGTGACCGGGATCCCGTCCAGGGGGCCGCGCGGGGTGCCGGCGCGCCAGCGGGCCTCCGACTCGGCGGCCCGCGCCAGGGCCGCCTCCGCGTCGACCAGGACGAAGGCGTTGATGGCGGGCTCGTGCGCCGCGATCCGGGCGAGGCTGTCCGCCACCACCTCCCGCGGCGAGAGCGCGCCGTCGCTGTAGCGCGCCGCCAGGGCCGCCCCGTCGAGGTGCCGGATCTCCGTCATACCCTGCTCCCTGCCCGCGGGGGCTCACCGCCCCCTGAACTCCCGGCGGAGGGACGGGGTCCCTCCGCCCCCTACGCGGCCGGATAGGTCCGGCCCTTCCAGCTCGCCACCCCCGCCGGGCCGGGGCGCAGGAGCGCGTTCCACTGCAGGGCGAGCGTCAGCAGCACGCTGACCGGGTGCAGCGGCACCGTCCACCACGCCTCGCGCGCCTTCGCGGTCACCGCGACCCGCGTGGCGAGCGAGACCGTCGCGGCGGCGAGCGCGCCCGCGTCGCCGAGGGCGAGCAGCAGCCAGGGAAGAACCTGCCCGCCGAACAGGAGCAGCGTCCAGACCGGCAGCCCCCGCTTCGTCGCCATGCCCTCGTGCGCGTTCTTCGAGAAGCCGGCCCAGGCCTGGGCGAGCCCCGCATACATGCGGCAGGTCGCGAGCGGCGCCCCGTCGACGAGGTCGGTGCGCAGGCCCGCCCGCCGGAAGACCCGCGGCAGCTGCACGCCGTCGTGCAGGCTGGTGCGGATCGCCTCGTGCCCGCCCGCCGCCCGGTAGGCCGTCGCGTCGGCCAGCACCAGCTGCCCGCAGGCCGCGCCCAGCGCCGGGTGGTTGACGAGCCGGGCGAGCGGGACCGGCAGGTAGCCGAGGAGCAGAAAGTTGATCATCGGCACGGTCAGCGCCTCGCCCAGGGTGCCGGTCACCTGCCGCGGCACGCCGCTCACCAGCCCGGCCCCGCCGCGGCGCGCCCGCGCCGCCAGCGCCGCCGCGGCGTCCGGAGCGAGGTGCACATCCGCGTCGATGAAGAGCAGGTGGTCGCCCCGCGCGGCCTCGGCGAGGCGCTGGCAGGCGTGGTTCTTCCCCGTCCAGCCGGGGGGAAGCGGCGGCACGCGCAGGAGGCGCAGCCGCGGATCCTCGGCGGCGCGCGCCGCCACGAGATCGGGCGTGCCGTCCGTCGAGTGATCGTCCGCCACCACCACCTCGAGCGCCACCTGCCGGCTCGCCAGGGCCGCGGCGAGCGTCGCCGGCAGGTTGGCGGCCTCGTTGCGCGCCGGGATCAGGATCGAGACCAATCCCTCGCCCGGCTCCGGGCGCGGGGCGCGCAGGGACGCGAGGTTGCCGATGGCGAGCACCGCCGGGATCAGCGCCAGGACGAGGGCGAGGAGGGCCAGGAGCGTCACGGTCTCAGCCCTTGCCGTGGCCGGGCTCGAAGCGCCGCCCGGCGAGGGCGGCCGCGACCCGCCGCCCGAGATCGTAGATACCCCCGACGCCGCGGCGTCCCTCGGTGAGGGCGACGAAGCGGGCCGGGTCGCGGCTCATCACGTCCGCGCTCAGCCGGTCGAGCACGCCCGTGAGCGCCCCCTCCAGCCGCTCCAGCCGCGCCGCGCGGGGCAGGGCGAGGAGGTCCCGGCCCGCGAGCGCCGGGCCGAAGGCCGCGAAGGCCTCGGCCCCCCGCTCGGACCAGAACGCGTATTCGAGGGCGAGGGGCAGGAACAGCGCGTCCGGCGCGACCTCGGGCAGGTGCGCCACACCCGGGCGCAGCCCGAGCGGGCGCTCGCGCACGTCGCTGAACCGGCCCTGCGCCGTGACCCAGAGCGCCCGCTCCGGGCGGGAGAGGATGCGGCGCGAGGCGGTGAGGAAGGCGGCGGCGCCCCGGCGCGAGGCCGGATCGACCCCGAAGGCGCCGATCCGCCCGAAGACCCCGTACTTCGCCAGCATCTGCGCGTCGAAGGGAGCGTAGCCCTCGCGGTCCGGGAAGCAGCGCTCGGCCAGCACGATGAGCACGGCGGCGTCCCACCAGGCCGGGTGGTTGCAGTAGACCACGAGCGGCCCGGGATGGCCGCGCAGGTCCGGCGCCCCCCAGCGGCTCAGGCGCAGCGCCGTGAGGTGGCGCCGCAGGTAGCGGTCGAAGTAGGCCGCCATGAAGCGCCACGCGAGGGCGGAGCGCCGACGCGTCGGGTCGTCCGGCCCGCGACCGCTCACGAGGCGGTCCGCAGGGCCTCGCCGCGGGCGTCCTGGTCCATGGCGTCGGCGGCGATCCAGCCCGACATCATCACCATCGGCATGCCCGGGCCCGGATGCGCGGCCCCGCCCGCGAGGTAGAGGCCCTGCACCTCCCGCGAGCGGTTGCCCGGCTTGAACGCGCCCATGATCCGCCCGTGCGAGGCGAGGCCGTAGATCGCCCCGTTCAGCACCTTGTAGCGGGCGTGGATGTCGGCCGGGGTGAGGTGCCGCTCGACCACGATCCGCTCCTCGATGTCGTGCAGGCCGGCCGTCCGCTTGAGCTTGTCGAGGATCACCCTCCGGTAGGCCGGCAGCATCTGCGACCAGTCGTGGTGCGGGCGCAGGTAGGGCGTGTGGACCAGTACGTAGAGCGCCTCGCCGCCCGCGGGCGCCACCGACGGGTCGGTGGCGCTCGGCGCCGCCAGGTAGGCGGTCGGGTCGGGGGCGGGCTCGCCCTTCCGGTAGATGGCGTCGAACTCCTCCTCCGGATCGCGCGAGAACACGAAGTCGTGATGGGCGAGGTGGTCGTAGCGCCTGTTGAGCCCGAGATAGAGCACCACGCCCGAGCAGGCCGGCTCGAAGCTCTTCTTCTCGTAGCTCCGGCCGACCTCGCCGCCGACGAGTTCGCGGTAGGTGCGCACCGAATCCATGTTCGAGATCACGCGGTCGAAGCGCGCCACGCCCTCGCGGGTGCGCAGGCCCCGCACGGCGCCGTTCTCGATCGCGAGCCCCTCGACCTCGCTGTCGGGCTTCAGCACGGCGCCGAGTTCGGTGGCGAGCCTCATCAGCCCCTCGGCCACCGCGCGGGTGCCGCCCATCGGGTACCACACCCCCTCGGCGGTCTGCATGTGCGCGATGGCGCAGAGCACGGCCGGCGCCCCGTAGGGCGAGGACCCGACATATTGCACGAAGTGATCGAGCATCTGGGCGAGCCGCGCGTCCCGCACCTTGCCCCGGATGGTGCTCGCGACCGAGGCATGCATGCGCAGGGACAGAACGTCGCGCAGCGTGCCGGGGTTCATGTTCGCGCGGATGTTGATCGTGTCGAACAGGTCCTCGACCGGCTTCCAGAAGAAGAACCGCTCCGAGATCCCGTGCAGGTGCTCGGAGATGCCGATGAAGCGCTTGTAGCCCTCGCCGGCCCCGGCGCCGGGCACGAAGCGGTCCATGGATTCCGCCATGCGGGCGACGTTCTCGACGAGGTCGATGCGGCTGCCGTCGTCGAAGAAGCAGCGCCATTGCGGGTCGAGGCGGCGCAGGTCCATGTAGTCGTGCACGGAGCGTCCGGCCTCGCCGAAGATCCGCTCCAGCACGCGGGGCACCGTCAGGATGGTCGGCCCCATGTCGAAGCGGAAGCCGCCCTCGTGCAGCACCGCGGCCTTGCCGCCGATCCAGGAATTCTTGTCGTAGAGCGTGACCCTGTGGCCGCGCGCCGCCGCCACGCAGGCCGCTGCCAGCCCGCCCAACCCTCCGCCGACCACGGCGACCGCCGATCCAGAGCCCATCACCGACGTCACTCCCCGGGGCACGCCTCGCGGATGCGCGCGCCTCACCCAAAGCTAGGCCGCCCCGCGGGACGGTCAACGCTACACCGGGTCGCGCGGGGGGCTCAGGGGGTGAGCCGGCCGATCACCGCCGGGGTCCCGTCCGGTCCGGCGCGCAGCACCACCACCTCGCCCTCGGCCGGCACGAGGCCGGTGAGCGCCGTGATGTTCACCTGGTGGGTGACGAGGGCAAGGATGCCGGGCCCCCGCCAGGCCGCGATCCGGGCGCGCACGGCGCGGCTCTGCGCCTCGCCGTCGCCCTGCGCGAAGACCGAATCGAGCGGCGGGAAGCCCTCGGCGCGGCCGAAGGCGAGGCGGGCGGTCTCCTGCGCCCGGCACCAGCGGCTCGCCAGCACCGCGCCGACCGCGATCCCGTGCCGGCGGAAGCCCTCGCCGATCTGCCGGGCCTGGGCGCGTCCCTCGTCCGAGAGGTTGCGCTGGGTCGCGCAATCGTCGAGCCGCAAGCCCGGCGGGTCGCCGAAGCCGGGCGCCCGGGCGTGGCGCAGGAGCGCGACGGTGCCGTCCCGCTTCAGGGCCGCCCAGGGATCCTCGCCCGCGAGGGCCGGCAGGCTCAGGACGACGAGCAGGGCGGGGAGGAGGCGCGGCATGACGAGGACGATCTCCGGTCGCGACGAGGACAGATAGGCGGGCAGGCGGAGATGTCGTCCTGCCGCGGCGCCGGCACGATCGCGCTCCCGGCGCGGGCGGGCCACCGGGTCGCGGCGCGTCCCATTCGCCCGCGCGATCGCGGTGATCACGGGATTTGGTTGGAGTGGCGGCCCCGCCGGTGCGATGGTCGCGCCGAAGGAGCCCGCCCGTGCCGACGCTCGTCATCGCCAACAAGGTCTACTCGTCCTGGTCCCTGCGGCCCTGGCTCGCGCTGCGGCACGCCGGCATCCCGTTCGACGAGGTGCTGATCCCCCTCGACCAGCCCGACACGCGCGCGCGCATCCTCGCCCATTCGCCGGCCGGGCGGGTGCCGGTGCTGATCGACGGCGAGGTCACGGTCTGGGAGTCCCTCGCCATCCTCGAATACGCGGCCGAGCGCTGGCCCGAGGCCGGGATCTGGCCGGGAGAGCGCGCGGCGCGGGCCCACGCGCGGGCGATCTCGGCCGAGATGCATTCCGGATTCCAGGCCCTGTGCGCCGCCCTGCCGATGAATCTCGGCCGCCGCTACGCCGCGCGGGACCGCGGCCCGGCCGTGGCGGCCGACTTCGCCCGCGTCACCGCGATCTGGCGCGACGCCCGCGCGCGCTTCGGTGCGGGCGGTCCCTTCCTGTTCGGGGCCTTCAGCGGGGCGGACGCGATGTTCGCCCCGGTGGTGACGCGCCTCGACACCTACGCGGTCGCGGTCGATCCGGAGGTTCGGGCCTACATGGAGGCGGTGCTGGGCCTGCCGGCCCTCGCGGCGTGGCGCGAGGCGGCCCTGCGCGAGCCCTGGATCGTTCCGGCGGACGAGCTGGACGAGGCGCCCGCCGCGACCCTGCGTCCGCAGCCCTGAGCCCGGCCCGGCACCCGCCTCAGACGATCCGGCGCGAGACCAGCGTCAAGGCCGCCGCGAGCCCCGCCGCCGCGATGCCGGCGAGCACGGCCCAGGCCGGCCAGGCCGCCGCGGCACCCTCGCCGAGGGCGCCCTGGAAGGCCTCGATCGCCCAGGCGTTCGGCGTGAACCAGCCGAGCGTCTGGAGCCACGGCGGCATCAGGAAGCGCGGCACCATGCTGCCGCCGATCGCCGAGAGCAGCAGCACCCCGAAGGTCGAGACGAGATGCGCCTGCTGGCGCGTGCGCGCGGCCGCGCAGGCGGCGAGGCCGAGCCCGGCCGCCATGCCGGAGACCAGGATCCCGGTGACGAGCCAGGCCAGGAGGTTCGGCCCGACCGAGACGCCGTAGAGCAGGGAGGCCGCCGCGAAGATCAGGGCCCCCTGGCCGAGCCCCTGCGCGACCAGGAACAGGAACTTGCCGAGCACCACGACCGGCAGCCCGCCCGGCCCGGCCGCGAGCCGGTCGGCGATGCCGGATTGGCGCTCCTCCACCAGCGAGAGCGCCCCCTGCATCGCCGCGAAGAGCAGGAACACCGCGGTGATCGCCCCCGCATAGTAGCCGACCCGGTCGTTGCTGCCCGCCCGCGCGGTGGTCGTCCGCTCGACCAGCGAGGCGAAGGAAAAGGCCTCGCGCTTGGCCCGGCTCTCCGCGAAGGTCTGGTCGAGGAAGGCCCGCTCGTCGGGGCCGATCTTGCCCGCCCGCTCCACGTCCGCGACGACCCGGGACAGCACCACGTCGGGCAGCGATTCGTTGAGCACGCGCTGCACTTGGCCGAGGGCGATCGGCGTCGCCAGCGCGCGGGCCGGGCTTTCCACCAGGAGGAGGGGCGCCGGCTGCCCGGTCCCCGCGCCGCCGCCCGCGAGGTCGGCGCGCAGCACCAGCGCGACGTCCACCTCCCCGCGGCGCACCGCCGCCAGCGGGTCGCCGGTCAGCCGGCTCACCCGCAGCGCCGGGTCGCGCTCCAGCGCCGCGGCGAGGCGCTCGGTGCTGGCGGTCCGGGCGGCGTCGCTCAGGCCGAGATGGATGCGCACCCGGTCCCCGACCGCGCCGGAGAAGATCGCCGCGAAGACCGAGAAGATCACGGTCGGCAGCACGAAGGCCATGACCAGGGCGGCGCGGTCGCGCAGCAGGGTCAGGAGCATCACCCGGAAGGCGGCGGCGATCATCGCGGCTCGGCCTCCGGCAGGGCGTGCGAGGCGCCGACGATGTCGAGGTAGAGCGCTTCGAGGCCCGGCTCCCTCACCCGGATCTCGCGCACCGGCACGCCCTTCTTGCGCAGGTAGGCGAGGAGCGCCGCCCCGTCCCGCCCGCCCGCCACCGCGTCGATCGCCCGCCAGGTCAGCGCGCCCGCCGGGTGGAAGCCCGCCGCCCGCAGCGCCGCCGCGGCGCCCGGCCCGGCCGGCTCGCCGAGCGCCGCCTCGTGCTCGGGCGGGCCGGCCCGGAGGGTGGAGAGCAGCGCGTCGAGGCGGCCCTCCAGGCGGATGCGCCCGTCGCGCAGGAAGGCGACCCGGTCGGCGAGGCGCTCGGCCTCGGCGAAATCGTGCGTGGCGATGAGGATCGCGGTCCCGCTCCGGCGCAGCCGCTCCAGCATGCCGTGGATCGCCGCCCGGGCGACCCGGTCGACGCCCTGGGTCGGCTCGTCGAGCAGGACCACGCGCGGCTCGGCGAGCAGCGCCGCCGCGATGTTGGTGCGCCGCTGGTAGCCGCCCGACAGGGTGCCGACGAGGCGGTCCGCCACCTCGGCGAGGCCCGTCCGCTCCACCGCCCGCGCCGCCGCCCGCGCCCGCTCCCCCCGCCCGAGCCCGGCGAGCCGCGCGAACACGTCGAGGTTCTCGGCCACGGTGAGGCGGGGATAGAGGGCGATCTCCTGCGGCACCCAGCCGATCGCGCCGCGCACCGCCCGGTCCGCCGCCGGGTCCCGGCCGAGGATCCGCACGCTGCCGCGGGCCGGGGTGAGCCGCCCGGCGAGGAGCCGCATCAGGCTGGTCTTGCCGGCGCCGTTCGGGCCGAGCAGCGCCAGGATCTCGCCGCCCGCGAGCGCGAGGTCGACGCCGTCGAGGACGGGCGTCCCGCGATAGGCGAGGGCGAGATCCCGGGCGGACGCGGCGAGGAGGGACACGGCATGGCTCGACGGGAGGGGGGGATGGGCCGGCGCTCCGGCGACGGTCCGCCCGTCAGCGGGCGCCCGGCTTGAGGGCGGAACCCGAGAAGCGCCCGGCATCGATCTCGGCCGGGCCGCGGGGCTGGAACCGGGCGGCGACCGCGTCGGCCGGCGCGGCGACGAGCCCGGCGGGCAGCGCGCCGCGCAGCGTCGTCCGGGTCTCGGAGAGCCGGACGCCGCCGCGCGGGGAGGCGGCCGGGTCCGCCGCGGCCGCGAACAGCGCGCGCAGCTGCGCCTTCGCGTCGCCCGCCGCGGCCTCCGCGGCCGGGGAGCGCGCCGGTCGCGCCGGCAGGAGCGGCCCGAGGGCCGCCGGATCCGCGGAGGCCACCTGGACCGCGGCCGGCCGCGGCGGCGGCAGCGGCACGGCCACGAGGGCCTCGGCGAGGCCGGCGAATTCCACCGGGCGGCGCGGCGGCAGGGGGGCGCCGGCCGGCTCGGCCGCGGCCGGTTCCGGCGCGGCGGCCGCGCTCGCCGGGGCGGGCGCGGGCGGCGGGACGGCCGCCACCGGCGCGGGCGCGGGCGCGGCCGGGGGCGGCGGGCGCAGCAGCGCGGCGCGCGGGTCCGGCACCGGCGCGTAGGCCATGACCCCGCGGGTGCCGGCATCGTCCGCCGCCGCGCTCGCGAGGGCCACCGGGCGCACCCGGGCGGGGGCGGGAGGCGGCGCGGCCCCGCCGGCGGGCTTCGCCCCGCCGAACAGCATGCTGAAGAACTGCCCGATCACGCTCGGGCTGTCCTCCTCGTCGAGGGCGGCGACCGCTTGGCTGTAGCCCATCACCGAGCCGCCGCGGGCGAGGATCTCGGCCTTCGCCACCTCGTAGCCCGGCATCTGGCGGCCGTCCCGCGGCAGGTGGACGGTGCGGCCGTCCGGGAACAGGCGGGCGAGTTGGTCGTAGGGCATGCGCGGCCAGGAGCGCACCGAGCCGACGTCGAGATGCACGAAGGGATTGTAGGCGTGCGGGTACCAGCCGACGCCGCCGCGCTGCATCCGCATGCCGATCTCGCGGACCTGATCGACCGACACGTCGGACAGGTAGAAGTCCATCGCCTTGCCGAGCATGTGCTGGCTGTGCTCGGCGACGGCGCGGGAGCGGCGCCGCAGGGCGGCGTTGGTCTGCGGCGAGCGGTAGGCCGAGACCACGTGGATCGCGTCCTGCGAGCCGGTGGCGCGGTGCGCCTCCCAGACCACGTCGAAGAGCCGCGGATCCATCCGGGTCGGCTGGTCGATGCGCCAGTCGCGCAGGAGCCAGTTGAGCTGCTCCAGGGCGGCCCGGTCGTAGCGGCCATCGCGCTTGAACGTGACGGTCGCGCTCTCCTTGGTGTGCTCGTGGAAGATGGTGATCGTGCGGGTGTCGCCGTTGGCCACCGCGTCCTGGGTGCCGCGCGTGCCGCCGAGCAGGCCCGCCGCCACCGCGGCGGCGACGAGGCCGGTCCGGCGCAGGGCCCGTCGCGGCGTCTCGCAGCGGAGCCGGGCCTCACGGGAAGTCGCCGCCGGTCGGCGGCTGGTCCGCTGCGCTCGCACGTTCGTCTCCGCCCCCGCCGATGCCGCCGTCGCGGCCGCCATGGTGAACGCAGGGTTACCCATAACCGTGAACGGACGGTTACCGGCGCCCCGCGCCGCATTGGTCGCGAGGGGTAAGGCTTAACCGTGGCGAAAATCGGCCGGGGCGCGGGACCTCACCACCAGCCCGACGAGGGGGGCGCCGGGGGCGGCGCGAAGTCGTCGGGGGCCGGCTGGACGACCCGCGGATCCGCGGTGACGAGGGGCCGGCTGCGCCGGGGTGCCTGGGTGGCGACCCGGGGCGCGGGCGCCGCGAGGCGCGGGGCGTGCGCGTCCCGGACCGGCCGGGCGTCGCGCGCCGGAGCCGGCGCCTGCGCGGGCAGCGCCCGGACCTTCGCCTTCTCCTTCTCCCGCTTCAGGGCCTCCGGCGAGGGCGGCAGCGCCTCGTTCGAGAGGCCGAGCGCCACCTTCACGCGGGCATTGATGCCGTAGAGGTCCTCGGCCTCGCGCAGGCCGCCCGCCTCGTCGGCGACGAGGGTGAAGTAGGCGAGGTGGACCGGGAGCTTCTCGGGCAGCATGACGGTGCGCTCGCCCTTGCCGATCAGCTTCTTCAGCCGCTCGGTCGGCCAGGTCGGGCCGAGCACCACCTCGGCGAAGCGGAACGGATCGTCCACCCGCACGCAGCCGTGGCTGAGCGCCCGGGCGCCGCGCGCGAAGAGCGTGCGGTTGGGCGTGTCGTGCAGGTAGACCGCGTGCTCGTTCGGGAACATGAACTTGATGAAGCCGAGGGCGTTGCGCTCGCCCGGCGGCTGGCGCACCGCGATGCTGTTGCCCTTGCGCACGACCTGGTAGCCGAGGCGCGCCGCGTAGCTCGGGTCGCGGGCGAGCCGCGGCAGGAACTCGTTCTTGAGGATCGAGGGCGGCACGTTCCAGGACGGATTGACCACCGCGTAGCTCATCTCGCCCGAGAAGATCGGGGTCGGCGAATCGGGCTTGCCGACGATGACCCGCGCCTCGTCGACGACGCGGCCGCCCTCCATCACCCGCACCTTGAGGTCGGGGATGTTGACCCAGACGTATTTCCGCCCGAGCTCGGCCGGCAGCCAGCGCCAGCGCTCCATGTTGGCGAGGAGGTCGGCCTCCTGCCGCCCGGGCGACGGGCCGGCCAGCGCCGCGACGGTGCGCGGATCGAGGATGCCGGTCGCGGCGAGGCCGCGCTCGCGCTGGAAGCGTTCGATGGCGCCGGCCACGGCCGCATCGTAGGCGGTGGCGTCGTCGGCGCTGCCGAGCCCGAACCGGGCCCGGATCAGCGGCACGCGGGCGTCGCGCATGCCGGGCTTGAGCACCGGCCCCTTCGGCAGCCGCACCATCGGCACCGCGCCGCCGGGCTGGCGGGCGCGCAGGGCCGCGAGCCGCGCCTTCAGGGCGAGGTAGCCGGGCTGGGCCGGGTTGTAGGCGTGCAGGAGCGCGTCCGCGCCGGCCCCGGCCGTGGCGAGTTTCGGCAGCACCGCGTCGGCGAGGGGCAGGTCGAGCTTCGGCGTGATCAGGCGCGACAGGCGTGGCGGGTCGAGGCGCCCGCCGCGGGCGTCCCGCGCGTAGAGGGCGGCGGCGGCCGAGAGCCGAAGCTCCGCGTCGGCGAGGTCCGCCGGGCTCGCCGTCGGCACGCCGAGGGCCGGCACCGGGTAGTCCAGGGGATCGAGCCCGTCCTCCGCGGCGGCGCCGAGCCGCGCGATCACCGCCCTGGCGGCCTCCGTCCAGGCGCGATCGACGATCCAGATCGGCTTGAACGCTCCGAGCGCGTAGAAGGCCTGCAGCGCCTCCCGCTCCCTGCGGCCGAAGCGGCGCAGGAGCGTCAGGTTCGGCTCCGCGAGCTTGGTGGCGATCGCCGCCGCGACCGGATCGTCCGGGAGCGGCGGCTTGGCGGCCTCGACGGCCGGCGCCTCGGGGGCGGGCGCCGGGGCGACGGGCGCCTCGGCGGCGGGTGCCGGGGCGGCGGGCGCCGGGGCGGCGGGCGCCGCCGGGGTGGCCGCGCCGGGCGCGGTCGCCGGTTGGGACGCGTCCTGGGCCCGCGCGCCGGCGAGGCCCGCGGCTCCCGCCATCAGCACCGCGAGGAGCGCGGCGGCCCTGCGCCTGGGGAGCATGCTCATCTCCTGGAGCGCGTGGCCAGCCCCCCGGCCGCGCGAAGTCGTCTCAACCGACACTTAAGCTAACGGACGCCCCCGAACAGGGCGTGCCCTCGCACACATGCCACTCGGTCCCGGTATGGAACACTCGTGCGGCGCCAGAAAGGCGCTGCGGTGCCGGAAAGGCGCCCCCGGGTATCAGGCCGCGTCCTCCGCCTTGTCCTCGTCGATCCCGAGATCCTTGAGCTTGCGGTAGAGGGTCGAGCGGCCGATGCCGAGGCGGCGGGAGACCTCGGACATCCGCCCGCGGTAGAATTGCAGGGCGTAGCGGATGATCTCGCCCTCCAGCCCCTCCATGGTCTTCATCTCCCCGGTCTCCTCGGCGACGAGGGAGATCGCGTGCGGATCGCGCACTTCGACCCGGACGATCTCGCGCAGGGGCGCCGCGCTCGCCACCGCCTCCGGCAGGCTCGGGGCGGCGGGGATGCGCACCTCGAAACCGTCGACCTGGGCGGCGATCTGCGGGAACTCCGCCACGGTGAGTTCGTCGCCGTCGGCCAGGACCACGGCGCGGAAGAGCGCGTTCTCGAGCTGGCGGACGTTGCCGGGCCACTCGTAGCGGGTGAGCAGCGCCATCGCCTCGGCGGTGATGCCCCGCACCCGCTTGCCCTCCTCCGCGGCGAAGCGCGCGCAGAAGGAGCGGGCGAGGTCCGGGATGTCCTCCCGGCGCGCCCGCAGGGGCGGCAGCGTCATCGGGAAGACGTTGAGCCGGTAGTAGAGGTCCTCGCGGAACCTCCCCTGCTTCACGAGGTCGAGCAGCGAGCGGTTGGTGGCCGAGATCAGCCTGATGTCGACCCGCACGCTCTTGCGCCCGCCGACCGGGTCGACCTCGCCCTCCTGTAGGGCGCGCAGCAGCTTCACCTGGGCGTCGAGGGGCAATTCGCCGATCTCGTCGAGAAACAGGGTGCCGCCCGACGCTTCCACGAACTTGCCGACATGGCGCTCGGTGGCGCCCGTGAACGCCCCCTTCTCGTGGCCGAACAGCGTCGATTCGACGAGGTTGTCGGGGATCGCCCCGCAATTGACCGTGACGAAGGGCTTGCCCCTGCGCTCGCCCGAGCCCTGGATGGCGCGGGCCAGCACCTCCTTGCCGACGCCCGACTCGCCCTCGATCAGCACCGGGATGTTCGACTTCGCGGCCCGCTCGGCGAGCCGGATCACCCGCCCCATGTCGGGGCTCTTCGAGGTCAGGTCCTTGAAGCTCAGCGCCCCCGAGGCCCGGCGCCGCATGCGCCGGATCTCGTCCTGGAGCTGGTCCACCTGGAGGGCGTTCTTGATCGAGACCTGCAGGCGCTCGGCGCCCGCGGGCTTGACCACGAAGTCGGTCGCGCCCGCGCGCATCGCCGTGACCACGGCGTCGATCGAGCCGTTCGCGGTCTGGACGATCACCGGGACGTCGAGCCCGGCCTTGCGCATCTCGGCCAGCACGCCGAGGCCGTCGAGGCCGCCCGGCATGACGAGGTCGAGGAGCACCACGTCGACGCGGGTGTCGGGCGCGCGCAGGACCGCGAGCGCGGCCTCGCCGCCCTCCGCCACGGCGGCCTCGAAGCCCAGGCGCCGCACCATCGCCTCGGCGAGGCGACGCTGCACCGGATCATCATCGACGATGAGCACCGTGGTCGACATCCGGGTCCTTTCGGGTTCTGCGACGACGGCGGGTCCCGGCGGAGCCTCGGCCCGCCCGACCGCCCGCCCGAGCGAATCGCGTGGTTGTTTCGTTTCGAGCCGGATGCTCGCCCACAACCGTAAAGTGGCGCTTAACGCCAACAAACCGTTGCCGTTGCGACACGCCGGGCGGCCCCCCGGGCCCGTTCACCCGATTGGGAGGAGCGCTCGGTTGATCGCGGGGGCGAGGCTGCCGATATGACGGCGTTGTCTGTGAGAACCCTGAGAGGACGCGAAGCCATGTCGACCCGAGCCGCGGTGCCGTCGGAAGGTTCCTTGAGCACGGCCCAGGCGACGGCCCGCGCCGTCGATCTCGGGCCGCTGCCGGAGTGGGACCTCTCGGATCTCTACGCGGGCCTCGACGACCCGGCCTTCGCCCGCGACCTCGCCCGCGCCGAGGCGGAGTGCCGGAGCTTCGCCGAGACCTATCGGGGCCGCGTCGCCGCGCTGGCGGGCGGGGAGGGCGCCGCCGACCAGCTCGGCACGGCGGTGGCCGCCTACGAGGCCATCGAGGACCTCATGGGCCGGCTGATGTCCTTCGCGGGCCTCGTCTATTCGGGCAACACGACCGACCCCGTCCGCGCCAAGTTCTACGGCGACACCCAGGAGCGCCTGACCGCCGCGTCGAGCGACCTCCTGTTCTTCACGCTCGAACTGAACCGGGTGCCGGACGCGGACATCGACGCCGCCGCCGCCCTGCCGCCGCTCGCCCGCTACCGACCCTGGCTGGAGGATATTCGCCGCGAGAAGCCCCACCAGCTCTCCGACGACCTCGAGAAGCTGCTGCTGGAGAAGTCGGTGACCGGCCGGTCGGCCTGGAACCGGCTCTTCGACGAGACCATCGCCTCCCTGCGCTTCCCCCTGCGCGGCGAGCAGCTGACCCTGGAGCCGACCCTCAACAAGCTCCAGGACGCCGACGAGGGCCTGCGCCGCGACGCCGCCGAGGCCCTGAGCGGGGTGTTCCGGGCGAACCTGCGCGTCTTCACCCTGATCACCAACACGCTCGCCAAGGACAAGGAGATCTCGGACCGCTGGCGGCGCTTCGGCGACGTGGCGGATTCGCGCCACCTCGCCAACCGCGTCGAGCCCGAGGTGGTGGCCGCCCTGGTCGAGGCGGTGACGGCGGCCTATCCGCGCCTCTCGCACCGCTACTACCGGCTGAAGGCCCGCTGGTTCCAGCGCGACAGCCTCGCCTACTGGGACCGCAACGCGCCCCTGCCGAAGGTCGAGCAGCGCACGATTCCCTGGGCCGAGGCCCGCGAGACCGTGCTCTCCGCCTACGGCGCCTTCTCGCCCCGGATGGCCGAGATCGCCCGCACCTTCTTCGAGGGCGGCTGGATCGACGCGCCGGTGCGCCCCGGCAAGGCCCCGGGCGCCTTCGCGCACCCGACCGTGCCCTCCGCCCATCCCTACGTGCTGGTGAACTACCAGGGCAAGCCGCGCGACGTGATGACCCTCGCCCACGAACTCGGGCACGGCGTCCACCAGGTGCTGGCGGCCGGGAACGGCGCCCTGATGGCCCCGACCCCGCTGACGCTCGCCGAGACCGCGAGCGTGTTCGGCGAGATGCTGACCTTCCGCCGCGTCCTCGACGCCACCCGGGAGCCGCATCAGCGCCGGGCGCTCCTCGCCGCCAAGGTGGAGGACATGATCAACACGGTGGTGCGCCAGATCGCCTTCTACGTCTTCGAGCGCCGGCTCCACCTCGCGCGCCGGGACGGCGAACTCACGGCCGAGCAGATCTGCGCGCTGTGGATGTCGGTCCAGGCCGAGAGCCTCGGGCCGGCGATCCGCCTCGACGAGGGCTACGAGCCGTTCTGGGCCTACATCCCGCACTTCATCCACTCGCCGTTCTACGTCTACGCCTACGCCTTCGGCGATTGCCTGGTGAACTCCCTGTACGGGGTCTACCAGCGAGCCGAGGAGGGCTTCGTCGCGCGCTACTTCGCGCTGCTCTCGGCCGGCGGCACCAAGCCCTACGGCGAACTCCTGGCGCCCTTCGGGCTCGATGCCCGCGACCCCTCCTTCTGGCAGATCGGCCTCTCGATGATCGAGGGCATGATCGCCGAGCTCGAAGCCATGGAGGCGTGAGGCGCCCCCGCCGCGAGAACATGATTGCCGCTTTTTCCCTAAATCGGGAGATAATGCGCGGCGGCCGCGTTATAACAGGGCAGGGCCTCGACGGACTCCAGGGCCGAGCTCGGTCGCGAAACCGGGGCTGGAATCTGCGCGGCGGGGGGACTAGGTCGTTCGGAGCAGGCCGGAATGGGCCGCCGATCTGTCTCCGGTTGGGCACGGGTGCGGAAATACTTGGCGACGCCCTCCAAATGGTCTTGACCGCGAGGGGCCGAATGGAGGATCGGAGTCTTCCGTAGAGACAGAACGGCGGTCGTCCCTGCGAACGCGAATGGTCACGCCCCGCTCTCCTCGCCTGCGGGCCGCGGACGAACCGGATCGGACCACCATGGATTACACGTATCAGGACGGGCGCCTTCAGATCCGTCGCACCGACGACGAGAAACGGCCGATCCTGCAGCGCCTGAAGCGGATCGAGGGCCAGGTGCGCGGGCTCCAGGCCATGGTCACCGAGGACCGCTACTGCCTGGACGAGGTCCAGCAGATGAACGCGATCACGGCGGCCGTGCGCGAGGCGGCGCTCCAGCTCATCAGCGACCACCTCGATGCGTCCGTGAACTACGCGGTGCGCAGCAACGACCGCGACGGGGCGGTGGAGGAGATGATCCGCGTCCTGCGCAGCGCCCTGCGCCAATCCTGACGGGCCGGTGCGACCTTCCCGCCCGGTGGCCTAGCGGGACCGGGGCGGGGGCTTATCTGAGAGCCGTCCAGCGCGTCCCGAGCCCCTGCATGTCCGCCTCCGATACCGAAGCCAACCGCTTCTCCGCCCGCGCCGCCCGCTACGCCCGGGTCGGCGCCAATATGGGGGGCGTGGCGGCCCGGATGGCCGGTGCGCGCCTCCTCGGCCTCAAGGGCGAGGACCTCTCGAACGCCGCCGCCCTCGCCCAGGCGCTCGGCGGCCTCAAGGGCCCGATCATGAAGGTGGCGCAGCTCCTCGCCACCGTGCCGGACCTGCTGCCGCCCGAATACGCCCAGGAGCTGCAGAAGCTGCAATCCGAGGCGCCCCCGATGGGGGCGGCCTTCGTGAAGCGCCGCATGGCCGCGGAGCTCGGCCCCGACTGGCAGGGCCGCTTCGCGAGCTTCGACCTGCGGCCCGCCGCGGCCGCCTCCCTGGGCCAGGTCCACCGCGCGGTGAGCCGCGAGGGCGAGGCCCTCGCCTGCAAGCTGCAGTATCCAGACATGCAATCCGCCGTGGAGGCGGACCTGAAGCAGCTCGAAATGGCCTTCGCGCTGCACCGGCGCCTGCGCGTGGCCATCGACACCCGCGAGATCGCCAAGGAGATCGGCGACCGGGTGCGCGAGGAGCTCGACTACCAGCGCGAGGCCAAGCACGCCGCCCTCTACGCCGAGGTGCTGCGCGACATGCCGAACGTGCGGGTGCCGGTGGCGCATCCGGCCCTCTCGACGAAGCGCCTGCTGACCCTCGGCTGGCTCGACGGCGAGAAGATCCTGACCTACGCGCAGGCGCCCCTCGACATCCGCAACCGCCTCGCCCACGCAATGTTCAAGGCGTGGTGGCATCCCTTCAGCCGCGCCGCGGTGATCCACGGCGATCCGCACCTGGGCAATTACACGGTCTTCTCGGAAGGGGGCGAGCCGGCGGGCATCAACCTGCTCGATTACGGCTGCATCCGGATCTTCCATCCCCGCTTCGTCGGCGGCGTGGTCGACCTCTACCGGGGCCTGCTGCACGGCGACCAGGACCGCATCGTCCACGCCTACGAGAGCTGGGGCTTCAAGCGGCTGAACCGCGAGCTGATCGACATCCTCAACATCTGGGCGAAGTTCATCTACGGCCCGCTGCTGGAGGACCGGGTGCGCACGGTGGCGGACGGGGTGAAGCCCGGCGAGTACGGCCGGCGCCAGGCCTTCGAGGTCCACCGCGCCCTCAAGGAGCGCGGCCCGGTGACGGTGCCGCGCGAATTCGTGTTCATGGACCGGGCGGCGGTCGGGCTCGGCGCCGTCTTCCTGCACCTGCGCTCCGAGCTGAACTATCACCGCCTGTTCGAGGCCGAGATCGACCGCTTCTCCCTCGACGACCTCGCCTCGCGGCAGAGGGTGGTGCTCGACGCGGCCGGCCTGCCGCTGCCGGCGTGAGGGGCCCGGCTCCCGCCGGGCCCGGGACCGCCTCACCCGAATGGCGAGGGTGCCCTTCGCCCATCGCGCATTGCGGCGACCCTGACCATGCGCTAAAGCGCGACCAAACATCCAAGAAGACCGGGGCCCCGCAGCATGGCTAGCACCAACCACGCCTCCAACGACGCCTACGGTCCCTCGATGGACGGCTCCACCCACGAGGCGACCTATCGCGGCTTCGTGCGCTTCGTGGAGATCGCCACCACCGTGGTGATCTGCTGGGTGCTCTCGCTCGCCATCGGCGGCGTGCGCGAGGCGTGGCTCACCGCGATCTTCGGCGTCGTGATCTCGGGCGTGGCCGGCGCCGTCGGGGCCCTCGCCCCGGCCCTCGGCTGGCGCTCGCCGGCCGCCGTGGCGGTGCTGCTGGCGATTTTGCTCGCGCTCTACTGACGCCCCGCACCGAGTTCGGACGACACCGGGCCGCCGCCTCGCGACGAGGCGGCGGCCTTTACCATTGTGCGACACCGTCTCTGCCGCTTTCAAACCCGATGAAAATCCACTAGAGGCGATCTTAGCGGGAGGAATCAGCTTCACGGTTGTGTGGGTCTCCCCTCGGTGCCGGCGTCGCCGGCGGCCGCTCTCCACACGCGACCGAAGGGTGGATGGATGCGGATCGCGGTGCTATCGGAGACCGACCCGGCGGAGCCGCGCGTCGCGGCGATCCCCGAGACGGTCAAGAAATTCAAAGCTCTCGGCGCCGACGTGACGGTCCAGGCCGGGGCGGGGGGCAGGGCGGGGCTTCCCGACGGCGAGTTCGAGGCCGCCGGCGCCACGATCGCGCCGGACGCGGCGGTCGCCGCGCGGGACGCCGACATCGTGCTGCGGGTGCGCAGGCCCGCCGCCGAGGAGCTGCCGGTTCTCAGGCGCGGCTCCCTCGTGGTCGGCATCATGGATCCCTACGGCCACGAGGCCGAGGTGAAGGCCATGGCGGATGCGGGCGTCGCCGCCATCGCCATGGAGCTGATGCCGCGCATCACCCGCGCCCAGGTCATGGACGTCCTGTCGAGCCAGGCCAACCTCGCCGGCTACCGGGCGGTGGTCGACGGCGCCGCCGTCTACGGCCGGGCGCTGCCCATGATGATGACCGCCGCCGGCACCGTGCCGGCCGCCCGCATCTTCGTGATGGGGGCGGGCGTCGCGGGCCTGCAGGCGATCGCCACGGCCCGGCGCATGGGCGCCGTCGTCACCGCGACCGACGTGCGGCCCGCCGCCAAGGAGCAGGTCGAATCCCTCGGCGCCAAGTTCGTCGCGGTCGAGGACGAGGAGTTCAAGCAGGCCGAGACCGCGGGCGGCTACGCCAAGGAGATGTCGGCCGAGTACCGCCGCAAGCAGGCCGAGCTGGTGGCGAGCCACATCGCCAAGCAGGACATCGTCATCACCACGGCGCTGATCCCGGGCCGCCCGGCCCCGCGCCTCGTCACCGCCGACATGATCGCCTCCATGCGGCCCGGGGCGGTGCTGGTCGACCTCGCCATCGAGCGCGGCGGCAACGTGGAGGGCGCCAGGGCCGACGAGATCGTCGAGACCCCGAACGGCGTGAAGATCGTGGCCTACGCCAACGTGCCGGGCCGCCTCGCCGCCACCTCGTCGAGCCTCTACGCGCGCAACCTCTACGCCTTCGTCGAGACCCTGATCGACAAGGCCTCGAAGAGCCTCGCCGTGAAGTGGGACGACGAACTCGTCAAGGCGACCTGCCTGACGCGCGACGGCGCCGTCGTCCACCCGAACTTCCAGCCCAAAGCCTGATCCTCGCGGAGACCGTCATGGCCACGCTTCCCCCAGACCAGGCGGCCGAGCAGGCGCGCGCGGCGGCCGCCGCCGCCCGCACCGCCGCCGACATCGCCGCCAAGGCCGCCGACCAGGCCCAGGCCATCGCCGACGCGGCCGGCCACGGCATCGCCGCCGCCACCCACGGTGCGGTCGACCCGACCGTGTTCCGCCTCGCCATCTTCGTGCTGGCGATCTTCGTCGGCTACTACGTGGTGTGGTCGGTGACCCCGGCCCTTCACACCCCGCTCATGTCCGTCACCAACGCGATCTCCTCGGTGATCGTGGTCGGCGCGCTCCTCGCGGTGGGCGTCCCGCTCGTCGAGAAGGGCACCGGCGTCGCACGCTTCTTCGGCTTCCTCGGCCTCGTCTTCGCGAGCGTGAACATCTTCGGCGGATTCCTCGTCACCCAACGCATGCTCGCCATGTACAAGAAGAAGGCGTGACGCGATGTCGGAGAACGTATCGTCCCTTCTCTACATCGTCGCCGGCGTCCTGTTCATCATGGCGCTGCGGGGCCTCTCGCACCCGACCACGTCGCGGCAGGGCAACCTGTACGGCATGATCGGCATGGGCATCGCGATCCTGACCACGCTGATCGGCCATCCGCCGGCGGGGATCGGGGCGTGGTTCCTGGTGCTGCTCGGCCTCGGGATCGGCGGCGGCGCCGGCGCGGTGATCGCCCGGCGCGTGCCGATGACGGCGATGCCGCAGCTCGTCGCGGCCTTCCACTCGCTCGTCGGCCTCGCGGCCGTGGCGGTGGCGGCGGGCGCCCTCTACGCGCCCCAGGCCTTCGGCATCCTGGAAGGCGGCCACATCCACAAGCAATCCCTGTTCGAGATGGGGCTCGGCGTCGCCATCGGCGCCATCACCTTCACGGGCTCGGTGATCGCCTTCCTGAAGCTCGACGGGCGCATGTCGGGCAAGCCGATCATGCTGCCGCAGCGGCACGCGATCAACATCGCGCTCGGCCTCCTGCTGCTCGGCCTCCTCGCCGCCTTCATCGGCGGCGAGAGCAAGGTCGTGTTCTGGCTGATCGTGCTCCTGTCCTTCGCGCTGGGCGGGCTCCTGATCATCCCGATCGGCGGCGCCGACATGCCGGTCGTGGTCTCGATGCTCAACTCCTACTCGGGCTGGGCGGCCGCGGGCATCGGCTTCACGCTGGGCAACCTCGCGCTGATCATCACCGGGTCGCTGGTCGGCTCGTCGGGCGCGATCCTGTCCTACATCATGTGCCACGCGATGAACCGCTCGTTCATCTCGGTCATCCTCGGCGGCTTCGGCGGGGACAGCGCCGCGGCGGCCGGCGGCAAGGTCGAGACGCGCCCGGTCAAGCAGGGCTCGGCCGACGACGCGGCCTTCATCATGAAGAACGCCGAGAAGGTCATCATCGTGCCGGGCTACGGCATGGCGGTGGCCCAGGCCCAGCACGCCCTGCGCGAGATGGCCGACCAGCTCAAGAAGGAGGGCGTCGAGGTCAAGTACGCCATCCACCCGGTGGCGGGCCGCATGCCGGGCCACATGAACGTGCTGCTCGCCGAGGCCAACGTCCCCTACGACGAGGTCTTCGAGCTGGAGGACATCAACGGCGAGTTCCCGCAGGCCGACGTGGCCTTCGTGATCGGCGCCAACGACGTCACCAACCCGGCCGCCAAGACCGATCCGCAATCGCCGATCTACGGCATGCCGATCCTCGACGTGGAGAAGGCCAAGACCGTGCTGTTCATCAAGCGCGGCATGGGCTCGGGCTACGCGGGCGTCGAGAACGAGGTCTTCTTCCGCGACAACACCATGATGCTGTTCGGCGACGCCAAGAAGGTGGTCGACGACATCGTCAAGAACATGTGAGACGCGATCCGCTTGATCGAAGCGGATCCCGTATCCCAAGCCTGCGCGGCGCCTGAGCGAAGCCCAAATCCGCCCTCCCGAAGGGATCAAGCGGATTTGGTATGACAAGCCCGCGCGGCGCCTGAGCAAAGCCGACATCCGCATCGCGAAGCGATCAACCGGATGTCATGTGAGCCGGCGCCGCGCGCCGCGCCGACCGGGAAGCGGGGCCTCGCGCCCCGCTTTCGCGTTTCCGGGACCTGCCGCGCGCATCGCGCCGCGCGAGTGTCGCGCCGCGGCGGCAGCCGGGCCGGGCGAATCCCGCTAGACTGGTCCGGTGACAGCCCTGATCGACCTTCCCCGCCCGCTCCTCGACGTCCACCGCTCGGTGCTCGGCCGGCCCTGGCGCGAGCGCTGCGCGGACGGCCCGCCCCAGCAGGCGGCCGCGACCATCGCCCAGAGCCACGGCCTGCCGGAGGTGCTGGCGCGGGTGCTGGCCGGGCGGGGCGTCGCGCCGCGGGACGTGCCGCTCTTCCTGGAGCCGCGCCTGCGCGACCTGATGCCGGACCCGGCCGTGCTCCTCGACATGGAGGCGGCCGCCGACCGGCTCGCCCACGCGGTGCTGCGGCGCGAGAAGGTCGCGATCTTCGGCGATTACGACGTCGACGGCGCGGCGAGCGCCGCGCTCCTCGCCGGCGCCCTGCGCGACCTCGGCGTGCCGTACCGGCTCCACATCCCGGACCGGATCACCGAGGGCTACGGGCCGAACGTCGAGGCGGTGCGCGTGCTGGCCGGGGAGGGCGCGCGCCTCCTCGTCACGGTCGATTGCGGCACGGCCGGCCACGCGCCCCTGGCCGAGGCGGCGCGGCTCGGGCTCGACGTGATCGTCCTCGACCATCACGGCGCGCCCGAATCCCTGCCGCCCGCCCGGGCGGTGGTGAATCCGAACCGGCTCGACGACCTCTCGGGCCTCGGCCACCTCTGCGCGGCCGGGGTGGTGTTCCTCACCCTCGTGGCCCTCAAGCGCCGGCTGCGCCGCGACGGCGTCGACCTGCCCGACCTGATGACCGGGCTCGACCTCGTGGCCCTCGCCACCGTGGCGGACGTGGTGCCGCTCGCCGGGCTCAACCGGGCCTTCGTGCGCCAGGGGCTCGCGGTGATGCGGGGCCGCGGGCGCCTCGGCCTCGCGGCCCTCCTCGACGCGGCCGGCCTCGGGGAGCCGCCCCAGGCCTGGCATCTCGGCTTCCTGGTCGGGCCGCGCATCAATGCGGGCGGGCGCATCGGCGACGCGACGCTCGGCGCGCGCCTCCTCCTCTGCGAGGACCCGATCGAGGCGGCCGGCATCGCCGCGCAGCTGGATCAGCTCAACCGCGAGCGGCAGGCGATCGAGGCCGCCGCCGTGGCCGAGGCCGAGGCGCTGACGGCCCTTCGCCTGGAGCGCGAGCCCGACCAGGCGGTCATCGTGACCGGCAGCCCCGACTGGCATCCGGGGGTGGTCGGGCTGATCGCGGCGCGCCTCAAGGAGCGCTTCGGCCGCCCGGCCTTCGCCTTCGCCCTGCGCCAGGACGGCAGCGCGACCGGGTCGGGCCGCTCCATCGTCGGCGCCGATCTCGGGCGGGCGGTGCGCCGCGCCGTCGAGTGCGGCCTCGCCGCCAAGGGCGGGGGCCACGCCATGGCGGCGGGCGTCACCATCGCTGCCGTCGACCTCGACCGGTTCCGCGACGCGCTTGCCCGGGACCTCGCCGCGTCGGTGGGCGAGGCGCGCGCCGCCGAGGCGCTGTTGATCGACGGGACGCTGTCGGCCGGCGGCGTGCAGCCCGACCTGATCGCCGCCCTGGAGCGCGCCGGACCCTTCGGCCAGGGCGCGCCCGAGCCGGTCTTCGCGCTGGCCCGCCACCGCGTCGCCGACGCGCGGATGGTCGGCACCGGGCACGTGAAGGTGCAGCTGCGCGGGCGCGACGGCGTCACGGTCCCGGCCATCGCCTTCCGGGCCGCCGAGGGGCCGCTGGGCCGGTTCCTGCTGCGGGGCATCGGCCGCGACATCCACGCCGCGGGCACGCTCGCCCGCGACCGCTGGCGGGGCAGCGAGCGCGTCCAGCTCCGCCTGTGCGACGCCGCCGAGGCGACCTGAGGTGCTTGACAGGCACAGGGGGGCTCCACCATAAGGACCGCCGTCGACGCCGCGCGCGCCGACCTCGCGGCCTCGCCGCGATGGGGGAATGTCCCGAGCGGCAAAGGGGGCGGACTGTAAATCCGCTGGCTATGCCTTCGTAGGTTCGAGTCCTACTTCCCCCACCATCCATCCTCGTCAAATTCAGGTTTTCCAGCTGCGCCGGAGACTGGCGCGAACTCGGACACGCAGCTGAATTTCGGCGTTGTGCTGCCCTTTCCCTGAGGCCCGCAAACAGCCCCTGCAACCCCGCCGTCTCGGCCCGATCGCCCGCTCCTCGACCGCAGCGTCCGCGCGCGCCGGACCCCGCGCGCCGCGCGAGAGACGGATCTTGAAAAGCGCCTTTCCGGAAGGCGCCCCACGACCGGCCGCAATCAGCCGGCCGTGCCTGGCCAGAACAGCCGCCGCCTACTTGTCGAAGAAAGCCTGCAGCTTCTTCTGATCTTTGGCGGTCGGCAGGGCCAACATGGTAAGAACGCGGGCCTTATCGCCGGAGAGGTCGCCCGCGAAAACTGCACCGACGCTCTGAAGCGTTTTGCCTCCACCCTTGAAGCCGTATACCGGCAGCGCGCGTCCGTTTTCGACCTTCGTCGCCACCACGACAGGAACGCCCTTATCGACTGCGTACTTGATGGCGTCGAGCATGGCCTCGTTCATGTTACCCCAGCCATAAGCTTCAACGACGACGGCCTCAGCCCCCGTGTCAGCCGCGTGTCGCACATAGCTGCCGTCCGCCCCGGCATACATCGCGAGCAGATCGACCCGCGGCAGCCGCTCAGGGAGATCAACGCTCTGCCGACGAGGGCCCGTGTAGTAGTACACGACCTTGTCCTCGTCGACGTAACCGAGAGCACCCACATCTCCGGATGTGAAGGTCTGAACATTGCTGGTGTGGGTTTTCCGAGCGTAGCGGGCGGCGTTGATGTAACTGTTCATCGTGATCGTCACGCCCTTGCCCCTCGAGTCCTCGGCCAGGACCTGCCGGACCGCATTCAGGAGGTTCCGCGGGCCATCGGTGTCCCAGTCGGAGGCGTTCCGCTGTGCGCCGACCGCGACCACCGGCTTCTCGCTCTTGAGCGTCAGGTCCAGGAAGTAGGCGGTCTGGTCGAGGGTGTCCGTCCCATGCGAGATGACGACGCCTTTGACGGTCGGGTCGGCAAGGACCTCCTCGACTTTCTTGGTCAGGTTAGGCCAGCGATCCGGCCCCATGTAGTCGCTTGGAATATTGCTGAATTCCACGACTCGGATATTTGCGATTTCCTTCAGATGCGGTACGGCTGCGACAAGATCCTCGCCGGAGACAGCAGGAACCGGCGCATGCGAGACGGGATCAAGCTTCATCGCAATAGTGCCGCCTGTTGCCACCACGGCGACAGTAGGACGATCTTGTGCAAATGCTGGCGTGATCCAGAGCGTGCCAGCCACAATCAAACTCTGGAATGCACGCTGCGACGGTAGGTGCCTCATCGGGCTTCCTCCCTTTGATTCTCGGAGCTACGGAACGATCGGCTACAATGGAGGCGCTACTCCGCTCCCTCCAGCCGCACTCCTTCTGAGGTGCGCCCGCCCCGGCCGCTCACCTGCACCTCGGTCGCCGGCCTCCGCCCGCGGCTCCAACCGCGGATTTCGAGAGAGTCGGAGAGACCTATGGCGTGCGGCCCGGCGGCAGGATCATTGCCGTGTCTGGGTCTGAAACGTCGCCCTCCTGCTGCTGCTCGATCCTGAGTTTCGCCGCGATCTCCGGCGTCTTGCCGTTCGCGAGATCGCGCTCGGCCGCCACCTGCGCGTCGCGGGCCTGCTCGGCATTCATCTCACCCCGTACGACCGCCTGCGCGAGGTTGAGGGACAGGATGGTTTCGGCTTCACTGGCGCCGAAGGCGGTGAGCGTGCCCCGGGTCCGGTCGGGAATGACGCTGCCGTTGAACGTCGCCACCGCGCTGTAGAGGTTCAGCGGCACCTTGTAGGGCAGGCTCTGCTCCAGCACGTCCTGGTGCTTGATCGGGAAGTCGTGCTCCGCCCCGACCTTGTGCACGACCGTGCGGATCCACGGGCCGTTCCGGTGCCAGATCAGCAGGGTCGCGGTCTGCTCCTGGGGTGGGCCGTACTTCGCCACGATCGCGTCCGCGGCCGCCCGTGAGGCTGCGGGCCAGTCCTTCGCCGGCCGCTCCTCGGCGCCAACCCGTCCCGCCGCCACGGCGAGGGCCAGCGCGGCAATGAGATGGACGCGCTTTGGAGACCGCATCGACGCTCCCTCCCGCCAAGTCCAGACCGGGGGCGCGGCTCTGACGAACGATGCCCGCCACCCGATCGCCTTGCCTCGAAACTGCACCAGATACAGGCAGGCGAGACCACAATGGTTCCAGGGAGACGCCCCATGGCCCACCAGATGTCTCTCACTGTGAACGGGCGCGCTGCGCCCGTGAGCGTCGATGACCCGGACACGCCGCTGCTCTACGTGCTCCGGGACGACCTTGGCCTGCACGGACCGCGGTTCGGCTGCGGGCTCGGCCAATGCGGGGCCTGCACGGTCCACGTCGACGGGCGAGCCGTGCGGTCCTGCATCACTCCGGTGTCGAGCCTCAAGCCCGAGGCCAGGATCGTCACCCTCGAGGGGCTCGGCTCGCCGGAGACGCCGCATCCGGTGCAGGCCGCCTTCATCGCCGAGCAGGCCGCGCAGTGCGGCTACTGCATCAACGGCATGATCATGCAGTCGGCAGCCCTGCTGAACCAGAACCGCAAGCCCGACGAGGCCGCGATCCGGCAGGCCCTGGCGGGCAATCTCTGCCGCTGCGGCAGCCACCTGCGGATCGTGCGCGCGGTCCAGCGCGCTGCCCAGTCGCTCTGAGGGAGGCCGTCATGAACGCACCCGTGTTCTCGCGCCGTGCCCTGTTGCAGGGTGGCGCGCTCGTGGTCGGCTTCTCCCTCGCGGGCCGCTCCGCGCTGGCGCAGACCGCTGCCTCGGTCGCTACGAATGGCTTCTCGAAAGCCATCGCGCCGGACCAGGTCGACAGCTTCCTGGCACTCGGGCGCGACGGTCGGGCGACGATCTTCTCCGGCAAGGTCGATCTCGGCACCGGGATCGAGACCGCGATGGCGCAGATCGCCGCCGAGGAGCTCGACCTGCCGCTCGACCACGTCACCGTCGTGCAGGGCGATACCGCGCTCACCCCCGACCAGGGACCAACCTACGGCAGCCTCTCGATCCAGAAGGGCGGCGTCGAGATCCGGCACGCTGCGGCCACTGCCCGCGCTCGCCTCGTCCAGCTCGCGAGCGAGCGGCTCGGTGCACCGGTCGACGCGCTGGTGACCGAGAACGGCGGTGTGAGGCCGAAGGCGGGAGGCACCGGCGTCTCCTACGCGGACCTCCTGAAGGACGGGCGCTTCGAGACCAAAGTCGACCCGGCCATCACCACGAAGGACCCGGCGCACTTCGCGCTCGTCGGCAAGTCGGTGCCGCGGCTCGACATCCCCGAGAAGATGACCGGCCGCTTCACCTACATGCAGGATTTCCGCGTGCCCGGCATGGTGCACGCCCGCGTGGTCCGTCCGCCGGCGATCGGGGCGACGCTCGAGGGCGTCGATGACGGCTCCGTGGCGGACATCCCGGGGCTGATCGAGGTCGTGCGCCGGGGCAGCTTCCTGGCCGTCGTCGCGGAACGCGAGTGGGCGGCCATCAAAGCAGCCCGTCAGCTCAAGGCCACGTGGTCCGCCTGGGAGGGCCTGCCCGCGCAGGATCGGCTCTGGGAGCACGTGCGCGCCACGAAAGTGACCAAGGACGACGTCACCAGCAGCACGGGCGACGCGGAGGCTGCGCTCGCCAGCGCGTCCAAGGTGCTCCAGGCGACCTACGACTTTGCCATCCACACGCACGGCTCGATCGGCCCCTCCTGCGCCGTGGCCGAGTTCAAGGAAGGGTTGCTGACCTGCTGGACCGCCTCGCAGATGACGCATGCGCTGCGCATGCAGCTCGCAGCGATGACCGGGCTCGCGCCGGAGGCGGTGCGCTGCATCTACGTCGAGGGTTCGGGCTGCTACGGCCGCAACGGGCACGAGGACGCGGCCGGGGACGCGGCGCTGCTCGCGCGGGCCGTCGGCCGGCCGGTGCGGGTGCAGTGGTCGCGGGCGGACGAGCATGGCTGGGATCCCAAAGGTCCGCCGACCCTGATCGATCTCAAGGCCGGGCTCGACGCGGCGGGCAACGTTGCCGCGTGGTCCTCACAGTTCCACGTGCCGGAAGGGGCTGCCGGCAATGTGCCGCTGGTGGCCGCGACCCTGGCGGGCCTGCCGCACGAGACCACGATGGCGCCGGGCAACGTCATTCAGAACTCGGCGCTGCCCTACGGCTTTCCGAACGTGCGCACGGTGTGTCACCGGCTCGCCGACACGCCGTTCCGCCCCTCCTGGATCCGCACGCCGGGGCGGATGCAGAACACCTTCGCCAACGAGGCCTTTCTGGACGAGTGCGCGGCGGCGGCCGGCGCCGATCCGCTGGACTACCGGTTGCGCGCCCTGAAGGACCCCCGCGGCATCGCGGTGCTCAGGCGCGTGGCCGAGCTGGCCGGCTGGCAGGCGCGGCCCTCGCCTGCGAAGGAGGACGCCAAGGCCGAGGTGTTGCGCGGCCGCGGGCTCTCCTACGTGCGCTACGAGCTCAACCGCACCTACGTGGCGGGCGTGGCCGAGGTCGAGGTCGACCGCAAGACGGGTCAGGTGCGGGTGCCGCGCTTCTTCGTGGCCCAGGATTGCGGTCAGATCATCAACCCGGACGGTGTGCGCAACCAGCTCGACGGCAACGTCATTCAGACGGTGAGCCGAGTGCTGATGGAGGAGATCACCTTCGACCGGAGCGCCGTCACGAGTCTGGACTGGGCGAGCTACCCGATCCTCAGCTTCCCGGACGTGCCGCAGGTGGTGGCCGACTTGATCGATCGGCCGACCGAGAAGCCGTGGGGCGCGGGCGAGCCGTCCGCAGCGATCGTGCCGGCGGCGATCTCGAACGCGATCTTCGACGCGACGGGCGCTCGGCTGCGGTCAGTGCCGTTCTCGCCGGCCAAGGTGAAAGCGGCCCTGCAGGGAACCTGACGCCAGGGGATCGGTGCCGGGAGAACAGGTGTCCGGACAACTCTCGGATCCGGACACTCCCGACCCGCCTCACGAGGGGCCGCTTGGGGTCCCTCTCGCCCGTTTGCGCCCGGTTCGTCCGACGTCGCCTGCAGGCTCTCGCGGTTCTGCGGAGCGGGCGCGGCCGGCGATGTCGACGCTGCGGCGCGGAGGAGCGAAGCCACGGCCCACCTCGACCTCCGTTCTCGGCGGTCGAGCAGGTGTTGCCTGGCCGCGGGCGCGCTTCGGAGCCGATCCATGTCCTGAGCGAGAGCCGGCAGCCGGGCCGGGGGACGCGGTCAGAACACGGCGTGATCGCCGCGCTCGGCCTCGGCCTCGCCCCGGAGCAGGCGCGCGTAGTAGTCGAACAGCGTCTCGGACCCGGTGCTGGGCGTCGCCGCCGCGTCGTACCGGCCCGAGGCGGGATCCAGAACGAGCATCGACTCCGTGGCGTAGTAGCGCCCGATCCGCGCGAGCTCGGCCTTGTCGGCCAGCGAGGGGATCACGCGGCCGCACGCGGACAGCCCGCCGACAACGGCGTCCAGCAGAACCACCGGAACGTGCCGGAAGCGCGGGGATTGGCCGAGCAGGGCGAACAGCGCCTCGCCCTGCTGCCGGGGCGTGATCGCCTCGCCCGGTCCGCCGATCGGGAGCACGCGGTTGCGCCGCTCGCGCTCCTCGACGCACTCGGCGAGGTAGCGGGCGAGATCGTCGTCGCTGATCGGCTTGCAGGCGGTGAGCGCGCCGTCGCCGAACAGCAGCCACGGCCTGCCCCGCCTGACGCGCTCGACCTGCCCGGAGAGCGACTTGAAGAAGGCGGTGGGTCTGACGATCGTGTAGTCGGTCCCCGAGGCGATCAGGGCGCGCTCGAAGGCCAGCTTGGCCTGCTGAAACGCGAGCAGCGGCTTCTGGACGCAGATCGCCGAGAGCAGGACCATGTGCCCGATGCCGGACGCCCCGGCCGCGGCCAGCAGCGCCAGATGGGCGTCGTGGTCGATCGCCCAGGCGTCGCGAGGGCGCCCGGTGCGCGAGGCCAGGCACGAGACCAGCGTGTCGAAGGGCTCGCCGCGCAGGCCGTCATGCGCGAGCGAGGCGGGATCGGTCACGTTGCCGAACCGGACGGCGGCGCCCGCGGGCAGCCCGAGGCGCACGGCAGCATCCGACCCGGGCGACCGGCCGGGGCGGGGCCTGACGAAGCAGACCACGTCGTGACCGCGCGCCGCGAGAGCCCGCGCGGTGGCGCGACCGATCGTGCCCGTCGCGCCGACGAGGAAGACCCGCCGCCCGCGATGGCCGGAGGACGCTTGAGCCATAATTGCCCCCACGATTGCCGCCGCCACCATAACGCCGTCCGGCACCGCCGCGGGCCGCCACGTTCCGGGTCTCAGGCGGCGAGCAGCGGGAACGTGACCCCGAGGTCCCAGGCGAAGGCGACCGCGTTGGTGAGCCCGCCGTGCCCCGTCCGGCGGCAGGCCCAGGTGCCGAGCACCCCGTAGATCAGGAACGGGACCACGATCGCCGGGTCGAGGACGGCGCGATCATCGCGCAGCGTGTCGAGTTCGCGCAGCCGCCGCCGTACGGCCGCGTGCGCGTCGTCGGGCAACGCCTGCCGCCCCGGCCAAGCCCGGCCGACCCGACTGAACGGATCGGCGTGCGGGCACGGCGGCACGCGGTGGGCGTGCCGCATCGCCTGGGTCTCGTTTTGCGCCGCGCGCGATGGCGGAGACCTGATTGCGCGGCGCCACGAGCCGGCGCAGCCGCTCGGTCGCCGCGTCCGGCGTCCAGACCTCCGCACCTCGTGCTCCCGGTGCCTCTGTCCCGGATGGTCGCACCATACGCCAGGACCTGCGTCCCGGCCGAACCGCGGCACCGCCATCGTCACACCGGTTACGAACCCGCTGGCGTGCCCCAACGGCGAGATCAAATGCCGGGCCGAGGTGGCCGGCACTTTCGCAGCGAGGCCGCCATCGCCCGCCCCGTCGGCGCAATCCTGCTCGAACAGAACGACGAAGGGCCGTCCAGCGCGCCCGCTCCATCTCCCTGGAACGCATCGCCCCGATCAGCGATGACCCCCTCGTCAACCTGCCGACCCCGGCAGCTTGATCAGACCGGCCCCAACCGGTGACCGTGGTGGCCGCGCCGCAGCGACGCCACGCCAGGGGACACGATCCATGGCCGTCCCCCGCTCCCTTCGCCAGGCAGGGCAAGTGTCGCGGATCCAGGGCAGTGCCGGTGCTTGTGCCGCGGACGCGAGTGTCGTTCCTGCGCGTTCCTCAAGTGGGTTACCGACCAGGTTCGCTTAAACCACAAGTCGAGCCTTCAGGAGCAGCCATGCGGGCGTACTGAGAAGGGTCTATTTGTGCTTTTGGTAGAGCTCGATCAATCTCTCGCATGATCCAGCGTTTGAGGCGAAGCTTCTGGGATCGCGTCATCTCCGACTCCTCGCAGAGATCTGATGATCAGACCTGATGGTTAACAAGTGGTTAACCATGACAGGCTGGTGGGCGGCATGAATGGAGGAGTTCTGCTTATTGCTCAGCTTACTGCCCGGACAATCATCGTCGTCGTGCGATCGGAGGCCCTGGTCAGGAACGACCGGATCGGCCCTTCGTGCGGCGCCCGCCCGGGATCGCCGACACGCGCTTCGCCTCTGCCTGGCTGTTCGAGGCCGTGCGGCCCGCCATGGGTGAGGACGTCGCCCTCGTTCTGCCGCGCGTCTGCACGCAAGCCATGGACCGCGCCCTGGCCGGCTTCGCCGTCGCCGTTCCGCATCGGTGAGACCAGTGCGCGACTCTGGGGAGCCATCATTCCCGGTATCTTTTCAGAGAAGGAAGGCGCAAGACGCCGTGTTTCGAGCGCCTCGCGCACAGGTCTCATCCGTCGCCTGGGAGAGCTGCATCGAGACACGCGCGTCCGGATCGCTACGGCCGCAACTGGTCTGAGGTCGGCATGCCAGCCTGTGCACCTTCCGTCAGACACGCGAGCGACGCGCCGCGACACGCTCGGGCCATCGCCGTGTGCAGGGTCCGTCCCTCGTCGAGGCCTGCGGCCAGAATGCCGACGAAGGTGTCGCCCGCCCCCGTCGTGTCGACCGGCCGGACTGCTACGGCAGCCGCGGCATGCTGCGAGCCACCCGGCTCGACCGCCAGTGCTCCCTCGGCTCCCGCGGTCACCACACAGGTGAGCGGTCCAGCGAGCGCGAGCGTGGCGGCCGCTTGGCTCAGGGCGCCTTGGCTCAGTGCGCCATCCGGCGGCCCGAGCAGTCGGCTCGCTGCGCGCGCCTCGTGCTCGTTCACGACGAGCACGTCCGTCGCCGCGAGAAGCGCGCGCAATTCGACGGGAGACAGGGTTTCCGGCACGGGTGCGAGGTTCCAGATGACGCGCCCTCCCACGGCGCGGACCCGTTGCGCGGCGGATAGCGAGGCCGCGACGGGAACTTCCATCTGGAGGACGAGCGTCGCGCCGGGCACCAGCATCGCCTCGGGCAGGGCGGAGGCGGTCAGGGCCGCGTTGGCTCCGCTCGCCACCGTAATCGCGTTCTCGGCGGCCGCATCGACCGTGATGAAGGCGCACCCCGTCGGCTCCGCGCCTTGAGCGACACACGCGACGGCCACGCCGTTCGCGGCCAAGTTTTCGCGGCACATCCGGCCGAAGGGATCGTCGCCGACGCACCCGATCATGGCGACCCGCCCCGGCTCCGAGACGCGCGCGGCAGCCACCGCTTGGTTCGCCCCCTTGCCACCAAACAGCGTCGCGTAGCGCGGCGCCAGCACCGTCTCCCCAGGGCGGGGGATCGCGGCGACGCGCGCGACGAGATCGACGTTGATCGAGCCGAACACGAGGATCACCGATGCGTCCTCCGCGCGCGTCAACCTTCCGCGTCCATGGCGTGCAACTTCTCGACCCGACGGCGGAAATCCGCGTCGGTGGAGAACTCGGCCGTGAGATAGGCGGCGATCAGGTCCTTGGCGAGCCAAGGCCCCACGATCTGGGCGCCGATGCACATCACGTTGACGTCGTCGTGCTCGACGCACTGATGCGCGGAGTGGACGTCGTGGCACACGGCGGCCCGGATGCCCTTCATCTTGTTCGCCGCGATCGAGGCGCCGACGCCGGTCCCGCAGACCATCAGGCCGCGGTCAGCCTCGCCGGAGGTCACCTTGCGGGCGACCTCGCGCGCGATGTCGGGGAAGTCGACGGGATGCTCGTCGAACGAGCCGACGTCGATGAGCTCATGGCCCAGCGAGCGCACGTGGTCGATCACCGCTCCCTTGAGCATCCAGCCGGCGTGGTCCGATCCGATCACGAGTCGCATGTCACTTCGCTCCGTTGATGGCTGACCGCGGCGGGATTGCCGCCGCGATCGGAAAAGCGTGGCGGTTGTCGCGCTTCACGAGCCGCGCAGCTCGGGCGGCAGCTCCGAGCCGTGGAACTTCTTGTAGATCGCGTTGAGCTTGCCGTTCTTCAGGTTCGTCTCGATCCACGCGTTGAGCTTTTCGACGAACCGCGGCTCACCCTTGCGCACGCCCATCGCGAGGTCGAACGTCGTAATCGGCACCTTTGGCTCGTAGACGCGCGACGGGTTCTTCACGCCGATCTGGTTGACGATCGTGGCCGAGGTGGCGATGCAATCCGCCTGCCCCGACACCGCCGCCGTGACCATCGTCGCATCATCGTCGTAGCGCGCCAGCCGGAGGTCGCGATCCTTCATGTTGGTGAGCGTGGTGTCCTGCGTCGTGCCGCGCGAGACCGCGATCGTCTTGCCCTTCAGGTCGGGCCAGCTCTTTGCCTCGACCGACTTGAGGCAGCCGACCACGGATTGCAGCGCCGCGTAGGGCTTGGTGAAGTCGATCACCTTCGCGCGCTCGGGCGTGACGGAGAGCGTGGAGATGATCAGATCCGCCTTGTTCGTCTGCACGTTCGGGATGCGGGTCGCCCCCGTCGTCTGCACGAATTCGAGTTCGAGGCCGAGGTCCTTGGCGAGGAGCTGTGCGGTTTCGACGTCCGAGCCGGTCGGCTTCAGATTCGCGTCGATCATGCCGGATGGCGGTATCGCGAGATCGGTGGCGACGCGGATCTTCTTGGCACTCAGCACGTCGTCGAGAAGGTCGGCATGCGCCGCGAATGGCATCGCAACGAACGCGGTAGCCGCGAGCAGCGCGGCGAGGATCGGGCGTCTCATGATCGTCTCCCTCCGTGGTTCTGAGTGTTGGCTCACAGACCGGAGCCCACGAACTGCATGAGCTCCGGGGTCGTCGGCGATGCGAGGATCGTGGCGGGACCCCGCTCGTGAACGCGCCCCCGATGCATGAACACGACCTCGTCGGCGATGCCGCGCGCGAACCCCATCTCGTGCGTGACCATGACCATGGTCATCCCGGATGCGGCCAGTCCTTCGATGACCTTGAGGACCTCGCCCGTGAGCTCCGGATCGAGGGCTGAGGTCACCTCATCGAACAGCATGACCTTCGGCTGCATGGCGAGCGAGCGGGCGATCGCGGCTCGCTGCTGCTGCCCACCGGACAGCTGCTCCGGATAGGCCTGCAGCTTGTCAGCGAGGCCGACCCGCGCGAGCACCTCGGCAGCGAGCGCGCGGGCCTCCGCGCGCGGTGTGCCCTTCACCGAAGTTGGTGCGAGGGTGATGTTCTCCTCGATGGTGAGGTGCGGGAACAGGTTGTAGCTCTGGAAGACGATGCCGACGTCCTGGCGCAGCGCCCGGAGATCGAGGCCGGGATCGTCGACGCGATGACCGCAGACGCGGATCTCGCCGCGATCGATGGTTTCGAAGCGGTCGATGCAGCGCAGCGCCGTCGACTTGCCCGAACCCGAGCGGCCGATGATCGCCGTCACCGTACCGCGCGGCACCTCGAACGAGACGCCGTCGAGCACCTTGAGGGTGCCGAAGCTCTTGTGGACGTCGCGCAGGGTGACGACGGGCGCCGGCGTCTGACCTGCTGGGGTATCGGGCATGGCGCGCGGCATCTCCATCAGGCCGGCATCAGGGTGGTGCGGCCGCGCGCGCCTCGCCTCTCGAGTCGCTGGCTGAGCCGCGACAGGGGAAAGCACATGGCGAAGTACACGGCCGCGATGATTGCGTAGATCAGAAAGGGTTCGAACAGGGAATTATTGATGATCTGGCCCGCGCGAGCCAATTCGACGAAGCCGACCACTGAGGCGAGCGAGGTGTTCTTCACAATCTGCACCATGAAGCCGACGGTTGGCGGGGTCGCGATGCGCACGGCCTGGGGCAGGATGACCTTCGTCATGCGCTGGGCGCGCGAGAGGGCGAGTCCCTCGGCCGCTTCCCATTGCGGGCGCGGCACGGACTGGATGGCACCGCGCCAGATCTCGCCGAGGTAGGCCCCGACGTAGATCGTCAGCGAGGCGCCGGCCGCGGTGAGCGGCGACACCCTCAGACCCAGCGGCGGCAGGCCGAAGAAGGTCAGGAACATGATGACGAGGAGCGGCGTGCCTTGGATGAGCTGGACGTAGGCGCCGCTGGCGAAGCGCACCGCGCGCAGAGCCGAGATGCGGCACAGGGCGATGACGAAGCCGAGCGCGCCGCCGCCGACGAGGGCGATGAGCGACAATCCGATCGTCCAGAGCGCACCCTGGCCGAGGAAGAGCAGGTGGTTCGCGTTGAGGGAGCCGGACATCTCAGCACCTCACAGCGGGGTACCGAGGCGTCGCCGCCGCGGGAACAGGACGAGACCCAGCCCCCAGAAGCCCGCACGCATGATGAAGGAGAGCGCGACGTAGATCAGCGCCACCACGATGTAGGTCTCGAAGGCCCGGTACGTGTCGGACTGGATGTAGTTCGCCACCGCCGTCAGTTCCTCGGCCGAGATCTGCGAGGTCACGGAGGAGGCGAGCATCAGGAGCACGAACTGGCTCGTGAGCGAGGGATAGACCCGCTCGATCGCGGGTAGCAGCACGACGTGCCGATAGATCTGCGCGCGCGACAGGGCGAGACCCTCCGCCGCCTCGATCTGGCCGCGGGGGATCGCGTCGAGCCCGGCGCGCACGATCTCGGTGGTGTAGGCGCCGACGTTGATGGTGAGTGCGAGCGCGGCGACGGTTAGGGCCGAGAAGCGGAAGCCGAGACTCGCGAGGCCGAAGTAGACGAGGAAGATCTGGACGAGGAGCGGCGTGTTGCGGATCGCTTCGACGTAGACCTCGCAGAGGCGGCGCAATGCCGCGTGCCGGCTCCTGCGGCCGATCGCCGTGATCCCGCCGAGCGCGCCGCCGACTGCCGTCGCAATGCCGGAGAGTTCAAGGGTGAGCAGCGCACCGTCGAGGAAGCTCGGCCACCGTTCGAGGACGGCGCCGAAGTCGAGGTCGAGGGACACCGGCCGCGATCCCGTGCCTCAGCCTGCCGCCCGACCGGTCATGCGGTCGTAGACGCGGAACAGCGCCTGGTTGCCGTTCGCGCCCTCGCCGTGGGCGCGCGCCTCCACGTACTGGCTCGTCACGAGCGCGGTCGCCGGCAGGGGGACGTCGAGGGCACCGGCTTGCTCGAGGACGAGGCGCAGGTCTTTGAGCATGAGGTCGATGCGGAAGCCCGCGGAGGCATCGCCCGCGATCATCTGAGGCCCGAGCCGGTCAAGCATCCAGGAGGCCGCGGAGCCGCCGAGCAGCACGTGCCGCAGCTGTTCGAGATCGACGCCCGACGCGCGCGCGAGCGCCAGCGCCTCGCAGATCGCCTGGATGGTGATGCCGCAGATGAGCTGGTTGCACAGCTTGACCGCTTGGCCCGCACCGGCGTTCCCGACGTGGGTGATCGTGGTGCCCATGGCGCGGAAGAACCGCCCGGCCCTCGCGAAGGCTTCGGCCTCGCCGCCGACCATGATCGAGAGAGCCGCGTTCTTCGCGCCCACCGGGCCGCCGGAGACCGGCGCGTCGAGGAAGGCGATGCCGACCGCCGCGAGATCCGCCGCCATGCGCCGGACGGCGACGGGCGAGATCGTGCTCATATCGACGATCAGTCGACCGGCCGGGGGGGCCTTGAGAAGGCCCTGCTCCCCGTAGACCACCGCCTCGACGTGAGGCGTGTCGGGCAGCATGGTGATCGCGAGGTCCGCGCCCCGCGCCGCGTCGGCCGGGCTCGTCGCCGTGACGGCTCCGTCGCTCGCGAGCTCCGCCACGGCCTCGGCACGCACGTCGTAGGCCTGCACGGCGTGGCCGGCCTTGAGCAGGTTGCGGACCATCTCGCGCCCCATCGTGCCGAGCCCGATGAAGCCGACGCAGCCCGCCTTGTCGTTCTCCCTCACGTCCGCGTCCCCCCTTCAGCCGGCCCTCGCGGCGCTCACGTGCGCGGAGGCGGCCAGTGCTGCCTGCCGTCGCAAGCCGTCCCCGATCGCGAAGTGCTCGCGCAGAACCGCGTCCGCCCGCGCCGGGTCTCGGGCGGCGATGGCGTCGAAGATCCGGCGGTGGTCCTCAATGAGGTAGGACCGCATGGGTTCGACGACCTGCACGAGGCGGCGCCGGTCGACGTGCGAGCGCATCAGGACATGCGCCATGGAGTCGTGCAGCACGCCGAGGGTGCTGGAGCCTCCCGCGGCCACGATCGCGCGATGAAAGGCGTAGTCGGCCGCGCCGCCTGCCTCGGGGTCGTCGATGGTCTCGACGATTCGCTGCAGCGCCCGCTGCAGGCGCTCGAGGTCCGAGACGGTCGCGTTCTGACACGCGAGCCGGATCGATTGGCATTCGACGGCGATGCGCGCCTGCATGACGTCGTCCGCGAGCCCGTCCTGCTGGGCGAGCGCGAAGGCGAAGAAGTCGTTGAGGACGGTGACGTCTGGCTTGCGGACGATGGTCCCCATGCGCTCCCGGATTTCCACGATGCCGAGCGCGGTGAGTGCGCGCAGCGCCTCGCGGACGATCGGTCGACTGACGCCCAGCTGAGCGGCCAGTTCGCGCTCCGGGATCAAGCGATCGCCGGGGCGCAGGGCACCGGCCAGCAGCCGCTCGCGCAGGAACGCGAAGACGACTTCGAAGCCGGACCGACCCTCATTGGGGCGAGCAATTTCCATCCCGTCGCATCGTTATATGACGTTGGTCATACCAGTAGTTGACCAGGGATGGCCCGTCAAGCCGGCTGGCGGGCACAGGAGCAGCCCGCGATTGATCCGGGATCCGCCTGATCGAAGCCGGTCCCGGATCGCGAGCCTGCGCGGCGCCTGAGCGCGGCGCCTGAGCGAAGCCGACATCCGCATGGCCGAAATCGGAGATGGCGAAGCAATCGATCGGATGTCGGATGATCTGTATTCCCGGGTCTTCACCGGCTCCGCTGCCGCGTGACGGGCCGCAATTCCCGCTGCCCTGCGCCCCTTCGGCGATCTGCATCCAAGTTTGCGGTAGGCCGCTCGACGGCACTCTACTGTCACGCCTGCAAGCCTACCATGTTAGTTTCCGACGTTAACCGTCCATTAACTATGCGCTCGCACAGTATGAAGCCGAGTTTAGCGCGAACGGCACATCGGCGCCTGCATTTAGCACCGACCCCATGATACGTTCCCATGGGTCAGAATAGACTGTACGTGAACTTAGCCTTCCAGCAATGCAGTTCTCATGAATGCTGAGAGCTCCTCGGGAGAGCGGCTGTGCATGTGATCCTAATCGCAGCTCAGAAGGGCGGGGCTGGCAAGAGCACGCTTGCCGTGCATCTGAGCGCCCTCGCTGAGCGTGACGGTAGAGCGCTCCTCGTCGATACCGATCCACAGGGCTCCCTCTCCATGTGGCACGGGCGACGATCGGCCGGAACGCTTCGCCTGACCCGCGCCAGTGCACAGGCCGTCCCGGAGGTTCTCTGCACAGCTCGCCGCGAGGGCATTCGCTGGGCCGTGATCGACAGCCCGCCTCACAATACTTCCCTGGTCTCTGCTCTCATGAGCCGGGCAACGCTGACGCTGATCCCGGTGCGACCCGGCCCGTTCGATCTCGACGCGGTCGGCGCGACGCTCGCGATGGCGCGCAGCCTCAAAGCACCGATGGCCTGCGTGATCAACGCGGCTCCACCACCCGGACGCGGAGAGCGGCAGACGAGCGCCGTGGCGGAGACGCGCGCCGTCCTGACCAACATGGGAGCGCCTGTTCTCCCGGGGCAGGTCTCCCAACGGGCGAGCCTGTCGCATGCCCTCATCTCCGGCCAGTCCGTCGACGAGTACGATCCGGACGGCCGCGCGGCGGCGGAGATCGCCGCGGTGTGGTCGACCGTGTCCGAGCTCGCCCGCTCCTTTCCCCGCCACGCTTGAGGCGTCATCCCCCATGGCAAAGCCAACGCGTCCCTCGTTGATGGGCCTTTCACCGGAGAAGGGCTCGAAGCCGCAGCCGATCGTGGGGGTCTCCGCGACGGAACTCCGGCAGGGCCCCGTGGTCGACCGGAGTTGTGAAAGTCTCGCAGCGGATCCTGACAAGTTCTCATCGGAACGGGATGGCGCGCAGATTCATCTGAATCGTGCCGGCTGGTCGGAGTTGAGTCAGCTGGCGCAGGATCTCAATGTACCGTTTCGAGATCTGATGGGCGAGGCGCTCAATGACGTTCTCATCAAGCATCAGCGACCGCCGGTCGTGGAAGCTAAGCCGCCCGGCCACGAGCTGGCGTCCGATTTCACCGTGATGATCGGCGCTTCTCTGGTGCCTCTTGCATGGCCCCTGCTGGTCAGCGCTTGGTGCTGGCAACAGGCCATGACCCTGCCCCTCCTGGCCATGGGCGGAGGCAAGGGGTACCGGCAGCTCCGGTGAGGCGCGCCACAAAGGCCACGAGGCGATCCCCGACGTCGCGGGGGCGGGTCCATGGGCGAGCGACTCACGGCCGGCTGGCCCGGCCGTATTGCTGCCGGTTATGGTTGAGCAGAAGCGGGAAACCCTGCGGCGCCTCTCATCGTGACCTGCCACGATCGGACGGCGTCCCGGGCTCGACGTCGGCCCCTCGGAATCCGAGACCTTCTCGACGGCGGTCCGTTCAGCGAGGCAGGCGGCGCCGGCCTCATCGGGCTTCGCGGCCGCGCGCCGGACCGGGCTGTCCCAAACCAACCCGCTCGGGCCACTCAACCGCGGGGTCGCGAGCTCTCTGCCCCGACGCGGTCCCGCCGCGCCGATCGTGGCAGAGCCGCCGAATGCGCGACGCGCGCTCCAACCGCTTCAAGCAACTTCGGCTTCGAACCGGTCGAGCATCTCGACAAAATTCGGGATATCCAGCACGAACCAAGCATTCATTTCCGATCGATGACCTTCATCGTGTTTCTCCACCGCTGTGCCGTGAATGGAGAAATACCTCCCCCCGCGCTGACTGGTGAGATCCCAGAAGAAATCGTCCGGCATGAACTCCGAGGCGAGCGCAAGAAGGCCGACTCCGTCGCGTGCGAAGGCAACGTTCGTCAACGCGGCACCGAGGTTTCCCACGATATGCGTACAATTTGCGAAAATCTCGAGTTGCTCATAGAAAGTGTGATTCTCAGGATAAACGATCCTGTATCCACGCGACGTGAGGATCGCAGCGATCTCGTCCTCGTTGACGATGCGGCGCGAATTTCCCTTGTTTCGAGAGACGTACACCTTGGTCGGCTGGGCGCCGGACACCCCGATGCGCTCCATGTGCTTGACGGCGAGCGACCGCAAAAATCTCGCCGAGTAAGGGTGGAAAACAAATGGATGGCTGGAGATCGGCGTCACATAGATCAGTTTGTCGACCGACAGGGGGGCGCCAGACACCTGGAGGATGTTTTCGTTCGTCGCGCCACATAGGACGAGCGACTGCCGCATCACGCTCGCCATTGCGTCCGACCAAGCGGTGATGAGCAGCTTGCAGCTGTCCAGCGGCATGCGCTCCGCCAGCAGGCCGACCCTGGGCAGGGTTTCGACAAGCCAATGGCCGTAATTGGTATCCCAGCGCTGCTTGACGGCAACGATGTTCTCGCCGCTCAGATGCTCGACCTGATCGTGGTCCAGCATCGCGTAGCGGTCGCCGTGCAGCTTCTTGATGTAGGGAAGACGCGGAACGTCCCGCTCGTTCATCAAGCTCTCGACCACCAGGCGGCCGGCGCGATCGACGATGATGCCTTCGCCGAAGATGATGGCGTTGCTCACGGTGCCGATCTGGCCCGCCGGGGGATGCTCGACCTTTCCGACGCGCTCCAGCAGCCGCTCGGTCATCCAAGCCAGCCGGGTTTGGACAACCGGGTCCGTGCGCGTGTACGGCTTGCTCTCGAGCGCTTCCACGACGCCGTCGCCGATCTCCGCGAACGGTTTGGCGTGCAGGATCACCGGCGCGTTCTTCGGCTTGTCGGTGCGCCTCAGGGTGATGTTCGACCTCTCGAAGATCACGGCATCGAGCGCCTTCGTGACGATCTCGTCGTCGAACTGCCGGATCCTCGGCTCTCTGGCCGTCAAGCTGGTCCCGAGGTCTCGCGCGACGTCGATGATGCCCGTGATCCCCGCCTCGCTCAGGCGCGGCGTTTCCGCTGTCGAGGCGAACGCGCTCTCGAAGACGAAGGATCCGCCCGGCGCCAACGCGGGGAACAGGTATTCCAGTGCGATCAGCTGATCCTCGACCACGTGCCGGTCGTTCTCCAGAATGAGGTCGAACGGGCCGTACGCGTGAAGGCTGCAGAGGTAAGCCGGATCGCGGCAATCGCCGCGCGTCAGGAGGAGGCGCGGATGATCGGCGAGCTCGAGGTCCGGGATCTCGCGCTCCGGACCGACGCTGACGACGATCAATCCTGTTTCGATGAACTCCGCCAGCGCGCGCGCGCCGGTGATCTCCAACAACGAGAGATCGAGAATCTTGATCGGGCGCGAAAGTTTCGGGCGCAATAATGCTTCGTAGCGCCGCAGATAGTCGTGAACGTTGGACGCCCGAAGAGTGCCGAGACGAAGTCCGATCTGATCGAGCGACTCGCGTCGAGACGCGGCAAGGTTCACATCTTCCATTACCGTCCGCTCTTGCTCTTCTGGACCCGAGGAGTTGCTTCGACCGTCCGGGAGCCGCAGCGGGCCCAGAAGCGCCGCCGCCTCGGCGGCGGCGCGTCACTCCGGGGCCTCAGAAGCTCTTCTTGTTGATGATTGCGGTGCGACGGGCGAACTCCACCGACTCAATCTCTTGGTAATGGCTATACAAAAAGTTGTCGAAGATCTCGGAAGGGCCGGCAACGTCGTGCGTGCAGATCAGATGGGACAGACGGCTCAGATACTCGAATCCGCTTACCTGCGAAAAACCTTGATAATCTTTTTTCATATGATCGGAGCTGGTGTGAATGTCCTCGACGATGTAGCGTCCGCCGGCCGGGACGAAAGGCAGCAGGATGTTCAATGTTTGAATTTGGTGATCCCAGCGATGCGAGCCGTCGTCGATCACGATGCGAGGAGGTCCGAATTCGTTGATAACGCTGAACAAAAACTTCACACTTGACTGATCGCCGATGCGCATTTTGATCCGACCCGCTTCCGCCGCCTGGGTCGCCGGATTGATGTCGAGGCCAACGATCGTCGCGTTCGGGAAAAACTCCTCCCACATTCGAACCGAGGCGCCCTGATAGACCCCGATCTCGAACAGGGTGAAAGACTCCTCTCTTAAGTGTGCAAGTCTCTTTTCATAGAAATTCAGATAATCGTGAACATTGCTGGCCTTGTCTGTTCCATGTTTGAGACCGATTTCATTCAAGCTTAACATCAGCGAGTCTCCAACGGAACAGCACTTGTCAAGAGAGCGGGTGCGCAACTCATCTGCCGCGTCGCCGCCGCATTCGCCCCAGGCACACCAGTGCGGACCGGCTATATGACGACCTGAGGAGGTGTCAAGGGATCGGGGAATCCGTCATCGGACCGGCGACGGCTCGCCGAGGGATCGACGTTCGGAGCGCGGCCGCGGGACCGGCCCGCACGGCGTGCGCCCCGCCGCGCGCGGTTCGCGGCCGGCCGGCGGGATGCACTCGCGGCTACCCGGCTCGCGCGCCGCGATCCGGTCGGCGCACGAGGCCGCCGCCCTGGACGGCCCCAGGACCCGGGCGGCACCGCTCCGAGAAACCGGCCGGAGCCGCGACGGCGCCCGCGGCCCGTCGCCCAGGGGCTGCGCCGAGGGGCTGCAGGGCCTGCATCGGGCGCTAGCGCGGGCCGCTCGACCGGGCTGACCCCCCTCGATCGTGGTCAGCGTTGTGCGCTCGTGCTCACGGGTCTCCGGCGCGGCCGGGCCGGCCGGTCAGGCCTCCCTCATGCCCTCGCCCTGTCGTCGTTCGCCATTTCTTCGCAGATGAGCTCGAGCTGCCGGCGGGCCGCCTCCGTGTCGCCGGGCGCGCCGGCCGGGGATGCGGCGGACGGGCTCGGGAGCGGGCGGGAGAGGGCCGCTGCCGGCACGGGCGACCGGAAGCTGTGCATGCTGCCGAGGTAGTGCCTCCTGAAGAGGTTCATCACCGTCGCCACGCCCTCCTCCGTCACCGTTCGCAGGTCTTGAGCGAAGAAGCGTCCGCGGGCCTGCGGCCCCATGATGATCTCGTATGACGGGAAGTAATCCACCTCGGCATGTGCGGCGGCCACCTCCTCCGCGGCCACGCGAAGAACCGATTTCGAATAGGTGGTGGCGGTCAGCACGTGGCCGCCGTTCGCCGTCGCGACGAGTGGAACCGGGGAGACCGTGAGCAACACCTTGGCTCGCTTGTTCACGCTCCTGAGCGCGGCGATGAAGCTCGTGAGGTCGTCGACGACCTCGCGCATCGTGAAATTGTGAAAGCGATACTTGGCTGGCTCGAACGTTCCGGCAATCGTTCCGGGGCAGGACGGGAACACGCTCCCGTCGAGCAGTGAGACCCAGGATTCCGTCAGCCCGAGCGTGAATATCAGGACGTCGAGTTCCTCGAACATGCGACGGACGGCGGCGAGGTGCTTGGCCACGTCGCGCTCGAGTTCGCGGCGGCTGGCGAAGCCTTCCGGGATGCCGGGACGGAATGGATCGGCGAAGCCGCGCTCCGTCGGCCAAGCGCTCTCAAGCGGCGCGAATTGCCCATGGGCGCGCAGGAAAAGCTGATAGAGCTGTCGTGCCGTGTAGACGTTGCCGTAACGGGCCGTGTACTGGTGATAGTGAAAATCGGTTGCATAGGCACCGACCTCCGGGTGGCACTCCTCGGTCGTGTAGCGCGGAATGCCGACGTCCTGCAGATAGCGGGCGATATGCTGGGCAAAGCAGCTCCCGGCGGTGGCCACGCGAGAGAAGCGATCGATCGTGAAGCTCGGCGCGACGACCGGGTCGACGTTGTCGACCTCCACGACCGCGCGGTGCCAGAAACTGTGATCGGGGGCGGTCCGGTAGGGATGGGTCATTGGGCTGAGCCGTACACCGCGTCGAGTTGGGCAGCCATGCGTGAGCCGAACCATTCATTGGCGTGCATGACGTCGTTGGCGATCGCCTTCTCCGACATATAGCCCCGCTCGTTCAGCACCTCGGGCGGCAACGGCAGGAACTCGATGCCGTTGGCGAGGCAGGCGTCCGCGACGACGCGCGAGTGGATCCGCCACAGCTTGTAGCGCAAGATGGGACGCGAGACGCCCCAGGCCTGGATGCCGCCCGCCGCCCAGCCCGCATGCGCAATGATGTGATCGTTGTCCTCGATCGGCGGCGGTGACTCGAGATAAGTGATCGGCACCGAACACCGTGCACGGATCAGCTCCACACCGAGCACGATGTGCCTGATTTCGGCCCGCATCTTGCGCATGATCTCCGCATGCGGGATCATCAGCGCGCCCTCGATTTCCTCCAGATCCGGCTGTTCGGGCAGGGTGACATCGAAGTGCACGGGCCTGTTGCTGATGCACAGGGACAGGTAATCGCTGCCGGAAATCGTCAGTGCCAGCCGGTCCGCGTGGATCCCCTGTGCCATCCACGCGTCGAGATCGGCATTGAGCGTGTAGTCGGTCCATCCACCGTCGATGGGGTCGACGATCCGCGCGTCGGGCCTGAAGTCCGCGATCGGCTTGAAGATGTACTCGTTCTTCGTCGATTCAGGGCCAGCTCGGTCAACTGCATGCTTCATAGGAAACATGTGGCTGCCGCCGAGGATCAGAATGGAGTAGCGCGACATCCGGTCATCCAACAATTGCAGTGGCGAGATGCCACCCGGCTCGCCGAACGGCCGGTTAGCTTCGTTGCTTGCAAAGAAGCTCAATCAAAAGCGCTCGAACCATTGGCCCGAGTCTCGGGACGGCCGCGGATCGGGCAGCTTCATACGTCCAACACTCCGCTTTGGCAACCTCAGCCGGGGCCTGCGGTCGCGCGCGGCGGAGGTGCGGGTGCCGGCACTCGCCTGGAAGTTGGTGCGCGCCGGCCCCGTCGCGCGGTTGCGCGGGTCGGGAGCGGCATTCGGCAAGGGGCGGGAGCGTTCGGACACGGCGCCCGCCCCGGGCGACGCGTCGGGTCGAGGCCGGCGCGAGAGCAGGGAGGGGCCGTGCCTCGGCCCGGCGGGCTGATCCGGCCGCGTCGTCCGACCCGGCCGAGCCCCCGTCCTCGATCCTCGAACGCCGTCGTCGGACCGAGTTGCGCGCTCCGCCTCCCGCGGGGACGATGCGTTGCGACATCCGGTTGCGTGTGCCATTCGTGTCATCGGCCGAGGAGCCGCCAGACCTGCGTTGGAAGGTGCCGGAAGCTGAGCTATGGATCCGTCCTCATCGCCGTCCGCACGGACGAGGTGAGATTGGACAGAATGCACCCTCAGCGGTTCGTCGTCGGCCACGGAACCGCGGGTCGAGGGGAGCCGCCGTGGGCGCCCCGGGCCGGGCCGACGGGCACGAGAGCCTGCGCACCTCGCCGTCTGACCGCACGACAGTGGGCGAATTGCCGCTTTCGTCGTAACTGCTATCGGAATCATTAATACGAAGGTGGACGCGGGGGTGAGTTATGGCGGCGCGAATTGGTTTTCTTGGAAATTGCCAGGCGCAAACATTGGACGCCCTGTCGCGACATTTGGGGGCGGATTTTGAATTTGTGGAATTTTCACCGGTTTGGCTATATACGGAACAGGATGAAGACCGTGTTTTAACGCAGGCCAATCGTTGCGACATACTTTTCTGCCAGAGAATTGCCGAAGATTACGGCGTCGCGTTCTTGCGGACCAGCAGATTGAAAGCGGTGATGCGCGAGCGCTGTTTTTCTTGGCCTAACGTCTATTTTGAAGGTTATTTTCCGACGATTGGCTATATATACACGTCGCGCGGCAAGATCACGGGTCCGCTCAGCGATTATCATCTGCCGATTATTCGCGAGGGCTGGCAGAACGGGCGACCGGTGCAGGCCATCGTGGCCGATATCACCAGTCCCGATGGCCCGCTCTTCGCGGGTGACCCGGCCGGGGCCTCGCTGGCCGAGCTTGAGAGCCGGGAGGAGGGCCTGGACATCAAAATGAGCGACTTCATCGCGGAGCGTTTTCGCGAGCAGAAGTTGTTCTTTACGCCAAATCACCCTCGTGACGAGGTCCTGTTCGAGCTTCTAAGGCGAATGATGCGGGCCGCCGGCCTGAATAATCCAAGCTCCGATCGGGTAGGTACGTTTCCGTACACACTCGACAGCATTCAAATTCCCGTCATGTCCGGCTTTTTTCAGAGATATGGCGGCTCGATTCAGGAAAGTGACACGATCCGCGGCCGCGAGATCTCGCTCGAACCTGAAACGATCGGGGAGACCGCGACACCACGGAACTACGATTGGCAAGGGCTCATCGAGACTTACTTTCGCGTCTATGATGCCTATGCGCGCTTGGGCGCGCTGTAGGGGGCTGTCGGACTGGATGTCCTGAGGGGATTTGCCGGGGCCTCGGCCTCTCGACCCGGCGGGGGGCGCGTCGTGTCGGGCTCGCTCCGCGAGGCCGGTTCGGCACCCGCGCGCAGGAGCCCGGTCCCGCGGCCGCTCGTATCGCCATCGGGGCCGCACGCCGACCTGGCCGCGCCGGGGGCGATGCGGCGAGCGGGGGAGCTGTCGGCGCGAGCCGGTCGCCGACGGGTGCGACGCAGTCGTGGCGGACGGGCGGCGCGCGCGGATGCCGTCAGCGCCGCGCCCGCGCGGCGCGGAAGCGCTCGGGACTCGGCGCGCCTCCGTCACGGAACTTTCCTGCTGACCTGGAGCGCGCTCCACCCTTCCATCGCTGAACCGGCGGAATCCCCACACATGCTGAGAATAGCAACCCTCGCATCCCTCCTGCTCTCGTGCTCCCAGGTTCTCGCTGAACAGCAGGGACTCCCGCCCCTCCTGTCGAGCGGGCCGGATGACGTGTCGGAGAAATCCGTCCAGCCCGCCGGAGCGCTCGCGCGGCGACAGCTGAGGGATCGATTCGCCGACGAGATCAATGCCAAGGACTACGGCGCGAAGTGCGACTACGATGCCGGCAACCGGTCGGGCACGGACGATACCGCGGCCCTGCAGGCGGCGATCGACGCCGCGCAGACGTCGGCGGCGCAGGGAGCGGGCAAGCGCCTGCTGCTCCCGACGGGCAACTGCTTGACGGCTCCGCTCACGATATCGGGCCAGATCGACGTCCGAGGCGCGGGATCGCATTCCACGACCCTCTACCTGAAGGCGAAATCCGGCAAGGCGCTCCTCACATTCGACGCCAAGGGCGTCGATTTCTCCAACAAGTACGGATTCCCGCAGGGCAACGTGAGCCTGTCTCATTTTCGACTGACCAGCCAAGATGGCCATAGCGGGCCTGCTTCGGCCCACGGCCTTGAGCTGGTCCGAAGTCAGGCCGGTGTTTTCACGCCCTGGCTTCGACTTGACGACATGGTGTTCTACAACCTGCCAGGTTCGGGCATCGCTTCCGGACCGTTCCAGGGCTTTCTCGAAGCCAGTCGTTCGACGTTTTCGAACAATGGAGGATGGGGAACCGATACAAATTCGACGGTTGATTGGCGCTTTCTCGATTGCGATTGGGCTACGAATGCGGCCGGGAACATGCGGTCCTCGGGCGACGGGCAGATGTTCCTCCTCAATCCGAATATCTACGCCTCGACCGGGGGCTACGGCATCGTCGCCTACTCGACCGATCTCAAAGTCGTTGGTGGGAGCATCGACTACAATGCCAAAGGAGGCATGCAGTTCACCGCCGACAGCACGTCGCTCGGGCGACGCGTGCTCCTGAGTGGTGGCACCGCCTTCGGCGGCAACTCCCGCTCCGCTCGCGGCCTCCACGCGGACATCGAAGTCAGCGGTCGCGGCACGGCTTTGACGCTTCAGAATGTCAGGTTCGCCTCGAAGCCGCACAAACTCGATGCACAGAGCCAGATTTCCTACAACCTGAAGTTCATGGATCCCGGTCCGCTCTTCGTCGAGATCCGAGACACCCTGTTCGCCGCCGGCAGCGTCCGTGGCGAGAACGTGGTCTCCGACCTTCGGCGGGTCTCGGTCGTGGGGCAGCAGGATGGCTCGCTCCTGGCGGTCGGCGGCGTCATCTCCGACGGGCCCGTCCGGCAGCGGCCCCTCGTGTCGGACAGGTCCCCGACGCCCAGCGACATCCAGGACGGCTATTGCGCGATGGTGAAACGCTCGGACGACGGATCGCTGAGAATGTGGTGCAACGATCAGGGGCGGCTCGTCTCCTCGGCGCCGTTGCAATGATGCCGGCCTGCGGCCGTCCGCGCCGCGCTGCCGCGGCGGGCGGGCCGACCGCGTCCGCCCTGCCCACGACGCGCAGCGCGACATCCGACATCCGATTGATGGCTTCGCCATCTCCCATATCGGCCATGCGGATGTCGGCTTCGCTCAGGCGCCGCGCTCAGGCGCCGCGCAGGCTTGTGATCCGGGATCCGCTTTGATCGAGCGGATCCCGGATCAGAGGCCGATCGCTGCTCGGATCTCATCCAGGGTCCGCTGCGGATCCGGCCCGAGGCGGGCCTTGTGGATGCCGCACATCTTCCAGTCCGGATTGTTCCTCGCCGTGTCGACGAGGACGTGAATCTCTTCGGGAGCGACGGGGGTGTCGCCCCAACTCGTGAGCGAGAAGCTCCGGGATCGGCCCGCGCGCTGCCGCTGGCTGTACAAGTAGGCTGAGTACAAGAGAAATTCGGAGTAGCCGCCGCTCGCGCCGAAATTCCTCTCAAAGAACGGTCCGAAGGAGGTCCGCTCCCGCCTCTCGATCTCGGCGATCATGCCGCGCACGAGGTCCGCTTCGAAAACGAACGGTGTCGCCATGGCCGGCAGATGAATATCGGTGTGCGGATCCGGGACAGACCAGTAGGCGAGGTACATGCTTTTCATGTATCGTCTGAAGTCGTTTTCCTCGTAGGATTCGAGGAATGTCGCCGGATAAGAGCCGACGAACAAATCCGACAGGCTGAAATTTTTGACAAGGAAGTTTTTCGTGTCGATCGCCACATAAAAATCAGTCTGCACTCTAAACGCTGTTTCAAGCTTCTGAATCTGTTGCAGGCAATATCCATTGCCCGTCTTAAGTGTAAAGTGCTCTCTGAAAAGCATGCAAGTCCGTATCCCGACCTTTTCGAGCAATGGATATATTTTGCTATAAATAAAATCGCTGGTGGTTCGCGGATCCTCGTCGTTGATGCAGTATATGATCCTGTCCACCGAGGCCGGATCGATGAATTTTGCGATCGATTCTGCCTGCAGGAGGGCCAGGGCGAGCTCTGCTTCGTACAGCACGACGACGATGTCGCATCTCATGAGATCGGTCCTCGGGATGTCTGTTGCGGCGGAGACGATGCCGTTCGCGCGGTGAACAGATGGCCTGTTGCGGGCGATCGCGGAAGCGCCGAAGGCGCGCAACCGCGACCGCGGTCCGGAGCACCGTGTGACGAAGGCCTCGTCCAGGCCAGTCCGGCCGCCGCGGCCCACCGGGGCCGAGGTTCCCGGGAGCGCGGCCCGCCCGGGGTCGATCCCTTCCGAGTCGCGGTGGATCAGTAGCCCGCGTAGGCGACGGCGCCGTCGAACGGGTGGGCGCGGAAGACGCGGTCATAGGACGACACGTGGCCGTCGCTGGCATCGTGCCAGGGCGCAAGGCGCTTTAGATAATGGTTCGCCAGGCAGGGTTCGCCCCACGGCTCCTCCCGCATCCCCTCGTCCTGCAGCAGCACCAGGACGAAGTTGTCCGCCTCATGCCTGGCGCGAAGCGCGTCGCGCAGCCGGACCGCCCGGGAGCGGCACGCCGCCTGGTCCGTCACGTAGAAGTAGGCGGTCCGCCACGGAGCGCGGTACGCCTCGCGAAATTTCGCGACCAGGTGCAGCGTGCGTTCCCGCCAGCGCGTCAACGTCGCCGCGAAATCGGGATCGTCGCGCGGCTCCGGGGTCGCGAATGGCGAGTGGAACAAGTAATCATAGCCCTTGTCCCGCACCATGCGGCCGTCGGCGTGCCGTTCGAGGTTGCACTCCTCCAAGATCCCCTCGAAATCATCGTCGATGAGCCGGATTGCGGCTTCGAAACTCGTGACGTTCCAGGAGAAGAAACTTGAACTGTCGGTGCCGAAGATCCTCCGGAACTGGAAGGCTACCTCACAATTCTGACCAAGAGAGACGTATCTTCTGTACATTACGCCCTCTCAGGCTGGTGAGCGCGCGGGAGCCCGCATTCGTCCGGCGGGGGTGGGCGCGAGGCCGCCTCCCCGCGCGTGCCGCCGAACGCGCCGAACGACCCGCCCCACCTTACTCTAGGGAATGATGGGGTCAAACCCGCGCGTGCGCCACGTCGCGGCCCGGTCGCCGGGAAGGCGCGGCCGCCGCCGCGGGATCGTGCGCCGAAGCCGTCATCGGGAGCCGACGCCTTGGCGGAGGCTTCGGCACGGGCTAGATGACCCAAGGTAAGATGGCCGCGGCCCCATCACCCCCCATCGGATCCCAGCCGGTCGGACTTCCCCAGATGCCGAGCGATAGACAAGCGGGCCTCGTCGTCCCGGACCCGGGCGATGCCGCCCCGGCCGCGACTTGGCCGCCCCGCCACGCCTTCGTGGTTCTCGACCGCCTGCGCCAGCACCTGCCGGCGGCCGCCGCGGCCGCCCATTGCGTGGCCTTGTCGGAGAAGCAGATCGATGCCCTGAGGGGCTTCGAGATCTCCGACGCCGCGGGGCGGCCGGACGACGCGCTCCTCGCCCGACCGATCCTCGGCGCGATCCTGGACCGCGACTTCGTCGAGAGGTTTCCGAAGGCCGTGGCCCGGCTGAGGCAGATCGCCCCGCAGGTCCCCGGCGCGGACGCGGTGTTCGACCTCTCCGCCGCGGGACCGGACGGGGTGGCGGCGTGGCAGCTCGACCGCGCGCTGGGGCTGTCGGAGCGCTTCCTCGCCGATCTCGGCGCCGGGCAGCTGGAGATCGGGCGGCTCCAGCAGATCGTCACGGAGCATGTCGAGGCGCTCCACGCGGCGCAGCGCATCGTCGATCAGGCCGTGCCGCCGCAGCCCCGCCTCGGCCTGTTCCTGCCTCCGGGAGACGCCGTCCTGTGCCCGGCCGAGCTGCCGCAGGTCACCGGGCTCAGCCAGAATTCCAAGCGCGAGTTCCGCGCCGTGCACGCTTTCGAACTCCACCTCGCCGCGGCGGACCGCCAGACGCGCGCGAGCGTGGCGATCCGCCTGCGCGCCGCGCATTCGCGGGACCTGCTGGGGACCTGGACCGTTGCGGCCGCCACCCTCGATCCCGGCTGGAACCGCTTCGACTGCCCCGTGACGGCGCGCCCCCTGGACGAGCCGGTCGAGGTCGAGCTCCTCTGGGAGCGCGGCACCGCGCCCCGCCTCGCCCTCAGCCTGGGCGAGGAGACGGCGGATCCGCGCCTGCGGGCCGTGACCTCGGACGGCGCGGTGGGGCAGCGCCCCCTGGCGCTGCGCATCTACGCGGGCGTGCCGGGCCTGCGGCTGCCCTCCCGCGGCTGGGGCCGGCCGGCGGACGGGGAGGCGGCGCCGGAGGCGCCGAGCCACGTGCGGATCGACGAACTGCTCGAGCGCGCGGCCTTTGGCGGCGGGCTGCCGGAGCCGCGGCCCGAACTGCTGCGATACATGGGCGTCGGGTCGGGCCTGTTCCTGCACCCGGCCGACGAGGCGCCGCACGTCGCCGTCATCCGCCACGTGCGGATCGAAGGCGTGCGGGCCGTGCTGGCGGATGTCGCGCTCGCCCACGACGAGGCCGACCCGACGGAGTTCGGCCTGTTCGCGGCCCCCTCCGGGCTTCCGGTAGGCCCGAGGCCGGCCCCCCGCGGCGCCGCTCCGCGGCGCTGGCTGCGGCACGGCAGCCCGCGCCCGGGCGACGCGCTGGCCGCGCGCGAGGGATTCGACGGGCGCGCGGCCTGGCTGCGGCTCCGGGCGCGCGAGACCGGGCAGGTCCTGTTCGAGGCGCCCGGCCCGCTCGGCGACTGCTTCGACATCTACCTGGGGACGCGCCGGGCCGGCGCCGGGACGCGGCACGCCCTGGCGCACTTCCTCCACCTCGCGGTGGTCCGCGGGACGCGCCGGGCATGAGCGCCGATCCCGTGCCCCGCGCCCCGGCGGATGCGCCGTCCTCCCCGGCGCGCCCGCGCCTGGCGGTGATCGTCCCGGTCTTCAAGCACAGCGGGCTGGTGCGCGAGGCGGTCGCCTCGCTCACGCGCCAGTCGCGGTTCGCGGACGTGGACGTGGTCCTGGTCGACGACGGGTGCCCCGACCCGCAGACCTTCACGACGCTGACCGCCTTCTGCGCGCGCTGGCCCAACATCCACTGCGTGAGGCAGGCCAATGGCGGCCTCAGCGCGGCCCGCAACCGCGGCATCGCCTTCGCGCTCCGCCGGCTCCCGGCGGCGGAGGGCGTCTACTTCCTCGATGCCGACAACCTCCTCGCCCCCTACGGCATCGCGGCGATGCAGGAGGCGCTGCTCCTTCATCCCGAGGCGGATTGGTTCTACCCGGACATCCGGATGTTCGGTGTCCGGGCCTTCCACGATTACAGCGGCGACTTCAACGCCTACGCGGCCTCGGTCGTCAACCTGTGCGAGGCCGGCAGCCTGATCCGGCGCCGCATGATCGAGGCGGGTCTGCGCTTCGACGAGGGGATGCGGCTCGGCTACGAGGATTGGGATTTCTGGCTCTCGGCCGTGGGGCGCGGCTTCCGCGGCCGCCACCTGCCGAATCTCGGCCTGTCCTACCGGAAGCGGGCGGAGAGCATGCTCGCCGACTCGACCCGCTCGGACACGCAGATCCGGGAATACCTGCGCCGCAAGCACGAGGCGCTGTTCCAGGTGAACGCCTTCGTCGCGCGGGAGCACGACGAGCTGCCGCGCTTCGCCGTGCGCCTGTCCGACGAGGCGAGCGTGGAGATGGCGAGCGACCTGCAGCGCGGCGGCCCGCGCATGGACCAGCAGGCCTTCGAGACGCGGATCTGGCAGGCGATCCGCGAGCCGGCCTTCGTCTGGGCGGGCCAGTACCTCCTGTCGACGACCGGCCGGACGCTCGCCCTGCTGCGCGGGGCGGGCCTGACGCGCTGGCTCTGCCTGGAGATCGAGCGGGCCCTCGCCGGCCACAACTTCGTGTCGCTGACCCTCGCGGCCTCGGACGACGACACCATCCGGGTCCGGCGCGGGCACGGCTTCTCGCCGCACTGCCACCTCCTCGCCGTCTCGCAGAAGCTCCTGCAGGCGATCGCCCTCGACGAGAAGGACGCCTGGATCACGGAACTGCCGATCCACGGCGCCAATTACCGCGTCGCCACCCTGGAGATCCGCCTCCCGCCTCGGGCGATGGCGGCGGAGACCCTGAAGGACGTGGCGGTGACGGACTTCGTCCAGTTCTGCCTGCACCTGCGCTGCCACGGCCTGCGCGGCCGTCCGAGCAACCTGGTCGAGGAGGTCTTCCTCGGCTCCCGCCCGCTCGACGCGATGGCGCCGCGCGCCCGCGCCCAGTTCGACGGCGCCCTGCTCCCGCCGGTGGCCGAGGCGCGCGAGGGCCGCGTCGCCTGCGTGCTGCCGCATTGCGATTTCGGCGGCGTCGAGAAGGTCACGTTCTGCCTCGCCCGCGAGTTGCGCCGCCAGGGGCTGCGCACCAGCCTGATCCTGCTCGGGAGCGACGTCGCCTACCGGGCGCACCGCGCGCTCGAGGCCTTCGACGACATCTACCTCGTCGACGCCGGGGGCCGCATCGCCGCCTGGGCGGGCGATTCCTTCCTGGGCACGCAGCTGCCCAGGATCCTGGACGAGGCCTGGGCCCGCGACTTCGCGAATGTCCTGACCACGTTCGAACTCGTGGTGAGCTGCCACTCGGCCGAGATCATGGGATTGTTCAGCGGGCTGCGGCGCCGGGGCGTCACCACGGCGACCTACCTGCACCTGTTCGACAAGTCGCGCATCGGCGCCGCCTGCGGCCATCCGATGCTCGCCCTCGCCTACGAGCACGCGATCGACCTCGTCCTGACCTGCTCGGAGGGGATGGCCTGCGAGATGGCGAGCCTCGGCATCCCGCGCGACAAGATCCTGGCCCTGCCGAACGCGCCCTCGCTGGAGCCCGATCCGCACCGCGCCGTCGCGCCGCGCGCCCCGGCCGGTCGCCCCCTGCGCCTGCTCTACCTGGGCCGCCTCGATACCCAGAAGGGGCTCGACCGGCTGGCCGAGATCATCGACGCGCTCGACCCGGACCCGCTCTTCGAGATCCGGGTGGTCGGGAAGGCGGTGTTGACCGACGCCCACCTGACCCTCAGCCGGCACGCGCACCTGGTCGAACCGCCGGTCTACGACGATGCCGGCCTCTCCGAGATCTACCGCTGGGCCGATATCCTGCTGCCGTCCCGCTACGAGGGGCTCCCGCTCACCGTGCTGGAGGCCATGGTCCACGGCGTGGTGCCGATCGTGGCCGCCTGCGGGGCGGTGGCCGAGGCGGTCGAGTCGGGCGTCAGCGGCGTCGTCGTCCCGCAGGAGCGCTGCGTTCCGGGCTTCCTCGACCACCTGCGGGCCCTGGCGGCCGCGCCGGAGCGGTTGGAGGCGATGAGCCGCGCGGCGATGGCGAGGGCCGCCGGCCGGCCCTGGAGCGTGCTCGCGGAGCGCCTGCGCGCGCGGCTCGGCGCCGTCCGGGCGGCCCGCGCCCGAGAGAGGGCCGGAGCGGGCCGCGCAGGAGCGGGAGCCGGGCTGATCGGCGCCCGCGGCGGCCGAGCCGTGCCCCCACGGCGGGGCCGCCCCGCTCCCGGCGACCTTGCAGGATCGCGCCGAATCGCTAGCTGGGAAGCGACCCTCCGGAGAGTTCGGCATGAATGCCCGTCCCGACGCGCGCGACTTTGCGGCCCCCCAGCAGTTCGGCATCGGTCAGCCGGTGCCGCGGGCCGAGGATCCCGTGCTGGTGCAGGGGCAGGGGCGCTACACGGACGACCTCGCCCTTGAGGGGCAGGCCCGCGCGGTCTTCGTGCGCAGCCCGGTGGCGCATGGGCGGCTGAACGGGATCGACGCCGAGGCCGCCCGCGCGATGCCGGGCGTGCTCGGCGTGTTCACGGCGGCGGATCTCGACGGCTACGGCCGTATCGGCAACAGCATGGCCTTCACCAACCAGGACGGCTCGCCGATGCGCAAGCCGCCCCAGCCCTCGCTCGCCACCGACCGGGTGCGCTACGCGGGCGAGCCGGTGGCTCTCGTGGTCGCCGAGACCCTGGCGGAGGCCCGCGACGCCGCCGAGGCCGTGATCCTCGACATCGAGGACCTGCCGGTGGTGACCACCGCCGAGGAGGCGGCCGCGCCCGACGCGCCGCTCATCCACGACGAGGCGCCCGGCAACCTCGCCCTCGACTTCGCCCTCGGCGACCGCGCCGCCACCGACGCCGCCTTCGCGGCCGCGGCGCACGTCACCTGCCTCGACCTCGTCAACAACCGCCTCGTCATCAACCCGATGGAGCCGCGCGCGGCGATCGGCGTCTACGAGCCGGGGGACGGGCGCTACACCCTGCATGTGGGCTCCCAGGGCGTCTTCGGCCTGCGCAACAGCCTCGCGGACGGGGTGCTCAAGACCGGGCGCGACAAGGTCCGGGTGGTCACCGGCCATGTCGGCGGCTCCTTCGGCATGAAGGCGCCGGTCTATCCCGAGTACCTGCCGCTCCTCCACGCCGCCAAGGTGCTGGGGCGGCCCGTCAAGTGGACGGACCTGCGCTCCGAGAGCTTCCTCTCCGACCATCACGGCCGCGACGTCGCGGTGACGGCGGAGCTCGCCCTCGACGCGGAGGGCCGCTTCCTGGCCTTCCGGGTGCGCGGCCGGGGCAATATGGGGGCCTACCTCAACCCGCTCTCGCCGCTGTTCCAGACCGTGAACATCGCCCGCAACATGGTCGGCGTCTACCGCACGCCGGTCTTCGACGTGGCGGTCGCCTGCCTCTACACCAACACCACGCCGATCGGGGCCTATCGGGGCGCGGGCCGCCCGGAGGGCAACTACTTCATCGAGCGCCTGATCGAGAACGCCGCCGCCGAGACCGGCCGCGACCGGGTGGCCCTGCGCCGCCTCAACCAGATCCGCCCGGAGGACATGCCCTACGCGGCCCCCTCGGGCATGACCTACGACAGCGGCGACTTCCCGGCCGTGCTCGACCGGGCCCTCGCCGCCGCGGATTGGGACGGTTTCCCGGCCCGCCGCGCCGAGAGCGAGGCGCGCGGCCTGCTGCGCGGCATCGGCATCGGCGACTACCTGGAGATCACCGCGCCGCCGATGAACGAGATGGGCGGCCTGCGCTTCGAGGCGGACGGCACCGTGACGATCATCACCGGCACCCTCGATTACGGCCAGGGCCACGCCACGCCCTTCGCGCAGGTGCTGCACGACCGCCTCGGCATCCCCCTCGACAAGGTCCGCCTGCTCCAGGGCGACAGCGACCAGCTCATCGCGGGCGGCGGCACCGGCGGGTCGAAGTCGCTGATGGCGAGCGGCGCCGCCATCGTGGAGGCGAGCGCCCTCGTGATCGAGAAGGGCAGGGCGGCCGCCGCTGCCGTGCTGGAGGCCGGCCCGGCCGACATCGTCTTCGAGGACGGCCGCTTCGTCGTCGCGGGCACCGATCGCGGCATCGGGCTCCTCGACCTCGCCGCCAAGCTGCGCGAGGGCCTGCCCGACCCGCAGGCGCCGCGCAGCCTCGACGTCGCCCACGTGCACGAGGCCTCCCCCTCGGCCTTCCCGAACGGCTGCCACGTCGCCGAGGTCGAGGTCGATCCCGAGACGGGCGTCGCCGCGGTGGTGCGCTACACCACGGTCAACGATTTCGGCACGGTGGTGAACCCGCTCCTCGTCGAGGGCCAGATCCACGGCGGCGTGATCCAGGGCATCGGCCAGGCGCTGATGGAGCGCACGGCCTACGACGAGCAGGGCCAGCTCGTGACCGGCTCGTTCATGGATTACTGCCTGCCGCGCGCCGCCGACGCGCCCCCGATGAGCTTCGAGAGCCACCCGGTTCCGGCCAAGACCAACCCGCTCGGCGTCAAGGGCTGCGGCGAGGCCGGCTGCGCCGGCGCGCTGCCCTCGGTGATGAACGCCCTCGTCGACGCCCTGCGGGCCCGGGGCGTCGCCCACATCAACATGCCGGCCACGCCCCGGGCGATCTGGGCGGCCCTGCGGGAGGCCGAGGGCGCATGAGCGGGGCGTCGTTGCTGACCGCGCAGGCCCGGGTCGACACGACCCAGGGCAGCCGTTACCTGACCCAGCTCTGCAAGCACTGGAGCCACCGCTTCCCCGAGACGGCGTTCTCCCCGGAGCGGGGCGTCGTCCCCTTCGGAGAGGGGCGCGAGGCCGTGTTCGAGGCCGATTCCGAGGGCCTGACCCTGCGGGTGAGGGCTCCCGACGCCGAGGCCCTGGCGCGGCTGGAGGCCGTGGTGGCCGAGCACCTCGCCCGCTTCGCGTTCCGGGAGGATCTCGGCGGGATCGCCTGGACGCGGCTCGCGTGACGGATAGGCTGACCGCGACAGGGTCGTTTCACGAGGGAATGCCGATGAATGTTCACGTTTCCATGAGCCGCGCGCACGAAACCCGCCTCGACCGCCTCGCCGAGGTCGCGGTGCGGGTCGGGCTCGGGCTGCGGCCCGGCCAGGAACTGGTGATGACGGCGCCGCTCGAAGCCCTCGGCCTCGCCCGACGCATCACCGCCGAGGCCTACCGGGCGGGCGCGTCCCTGGTGACGACGCTCTACGGCGACGACGCGGCCACGCTCGCCCGCTTCGCGCACGCCCCCGACGACGCCTTCGACCGCGCCGCGGGCTGGCTCTACGAGGGCATGGCCAGCGCCTACCGGAACGGCGCCGCCCGGCTCGCCATCGTGGGCGACGATCCCTCGCTCCTGTCCGGCCAGGATCCCGACAAGGTGGCGCGCGCCAACCGCGCCCGCTCGCGGGCCTACCAGCCGGCGCTGGAGCTGATCGCCACCTTCGCGACCAACTGGACCATCGTCTCGGCGGCCACGCCGGCCTGGGCCCGCGCCGTCTTCCCGGGCCTGCCCGAGGAGGAGGCGGTGGCGCGCCTGTGGGACGCGATCTTCGCCGCCTCGCGGGTCGACGGCGAGGATCCGGTCGCGGCCTGGGCGGCGCACAACGCCGCCCTGCGCCGCCGGACCGACCGGCTCAACGGGCGGCGCTACGCGGCCCTGCGCTTCCAGGGTCCGGGCACCGACCTGACGGTCGGGCTCGCCGACGACCACGAATGGTGCGGCGGCGCCTCGGCCTCGCGCAGCGGCATCATCTGCAACGCCAACATCCCGACCGAGGAGGTCTTCACCACCCCCCACCGGCTGCGGGTCGAGGGGCGGGTGGCGGCGACGAAGCCGCTCTCCTACCAGGGTACCCTGATCGAGGACATCGCGGTGCGCTTCGCGGACGGGCGGATCGTCGAGGCGACGGCGCGCAGCGGCGCCGACGTGCTCGCCCGCGTGCTCGACACCGACGAGGGCGCCCGCCGGCTGGGCGAGGTCGCCCTGGTGCCGGCCTCCTCGCCGATCTCGGCCTCGGGGCTGCTGTTCTTCAACACCCTCTACGACGAGAACGCGGCGAGCCACATCGCGCTCGGCCAAGCCTACAGCAAGTGTTTCCGCGAGGGCGGCCA